>CAVHFE010000001.1:0-116165 GCA_963635145.1 Oscillospiraceae bacterium
GTGCAAGCACGCTTAAGGCGTCCACTGTTGCGCGTGAACGCCCTTCCGGCGTGTCGATGTCGTATTTGGCCAGGCGGCGCTCTATTCCGTATTTGATTAAGGGAGTGGCCTCGTTCAGGATGGCGAGCAAAGCTTCTTGGCCTTCTGCTGCCAAAAACTCGGCCGGGTCTTGATTGTTGGGCAAGGTCACGGCGAAGAGGTCGACTTTGGACGAGCCCGATTCGGGCGTCACCGAGGCGTCTATGAAGCTTAAGGCGCGGTCTGCAGCACGCTGACCCGCTTCATCGCCATCGAAAAGATAGATGATGCGTTTCTTCGCGTGATGCGATAGAAGGCGGATATGCTGTCGGGTAAGCGAGGTTCCCAGTGTGGCCACGGTATTGGTGAAGCCCGCCTCGTGCATGGCGATGACGTCGGTGTAGCCTTCGCAGATGATGGCGTCGCCCGTTGAAGCCATGCTTGCTTTTGCCTTGTCAAGGGCGAAAAGTACCTCGGACTTATGGAACACCGGCGTGTCGCCGGAATTGAGATATTTAGGTTCCCCGGTGCCGATTACGCGACCGCCGAATGCGATCACCTCGCCACGCACGTCGTTGATGGGAAACATCACGCGTTCGAAGAAGCGGTCGTTGATGCCGCGGCCGTCCCTACCTTGGAGAGCGACGTTCGCATCGATCATTTCCCTATCGCTGAAGCCCAGGGAGCGAAGGTGCGTGACAAGCTGGCGGTGTCCAGGCGCGTAGCCGAGCATCCACTTGTGAGGGATGTCGCCGCCAAGGTTTCTGCCCGCCAAGTAGTCGCGCGCATGCGTTGCGCCTGATTCAACGGAGCGTAGAAGCAGGCCATGGTAGAAATCGGCCGTTTCCTTGCAGACGGCCTTGACGCGCGCTTTCTTGCTTTTGCCAAGGCGTTCCTGCGGTGATTCCTTGAGTTCGATGTTGGCTCGGCGTGCCAAAAACCTAACCGCATCGACGAAATCGACGTCGTCGAGCTTGCGAATGTAGGTGATGGCGTCGCCCCCTTCGCCGCAGCCGAAGCAGTGCCAGGTTTGAGTGACGGGATCAACCTTGCAAGATGGGGTTTTTTCCTGATGAAAGGGACAGCAGCACCAGAAATCACGGCCGCGCTGCCTCATCTGGGTTCTTTCCGAGAACAGATCGACGAGGTCGTTGGCCTCGCGAACACGGCGAATATCCTCTTCGGAAAAACCGGCCATTTTCACCCCTTCAAAGCTTGCGTTTTGGTTTTTGATTCTAAGCTTATCTAGAATAATTTATAAGAATGTTCATAGCTAAAGCGTTTTTTGGAGGAAGCCATGTTCAATTCCATTTCCGGCACAACGAAAACCTTTTGCCTTATCGCCCATCCTGTGGCGGGGTCCTCATCCCCTGCCCTGCAGAACGCTTCGTTTGAGGCTTTGTCTCTAGATGCTCGTTTCATGGCCTACGACGTTCTTCCAGATTCCTTGGGAGAGGCGGTAGCCGGCTTGAAGGCGTTGGGCGTCACGGGTTATTCGGTTGGCGTGCCGCACAAGAGCGCAATTATCGGCTACCTCGATGAACTAACGGATGCGGCACGCTTGATGCAAAGCGTCAATTGCGTGGTTCAAGATGCGAACGGGCATTTGGTAGGCTACAACACCGATGGGCTTGGTTTCACGGAATCCTTACGTAACGCGGGCATCGCGTTTCCTGGAGCACGTTTGGTGATTGTCGACGATGGTGCCGAGGGGCCTTCCTGGATCGTCCAGGCCGCTCTTGATGGGGCAAGCAAGATTCTTGTTCTTTGCCCTGGTGAGCATATGAAACAGGAAGAAGCCTGGCTGTCCGGGCTTGAAGGCGCTCTAGACGTCGAATTTGAGCTGCACTCCTTGGATTCCATTCCTGAAGATGCGACCTACTTCGAAGGCTACGATGTTCTTTGCAACGGGTCCCGTATAGGAGTGGGTGATACCTTGGGCGTTTTGCCGGTTCCTGCAGCTACCATAATCAAAGGGCTAACTGTGGTTGATGCCAATTACAACCCACGCATAACGGCGCTTTTGGCCTGCGCCAAGAAAGCGGGATGCAAAACAGTGGAAGGCTTGGATCCGTTGCTGAACCAGGCAGCGGTGGCACAAAGGCTCTGGCTCGGTTGCGAGCTTCCCAAGGAACAGGTGAAACTCAAGATTTTCGGTTGAGGCCTTTGGGTTTTATCCTTTTACAGGGCTAAACTTTCGCGGGTATGGGCGATGTTGCCCATAACCGTTTGAATGAGCTCTTCGGTGGATTCGAACTTGATCATGGGACGCAGATACTCCATGAACTGCACGCCGATTGTGTCACCGTAGATGTCGCCAGTGAAATCGAGGATATGAACCTCGCAATTGGCCTGAGCGTTTTCGAAGCTTGGCGCCACGCCAACGGAAACGGCAGCGCGATAGGGCTTGCCGTCCACGATTGCGTAGCAGGAGTAAACGCCATCATCGATAGCTTTACGCTGATCGGGAATTTGGAGATTTGCGGTCTTGAAGCCCATGTCGCGTCCCTCCCCTCGCCCGGAAATCACTTTTTCGGTGATGGCATAGGGGCGGCCAAGAAGCTTCCTCGCCTCAACTAAATCGTGTTTTGAGAGCAGGCCGCGAATACGCGTGGCGGTGATGGTTGCTCCATCGGCAGCTTGCAAGTGATGAGCATCGATGGTGGTGCCCTGGTCGTGCGCCCACTGCCTGAGTTCCTTCACGGTTCCGGCTGCCCTGCAACCGAAACGGAAGTCGGAGCCAACGTGCAGATGGCTCGGTGCATGACCATTGAAGGTAGCTTCAAGGAACTCGTTAGGGGTCATGCCAGCAAACTCAAGGGTAAAGGGAAGAACGACCACGTAGTCGACGCCGCAGGAAGCGAGCTGCTGAATGCGCGCTTCATTGGTAAGGAGCTTCTTCAGGCGATTGGGATTAAAAACCTCGTCGGGGTCGCGGTCGAAGGTGAGCGCGATGGAGGCACCGTTGTCGATCGTTGCCGTGTTCTTTGCGCATTCTAGAAGGAATTTGTGACCCATGTGAACGCCATCGAAAACGCCGAAAGCGCACGACGAACCAAGGAACAGCGAATAATCAAAAGATTCATTTACTTTATAAACCTGTGCCACGTTCGACTCCTTGTGCAAACACGCATTGCGGTTTCAATCGATTCTTTGACTCTTGATAAACGTATAGTGCGCGGAGCTCATGTCCAACGCAAAGGCCTATGACCTCGCCATCTTCCAACGGACGTGTGCTGGGGAAGACGCTCGAGGTGCAGCATATGGCCGAGAAAATGTCCTCTTCGATCGGCTCATTAAGCTTGATCGCCCGTGGACTCAACAGCGCGCCGTTTGCGATTTTTTGCTCGTAATCGTTGGCAAATGCCCAACGAATGCCCAGCAGGAGCAAAGGATCCACGACCGAGACATTTGGCTCGGCCTGAAGCTCCTCGATGCTTACGCAGTCTGAGATGTCGAGCTTGCCAACCTGCGTTCTGCGAAGCGCTCCGCAATGTGCGGGGCAACCAAGCTTGCGCCCAAGGTCGCGGGCAATGGAGCGCATGTAGGTCCCTTTGGAAACGTGCATGAAGACGCGCCAGACGGGGAGCCTGTCGCCGTTGCTTTCGGTACGTACGTCAAGTGCCTCAAGACGCGCTTCGTAAATCTCGAAAGGTCGAGCTTCAAGCACGATGTCTTGGCCCTTGCGCGCTGCTTCGTAGGCTTTCGTCCCGTTTACCTTGATAGCCGAATAGGCGGGAGGTACCTGGATGGATTTACCCACCAAGCCACGAACGGTTTCTTCGGCGAAGGAGCTATCGAAGAGCTTCTGATCAGGCTTAGCCGTTTCAAGCAGCTCCCCTTCGGCATCGTCTGTTGTGGTTGAGTAGCCGAAAACGATGTCCATGACGTAGCTCTTGTCGTGGTCGACAAGATAGGCATCAAGGCGGGCAGCGGGGCCTACGCAGATGGTCAATACGCCTGAGGCCAAGGGGTCAAGCGTGCCGGTATGCCCTACCCTGCGCTCATCGTAGATGCGCCTTACAGCATTAACCATGTCATGGGAAGATTTACCCACCGGCTTATCGATCGCGATAATGCGGGAAATACCCGAAGTACCTCGTTTTTTAGCCATGGGTTTATTGCGCCTTTCTGCCGAAGCAGGTGCTGCAGACGAAACCGGGAACTTCATGGACGGCATCTTCAAGAGAGCCTTTGTAAGTGAAGCCGGCTGCAGCCACGTGCCCGCCGCCGCCGTAGTGCTTGGCTATCTGAGCCACGTTGGTGGAATCCTTTGCGCGAAGACTACCGCGGACGGTGCCGTCGGAGTTCTCTTTAAGGATAAGAGCAACGCGTACGCCCTCGATGTCCCTTAGGGAGTCGATGAAGGGCTCGGCATCCGCTTTGACGGCATCGCATTCGGCGAAATCTGCGTTGGAGAGCCAGGAGTGGGCGAATGCGCCATTCTGGTTGATCCTCATATGCGAGTACATCACCTGCTCCAAGCGAATGCTCTGGACGCGACGGTTCTGGAAGAACTCACGAGCGATGATGGTCGGGTCGGCACCTTGTTCCATCATGCTCGCCGCTGCTAGGAAAGCCCCAGGCGTGGTGTTCTGATGCGCGAAACGACCGGTGTCGGTTATGACGCCGGTAAGCGCACACTGGGCTGCTTCCTTAGACTGGGCCGACATCTTAGAGACAAGCTCCCAAACGATCATGGAAGCGCTTGGGCTATCGGGGTCGACGTAGACTTGCTCGGCGTAAGTTGTTTCACTTGTATGGTGGTCGATGGTGAAGCTTGCGCTGGCCTTTTTCAGGACTTCCGCGGCCTCCCCTAACCTATCGGCCGTGGGAACGTCGACGCCGATGAAGCATTCGGGGGTTTCCGTGCAGGAGTCGGGATACACAAGCCACTCGGAACCCGGAAGGAATTTTAAGTTGTGAGGAATCGGCTCCGGTTTGGCCAAAAGGCAAACAACTGACTTGCCTTGGGACTTGAGTGCATGAGCCAATGCAAGCTCGGAACCCAAGCAGTCGCCATCTGGGTTCACGTGTCCGCAGATGGCGAAGCTTGAGAAGGCTTTGAGCTGATCGGCCATTTCGGCCAAGGTGATATTTGTCTGAGGGGTGATCAAGCTTAATCCTCGGGCTCGTCTTCGGCGGTTGCCGCATTTCGCTGAGCTTCTTTTGCCAGCACAGCACCGATACGCTCAGCCTGATCGACCGAGGAGTCGAGCACAAAACGCAGCTCGGGAGAAACACGCCAGGGAAGGCGGCGTGCAACCAGCGAGCGAATACGGCCCGCGCTGCGCTGAAGGGCGTCAGCGCAGGCAACGTATTCGGACTTATCCGTGGTGTAGAAGACGTTGGCAACGGAGCGGTCGAAGCTCACTTCGCAACCGGTAATGGTCACGCGCTCCAGACGCGGGTCGGACATCTCGAACAAGATGATGCTCGACACCACTTCACGAAGCTGCTCGTTGACACGGCGGGAGGAAGGAGACTGTTTCATTACTCAGTCCTCTCGACCTCGACGACGCGATAACCCTCGATGGTGTCGCCGATATGGATATCCTGGTAGCCGGCGATACCGATGCCGCACTCGTAGTTGCGGGCAACGCTCTTGACGTCGTCCTTGAAGCGACGAAGCGAATCGATGGTGCCTTCGTAGATGACCGTGCCGTCACGGACGATGCGGACCTTGTCGTCGCGATGGATCTCGCCCTCGGTGACGTAACAACCGGCGATAACGCCGACCTTGGGCACGCGGAAGGTCTCGCGGACCTCGGCGATGCCGGTGTCTTCCTCGACGATATCAGGCGAAAGGAGGCCGACGCGTGCAGCGTTGATGTCCTCGATGGCCTGGTAGATAACACGATAGAGACGAATATCGACGCCCTCGCGCTCGGCGACCTCGCGGGTCTTGCCGGTCGGGCGGACGTTGAAGCCGATGATGATGGCGTTGGAGGCCGCAGCCAGGGTGACGTCGGTCTCGGTGATGCCGCCGACGGCTGCATGGACGATATTGATGCGAACCTCGCTCTGGTCCATCTTCGCGAAGGAGTCGCGCAGCGCTTCGATGGAGCCGGCAACGTCGGCTTTGACGATGAGGTTGAGGTCGGTGGTCTTGCCCTCCTCGATGCGGTTGAAGAGGTCGTCCAGGCTCATGTGAGCGCGGTTCTCCTGCTGCTTCAGGCGGGCACGGAGCGCGCGTTCCTCGGCCAGATGGCGCGCATCGCGTTCGTCTTCGAAGACGCGGAACTCGTCGCCGGCCACAGGCACGGAGTTGAGGCCAAGAATCTCCACGGGGTCGGCGGGCTTGGCTTCTTTAACATGGTTGCCACGTGGGTCGATAAGGGCGCGAACCTTGCCATAGGAAGTGCCGGCAACGATGGTGTCGCCGGGATGCAAGGTGCCGCGATTGACGAGCACGGTTGCAACGGAGCCGCGGCCGCGGTCAAGGTTAGCCTCGATGACGAAGCCGGATGCCAGGGCGTTGGGGTTCGCCTTGAGCTCGAGGATGTCGGCCTGTAGAAGGATGGTTTCAAGAAGCTCATCGATATTGATGCGCTGACGTGCGGAGACATCGACGAACATGTTCTCGCCACCCCATTCCTCGGGGATGACGCCATGCTCGACGAGCTCTTGGCGCACGCGCTCGGGGGTTGCGCCGGGCTTGTCGATCTTGTTGACGGCAACGACGATGGGCACGTTTGCGGCCTTCGCATGGTTGATTGCCTCGACCGTCTGAGGCATGACGCCGTCGTCGGCGGCAACCACCAGGACGATGACATCGGTAACCTGGGCACCGCGAGCACGCATTGCGGTAAAGGCCTCGTGACCAGGGGTGTCGATGAAGGTAATCTGCCTACCGTTGATGTTGACCACCGAAGCGCCGATGTGCTGGGTGATGCCGCCGGCCTCGCCTTCGGCAACGCCGGTCTGCCGGATAGCGTCGAGCAGCGAGGTCTTGCCATGGTCGACGTGGCCCATGACGGTAACCACGGGAGGACGAGGTTCAAGGTCGTCCTCGGTATCGTTGTAGACGACTGCGTATTCCTCTTCAGGGGAGACGACGCGGACCTTGCGGCCAAGATCGTCGGCAACAAGCTCGATAAGCTCGTCGGACATGGATTGGGTGAGCGTCATCATCTCGCCCATCATGAAGAGGCGCTTGACGATGTCGTTGGGGGTTACCTCAAGAAGCTCGGCGAGCTGTGCGACGGTCGAGCCCTGGGGAACCTCCACGACGGATTCGTCCAAGACGAGCGTGGGGTCCAAGCCATGCTCGATGGCCTTCTCGGCCATCTTCTGGCGCTTTTCGGCCTCGCGCTTCTCCTTGCGCTTTTTGCGGCGGCCGCCCTGTTCCTTGTTGGAGGCTGCAGCCTCGACGGCGGCGCGAGCCTCGGCAAGCACCTTGTCGCGCTGGAATTCCTCGGCATGGATGGCCATCTGGGCGTAACGGTCATCGCCCTGGTTCTGCTCAAGCTCGGGCACGGAAGGTTCGAAACCTCGACGGCCGTTCTTCTTGCCCTTGCCCTTGGAGGAGGCGTCGGCCTTTTTGTTGGCGGCAGCATCGCGACGCTCGGACTGAAGGCGCTCTTCCTCGTTCTTGATCTGGTCGAGCAAAGAGGAGAAGTTGCTCTTGGAGACGGGAGCGGCTTTCTTGGGAGCGGGTGCGGGCTTGGCAGAAGCGCGCTTCTCGGAGCTCTTGTTGCCACGGTTGTGCAGAGCCTGCTCCACTGCCTGCTTCTTGGCTACGTCGCGGGCGCGGGCCTCGAGGATGCGACGCTCCTCGGCCTCGCGCGCCTCGCGCTCAAGGCGTGCCTTTTCGCGCTCGAGCTGGGACTCCAGGCTCTCGAAAGGGGAATTGGAGATCTTGCGCGCTGCTTCGGACTTGGCCTGCTTGGCCCTCTTCTCCTCGCGGCGGGCTCGCTCGGCCTCGCGAGCCTCGCGCTCGGCCTCTGCGGCCGCACGGCGCTTGGCCTCCTCGGCTGCCTTCTCTGCGGCAGCCTTGGCCTTTTCCTCGGCGAGGCGCTTGGCCTCTTCCTCTTCCAGCTTGCCTGCGCGCTCCTTCTCTTCGGGCGAAAGGTTCTCGCGCGCCTTGGCCACGTTGGCCTCGCTCAAGATACTTGCGTGGCTTTTAGCTGGGATGTTCATTTCGGCAAGGCGACTGAGCAGGTCCTTGCTGCTCATGTCGAATTCCTTAGCCAGTTCATGTACGCGCATGCCGGCCATAGATTCTCCTCTTCTCCTAGTCCTCGGGGCAAAGCGTATCGAGCATCTGCCTGCCGATACGCTGGTAATCGTCGTTGGTTAGCTTGGTTTTAAGGGCGGCGTTGAGCCTCTGGGTCTTAGCCGCCTTATCGAAACAAGCAAGGCTGCACACATAGGCACCACGTCCGTTAGCCTTGCCGGATGGGTCGAAATCGACGCCTCCCTCGGGGTGACGGACGATCCTGAGCAAACCGTTTTTTGCATTTACGGTTTTGCAGACTATGCAGGTGCGCTGATGCGTTGCCATGTTTGAAACCTACTGCAGCTCAAGATCGGCATGTATGCCGCAATAAGGCTCGTTGGGGCGAGCATGGTTGCGGCAGCGGCTGCCGTCGGGGCGGATATAGGCGCAAAGACCCTCTTCGGTGTCCTCGGTGACGTCAAGCAGATCGTCCTCGGGGGCGACCATGGGCTCGCCGGCGAAGGAAGCCGACTTGATATCGATATGCCAGCCGGTCAGGCGTGCAGCCAGACGTGCGTTCTGGCCTTCTTTGCCGATGGCAAGCGAAAGCTGATCGTCGGGGACGATGACGGTGGCGTAAGACTTGTCCTCGTCGACATCGACGCGGGTGACCTTTGCGGGCGAAAGCGCGTTGGCGACGTAGACCGCGGGATCCTCATCCCACTGGATGACGTCTACGCGCTCGTTGCGAAGGCCCTCGACGACCATGCGTACACGGGAGCCGCGGGGGCCGACGCAAGCGCCCACCGGATCGAGGTTGCGCTCGCGGGAGGCGACGGCGATCTTGGAGCGCTCGCCGGGCTCGCGGGCGATGGACTTGATTTCCACCAGACCATCGTAGATTTCAGGCACTTCGATCTCGAACAGGCGACGAATCAGGTCGGGATGGGTGCGTGAAACGACGATGGAGGGGCGCATGTGGTCGCCGCGACCGCGGGTAGCGTCGGTCTGGGGGTCGCGAACGCCGATGATCAGCGTCTTGATGCGCTGGTTATGACGATAGCGCTCGTTCTTGGGGCGCTCGTTGAGCTCGTTGGGGTACTTCTTCTGGTCGAAGTGAGGAAGCTCGGCCTCAACGCCATCGCGAATTTTGATGATGGTAAAGTCGGGGGTGCCCTGCAAAACGGTGCCGGTTACCAGGTCGCCCACGCGATCGGAGAACTCCTCGTAAATGGACTGGCGGGCAGCCTCGCGCACGATGGAGCTGATGACGCTCTTGGCGTTTTGTGCGGCGATTCGGCTTACGTCGTTGGGGGTGACGTCGCGCTCTTCGAACTCGGTGTACTCCCCCGTCTCCTCGTCGGGCTCGCCGACGGGAACAAGCTCGTAGACGTAGATCTTGCCCGTGTGGCGATCGATGATCACGCGAGCATCCCACTCAAGGTCGAGAATCTGCTGATAGCTTTTGGCCAAAGAGGCTTCCAAGCGCTCGATCAGGTAGAACTCGTCGATTTTACGTTCATGAGCGAGAGCCTGAAGCGCCTCGATCAGTTCGGAACTTGCCATGATTTCCCTTCCCTTAAGAACCAAAATCAATAGTTGCGATTACGTTTGCTTTTTTGATGTCGCCATATGGAAGCACGATGACCTCGCCTTCCACCTCGAGCTTCACGGCATCGTCTTCGAAGCCTTGGAGTGTGCCGGTCCATTTGGCACGTCCGTTTACCGGTTTCGACATGACGACGCGAGCTTTCTCGCCGGCGAAGCGATCGAAGTGCTCAGGAGTCCTGAGCGGACGATCGATGCCCGGGGAGGACACTTCGAGGGTATAGGCGCCGGGAAATGGATCGAGCTCATCCATAAGTTGGTTGATCCACTCTTGCGCGCTGGCAAGCTCATCGAAGCTGATGCCGCCTTCGCAGTCGATGTAGACCCTGATGGTGGGAGATTTTTTGGCACCCACGATTTCGACCGAGACGATCTCGGTATCACGTTCGGCTGCAGCTGGCTCAAGAGCTTCGAGCAGCTTTCGTTCCTTTGCTGTTAGCATGTCCCTCCTTAAATTCTTCCCGTAAACAAAAGAAGCGGGACAAGCCCACTTCTTTCAGAAACATCGAAAGTATTGGATTCACATCGTTAAGATGCATCGTTTTTATACCATACTTCAAAGGTGAATGTCCACACCCGTGCATAATTCTTGTTTTGCAGCCGGGCTATTGCCCCCAAAGCTGATACGCAAGAACAATGACGGCAACAATAAGGACTAGGTTCATGGCAACCAAATACGGTACCGCATTGAACTTTTTAGCCTCGGGTTGCGAGTAGATCTTCGGCGCGGTGTCGGAATCGAAGGCGATTTTGCCATTGTCGTCGACGATCTTCGGGATGGGCATCGTCAGGTAAGGGTCCCCCGGCCCGATGGTCGGGATATCGCCCAACGAGGATTTTTCCTCGTTGGGCGACTCCACGGGTTTGGCGGGATCGATCTTGGTCCCGTCCTTGGCAACGTACTTGCGAGCCTTGACCGGTGGAAGCTTGGTGGTTGCGTCGGGGCCGATGGTTTCCGCATAGGTGACCATCTCGACCGCATGGTCAATGCGCTCGCGCATCTTGTCCACGGTCATGCCGCAGTTCGAGCAAGCCTCCGAACCTTCTTCAACCTTTGTTCCGCAATCAAGGCAGTACACGTAAAACCTACTTGGACTTCTTGCTCTCGATCAGGCGGTTAAGAGCGTTGACGTAGGCCTTTGCAGACGAAACGACGATGTCGGAGTCGGCGCCGCGGCCGGAGAACACTTCCCCATCGGCAGAGGTGACGCGAATGGTGACCTCGCCCAGGGCGTCGATGCCGCGGGTGACGGACTGAACCGAGAACTCGGTCAGGTCGTTTTCGATGTTGACGATCTGATTGACGGCGTTGCAAAGAGCATCAACGGGGCCGGTGCCGATGGAGCATGCGGTACGCTCGGTGCCCGTGAAGTCCTTAAGGGTCACCGTTGCGGTGGGAGTCAAAGGCTGGCCGCAGGAAATCTGAACAGCGGTGAGCTCGTAGGCCTTGTCGGGCTTGATCTCGCGGTCGCGCGCGTTGACCAAGGACTCAAGATCCTCGTCGTAGACTTCCTTCTTCTTGTCGGCAAGGTCGAGGAACGCGGTGTGCAGCTCTTCGAAAGCCTCCCCCTCGATGTGGTAGCCCAGGATCTCGAGGCGATGACGCAAAGCAGCACGGCCAGAGCGGGCGGAAAGCACGATGGAGGATTGACCTGCGCCAACCTCGGCAGGATCGATGATCTCGTAGGTGCTGCGCTCTTTGATGACGCCATCCTGATGGATGCCGGAGGAATGCGCGAAGGCGTTGGCGCCGACAATGGACTTGTTGGGCTGCACGACGAAGCCGGTGATGGAGCTTACGAGCTTAGAAGCACGGGTGAACTCACGGGTGTTGATGTCGGTGTGAGCATCGAGTTCCTCACCGTGCATCTTGATGGCCATGACGACTTCTTCCATGGCGGTGTTGCCTGCACGCTCGCCCAGGCCGTTGATGGTGCACTCGATCTGGCCTGCGCCGTTCATGATGCCGGCGAGGGACAGAGCGGTTGCCATGCCAAGGTCGTTGTGGCAATGAACCGAGATGGTGGCCTTGTCGATGTTGGAAACGTTGTCCATAAGGAACTTGATGCGGCGACCGAACTCATCGGGCAGGGAGTAGCCGGTGGTGTCAGGGATGTTGACGACGGTGGCGCCGGCGTCAATGACAGCCTCGACCACGCGTGCAAGGTACTCGTAGTCGGAGCGGCCGGCGTCCTCGCAGTAGAACTCGACGTCGTCGCAGAGGTTACGTGCGTACTTGGTTGCTTTGATCGCGCGCTCGAGAATCACTTCAGGAGTGGTGCGGAGCTTGTCGTAGATGTGGGAGTGTGACACGCCGATGCCGGTATGGATGCGGGGGCGCGCGCAATCCTTAAGGGCGTCGGCTGCGGAGTCGATGTCCTTGGTGACGGCGCGGGTAAGGGCACACACGGTTGCTTTGTCGCCGACTTCAGCGGCGATCTGCTGAACGGACTTGAAGTCGCCGGGCGAGGAGATGGGGAAGCCTGCTTCGATGACATCGACGCCCAAGCGCAGTAGCTGTCGGGTGATGACGAGCTTCTCTTCAGAGTTCATGGATGCGCCGGGAGACTGCTCACCATCGCGGAGAGTGGTATCGAAAATAGCAATCTTGCGAGTCATATTGCTTCCTTTCGAGGGTCGGTTATTCGCTAACGACTGACTATACCATCATTGGGTCGAGCTTTGCCCGGCAAGCGCCTAGACAATCCAAAAGATTCACCCATGAAAAATCAGGTGCAAGGCATTGCGCTCTGCACCTGATTTTTAGGGGCCAGGCCGAGTTTGGGGAGAGGATCGGGGCCTGACTATGCGAAGAGGATGAAGGTCTTAAACCGCTTCACCGTCACGCTCGCCGGTGCGAACGCGGATGACGCTTTCGACGTCGGAGATGAAGATCTTGCCATCCCCCACCTCGCCGGTGCGAGCTGCTTCGCAGATCACGTCGCAAAGCTTTTCTACGTCGGAATCGTTGACGATGATCTCGAACTTCGTCTTCATGAGCATGTTGACGTTGATCTCGGAGCCGCGGACGTATTCGGTCCAGCCATGCTGGCTGCCGCAGCCGTAAACCTGGGTGATCGTCATGCCTGCGCAGCCTGCTTCGAAAAGAGCTTCCTTAACAGCTTCGAGCTTGCTGGGACGAACAATCGCTGAAATACGCTTCATAAGTAATCAAACCCCCTTTTAGTCCAAGCCGGTGAAGGCGGGATATGCGGATTCGCTGTGGGCCGAAAGGTCCATGCCGTCGGTTTCCTCAGCCTTGCTGACGCGCAGGCTGCCGTGGCAGATGAACTTGAGCACGAAAGCGATGATGGCAGAACCGATGCCGACGAAGGCGATGGTGATCAGGATACCAAGAACCTGTGCGCCCAAGAGCGTGGGATCGCCGGTGTAGAGCAGGCCGCCGAAGTCGGTCCAGGAAAGCTCGGGCACGCAGAAGATGCCGGTGAGCAGACCGCCGACGACACCGCCGACTGCGTGACAGCCGAATGCGTCAAGCGCGTCGTCGTAGCCGATGGCCTTCTTGAGGAAGGAAATGGCGAAGTAGCAAACCGGAGAAACGATCAGGCCCATGACAAGTGCGGCCCAGGGCTCGACGAAGCCGGCTGCGGGGGTGATGACGACCAAGCCGGCAACGACGCCCGTTGCAGCGCCAACCAGGGTGGGCTTGCCGGTCTTGATGGACTCGATGAACATCCAGGAAAGCATTGCAGCACCGGATGCCACGACGGAGTTCAGGATAGCCAAGTCGGCAACGCCGTCAGCTGCGAACTGGGAGCCGCCGTTGAAGCCGAACCAACCGAACCACAGCAAAGTTGCGCCAAGGACGACGAAGGGAACGTTGTGGGGACGAGTGCCCATCTTGCCGAACTCCTTGCGCTTGCCGATGATGAGGGCGAGCACCAGGCCGGTAAGGCCGGAGGAGATGTGGACAACGTCGCCGCCTGCGAAGTCGAGTGCGCCGATCTGGTCACCGATGAGGGAGCCGTCGCCACCCCAAACCATGTGAGCCAAGGGAGCGTAGATAAGAACGACCCAGATGGCGATGAATGCCATGAATGGACCGAACTTCATGCGACCAGCAAGCGCGCCGGGGATAATCGCGCAGGTGATCATGCAGAAGGCAAGCTGGAAGCAGATATCGATGATTGCGGGATATCCGGTACCGTCGCCCTGTTCGTTGATCGTATCTTGAGTGGTTTGAAGAAGACCGATCTGATCGAAGCCTCCGAAGAACGGGCAGGAACCGTCTCCGCCGTAAGCTAGGCTCCAACCAACCAAGACCCAAACAACTGCAACAACGCCAAGCATCACAAACGACATGAACATGGTGTTAACCACGTTCTTGCGGCGGGAGAGGCCGCCGTAGAAGAAAGCGACGCCTGGGGTCATGAGAAGGACCAACATGGTGCAGATCATCATGAAGGCCGTAGACCCTGTGTCAAACATGTGCATACCTCCTAGATTTAACTTGTACATGTATTCGACTAGGCAAGGATTACACGTTGAATCCGTTCAGATTTCGTGACATGCGATTGTTAACGGCATCAGAACCTTTGCGTAACGCTCGCGATAAGTTCATGACACAAGCCTGAAACATGAAACAAGGGCATCGTTTTGCTGACACATGATGGAAACAAGCCCCTTCAATCCAGTGGACCGAAGGGGCTTGAAAGCTTGGTTTGGGTTTGTTTTACAGGTTGTTTTTGATGGCATTCGCAATGGATTTGGCATCAAGCCCCAGCTCAAAGAAGAGATCGTCAACCGGACCCTGCTCGATGAAACGATCAGGCAAGCCCATAAGAAGGGTGGGTACTTCGATGCTCAAGTCGGACAAAGCGGAAAGTACGCCGTGCCCTGCTCCCCCATGGAGCGTGTTGTCCTCGATGGTGACTATGAGCCCGGTTTCGGCCGCCTTGCGAATGGCAGATTCGTCCAGGGGCTTAGCCCAGCGCATATCGACGACGCGTGCGCTGATGCCTTCGGCTTTCAGCAGCTCGGATGCGCGAAGTGAGTTTGAGAGCATACGGCCGAACGAGAGGATGGTGCAATCGCAGCCTTCCTTCACCGTGCGTGAGACGCCTGGCTCAAGGTCGAGGGGATGTAGAGGTATTTGCGCTCCGGGTGCCTCGCCGCGTGGGTAGCGGATTGCGTAAGGTCCGGGGTTGTGAAGCGCTGTGTGGAGCGCGTGCGCAAGCTCCGCCTCGTCCGAGGGAGCCAAGACCTTCATCCCAGGGATCATGCGCAGGTAGCTTAGGTCGAAGACGCCATGATGCGTGGGGCCGTCATCGCCGACAAGCCCTGCGCGGTCGAGCGCGAAAACGACGTTGGAGTTAGCAAGCGCGTTGTCAACGATGATTTGATCGATTGCACGCTGGGCGAAGGTCGAGTAAAGCGCGACGACGGGCTTCAAGCCGCCGGCTGCCATGCCACTTGCCATGCCTACGGCGTGCTCTTCTGCTATGCCAACGTCGAAGCAGCGATTGGGAAAACGCTTGGCGAAGGGGGCAAGGCCGGTGCCGTCGGCCATTGCGGCGGTGATAGCGACAACCTTATCGTCCTTTTCGGCTTCTGCGATGAGTGCTTCCGAGAAAGCCTGGGTGAAGGTTTTATTAACGGCTTTCTTTTTTGTGGAGGCGCCGCTTGCAATGTCGTAGGGGCCGGTGCCATGGAAGCGCGAGGGGTCTTCTTCGGCGGGCTTGTAGCCGAATCCCTTCTTCGTCACAACATGCACGAGCACGGGCGCGTCCGACTTAAGGGCGGCCTTGAGCACTCGGCGGAGTTCGTGGATGTTGTGACCGTCGACGGGCGGCGAGCAGACGATGCCCAACGCCTCGAACATCATGGTGTCGGGAATGACGAACTGCTTAAGGGATTCCTTGGCGCTCTTCCCTAGCCCGACCAGAGCTTTCCCGGCGGGACCTAAGGCTTTCTCGATGAAATCCTGCATGTCATCACGGCCTTGGCGGTAGCTGCGCGTCGTGCGCATAGCACCAAGATGCTTTGCCAGCGCCCCAACCGGGCGCGAGATGGACATTTCGTTGTCGTTAAGGATGATTACCAAGGGAGTTTGGGCTTGCCCGATGTCGTTTAAGGCCTCAAGTGCCATGCCGCCACCGAGTGAAGCGTCACCGATAAGGGCAACGATTTTCTCGTCGGTGCCTTTGAGGTCGCGCGCACGTGCAAGGCCGCAGGCAACCGACAAGGAATCGGAGGCATGCCCCGAGGGGTGCACGTCATGAGGGTTTTTATTGGGCTTGGGGAAACCGGACAATCCCTGGTATTGCCTTAAGGTTTGGAATTCTTTCAGCCTGCCGGTTATGAGCATGTGCGCGTAGGACTGATGCCCGACATCGAACAGAAAGCGATCTTTCGGGCTGTCGATCAGGGAATGTACGGCCAAGATGGTCTCAACTGCACCAAGGCTGGACGCAACATGACCACCCGTCTTGGATGTGACGGAAATGATCTCGTTGCGGATTTCATTGGCAAGGATCCCCAAATCCTCCTCGGAGAGCACCTTTAGGTTCTCGGGGGATTGGATCGAATCCAGAATACGTGTTTCCATAGTCCAGCTTTCGACATTCCATGATTCGTCCGTTAGTGCTGTTAAGGCTTACGCCTTAACAAGCGGTTTAAGCATCTACTGCTTGGTTGGAGCTCTCGGCATCCGTGGAAGTTTCCTCGGTGGAGCTAAGAACCTCCTGCTCAAGAAGCGAAGAAGCTTTCAAGCCGAGTGAAACAGCCTCTTCATAGAGCTTGAGCACCTCGTCGAGCGACAATGATTCGTCGTTTACGCTCTCGGCAATGTCGTCAAGACGTGCCTTGATCTGAGGAAAATCCGAGACATGCTCGTCGGACGTGCTCATTCCTTATCGGCCTTGTTCGAGTTGATGGCCTCCATGATGGCCGCCACTGCCTCATCCTCGGTTGGCTGGCTTAGATCAAGAGTGGTAACCGGGACGTCTTCAACGTCGTCGGCAACGTCCTTGACCTCAACGTGCGCAATGCGACCAAGAATACCGTTCACAAAGCGCGGAGAATCGTCCCCGCCGAACTTCTTTGCAAGGTTGACCGCTTCGTTAATGGCAACCGAAACGGGAATCTCATCCATGAAGAGAGTTTCGTAGGTGGCCAAGCGCAAGATGGAACGATCGACGGAAGGCATACGGTCGATGGACCAGTTGTTGCTTGCGTTAGAGATGCTCTTGTCGAGTTCGGCCTTTTTCTCGGTGATGCCGGAAAGAAGGCTGCGGCCGTAATCGTCTAAAAGTCGGGTGTCTTGGGAAAGAAGATCTTCCTCCACAAGATCGAGTGGGTCGCGGTCGACCATGTCTGCCTGGTAGAGGACCTGAACGACGTAGGCTCGCTGGGAGCTGCGCTTGTTGTAGTTAACGCCCATGGATTAATCCTTGAAGATAACGCCGTCGACGGTGACATCGACACGGGAGACGGTAAGTCCGACCTGAGTGAGCACGGCGTCGCTGACAGCAGAGCGTACCTGATCGGCAAGCTCGTTCAAGGGGCGGCCGTAGAGGACCGTGATGTTCAGGCCAACTTCAAGGCTTCCGTCTTCAGCGGGGTTGAGCTCGACGCCGGCAACCTCAGCTTTGTTCTGGAAAAGGGCAAGGATGCCGGTAGCAGGGTTGCCTACGCTTACGATGCCGTCAACGTCGCGGACGGCGAGGGCGATGATGGTCTCGACAACACCCGGTGCGATGGCCATCCCCTCTTTGGAAATATTCGTCATAGGAATCCTCCTAGTCAGATGTCAACGAACTGAATGGACTGATTAAGGTCAGCCGCTAAGTTTGAAGTATACAGTACGGGGCGCCGAAGCGCCCCGAATAGAACAGCTTGTAAGCGAAGACTAGAGGCGCTTCACGAAACGACCATCGCGGGAGTCGATCTGGAGAACTTCACCGACTTCGATGTACATGGGAACCTGGACGACGGCGCCGGTCTCAAGCGTTGCGGGCTTGGTGGAACCCTGAACGGTATCGCCCTTGAAGCCGGGCTCGGTCTCGGTGACCTCAAGCTCGACGAACATCTGAGGCTCGATGCCGATAAGCTCCTCGCCTGCGTAGATCAGGGTAGCTTCATCGTTTTCCTTGAGCCACTTGGCGGTCTCGCCGACGGTCTCGGCGGGAACGGAGGTCTGCTCGTAGGTGTTATTGTCCATGAAGTAATAGTCCATGCCGTCGTTGTAGAGGTACTGCATGGAAACGCGCTCCATGCGGAAGGACTCGAACTTGACACCGGAGTTGAAGGTGTAGTCGACAACGCGGCCGTTGCGGATATCGCGAAGCTTCGTGCGGACGAACGCGCCGCCCTTGCCGGGCTTTACGTGCTGGGATTCGATGATGGTCCACATCTTGTTGTTGTACTCGATGCCCATGCCGTTGCGGAAGTCAGCGGTAGAAACAGTAACCACGTCAATACTCCTTTTTTCAATGCTTCACCCAGGGATTGGATGGAGCCCTGTTTAATCACGAATGTCTATTATAACCATCTCGTGGGTGGATTGGGTCAAAACCTCGTAGCCATCTTGGCGCACGACGCCGAAATCCTCCAGGCGCATGCCGAAATTGCCATCGAGGTATATGCCCGGCTCAACGGTGACGACGACGCCTTCTTCAAGTTCATTGTCGTTTTTCCACGAGAGTGCGGGCGACTCATGTATGTCCAGACCAAGGCTATGGCCCAAGGAGTGTCCCATCTTGTTGGCATAGCCGCCGCGCGCCAAAACCTTTTCGGCATGGTTGTGCACAAGCGATGCGCGGACGCCGGCTTTCACCTTTGCCTCGCATTCCTCGTTCGCCTTGCGCATGACGCTGAAGGCATGGGCTAATTCGTCGCTTGGCTCACCGAGGAAAACGGTGCGCGTCATGTCTGAGCAATAGCCGTTAACGCGCGCCCCGAAATCCATGACGATGGCGTCACCCGCTTGGAGAATCCTTTTGCTGGGCTGAGCGTGCGGCGAAGCTGCATGGGGGCCGGCTGCCACGATACTCGGGAAAGCCAGGCCGACGGAGCCGTTTTCGTACATGAAACGGTCAAGCTCTCGTTGCACCTCAAGCTCGCTCATGCCCACTTTGATGAACGAGCAAATATGTTTGAAAGCGGCATCGGTGATGGCTTGCGCTTCGCGCATGTACTTGATTTCCAACTCGTCTTTGACGGCACGCAGTTCTTCGACGAAGCTGCTCGTTTCGCATAGCTTCACATGGGAGTTATCTTCAGCCAGTTTTTCCAGCGTATGGAACTCCCGCAGGGAAATGCTGTCTTCGATGCCGATAGACAACTTTGCTGCATGGTGGCCTAGATGTTCTTTTAAGAAGATTTCGAAATGACTTGCAATCGTGTCCGAAATCTCGATCTCGGTTCCTTCGGCGGCTGTTCGCATAGCGGCCGAATAGCGTGAATCGGTATGGAGTATCGCTCTATCGGGGAGCACGAGCAAAGCATGAGCCATTTCCTCGTCGAAAACTCCAGTGAAAGCGGACGCCCAAGCGATATTGGTGGTTGTCCTGAGATAGAGGCCGTCGAGCTTGGCGTCATTCATTTTGATGCGAATTTTATGCAAACGAAGCGCGCATGCTTCCTTGGAATCCATCGCTCTGCCTTTCTGTTTCCAAGCTCTACAGAGATGCCTGCCAGGCTTCGAGATGCTCCAAGACGAACTCGGGCTCAAGTGCTTTGATGCACCAACTCCCCACGTCCTTGGGTAAAACGAAACGGAGACGACCGTTGCGCACTTTTTTATCGCCCATCATCAGCTGCAGGAGATATTCAGGGTCGGCCTTGAAGGCGAGCTCCGGCAAGCCCAGCTCATCAAGAAGCGCGTCTTGAGATTGCACGAAGTCGATAGAGGTTCCGATGCTTGCCGCCCCTAGACGAGCAGCAAAGCGCATGCCTTGTGCAACGGCATGGCCATGGGAATAGGTGCCATAGCCGGCAGCTGCCTCGATAGCGTGAGCCAAGGTGTGCCCGTAGTTGAGCGACTCGCGGATCCCCATCGTTTCAAGCTGGTCTTGCACAACCACGCGTGCCTTGAACGAGACGGATCGGGCGACCGCCTCGGCCGTAATCTCCTCGTCGCGGTTTGCAAGGGCAGATGCATTGCTTAAGAGCCAGAAATAGAAATCATCGGAATCGATGACCGCTGATTTTGCGATTTCACCACAGCCGCAGGCCCATTCGCGCTCGGGCAAGCTGCTTAAAAGCGAGATGTCGGCGCATACGTGGACAGGCTGGGTGAAGGTGCCGACGAGGTTTTTGCCGTCGGGAAGGTTGATTGCCGTTTTGCCGCCCACGGAAGAATCAACCATGGAAAGCAAGGTGGTGGGCACTTGCACGATTCTCAAGCCGCGCATGAAGGTGGATCCGACGAATCCGGCAAGATCGCCAACAACTCCCCCGCCCAGTGCGACAACAAGGGCGCCACGGTCGATCTTAAGGGCAGCAAAAGCCTCCCAAAGTTCGGAAGCGCAGCTTATAGACTTGGATTCCTCGCCAGCGTTCACGCTTATCACGTGAACCTTGTAGCTGGCTTGCTCTAAGGAAGCCCTCGTCTGTTCGGCGTAAAGAGGCCCCACGGAGCTGTCCGTGACCATGACGACTGTATTGTTGTTTTTATCGAAGGCGCGCAGACGCTCACCGAGCTTGTTAAGCGCGCCTTTGGCGATCTTAACCTCGTAGGGGCTCTCTCCTGGGACGTCAACCAAGATTCTTGTCATGCTTTTACGCTTCCTTTACCAGGACACCGTGCTCAAGAAGGATATCGGCGATTTCATTTGAAATCTCAGGGACGCTGCGACCTTCGGTCTGCACGGCCACATCTGCGGCGGCTTCGTACTGGGGCGCACGCTCGACGATGGTCTTACGTGCGGTCTCAAGGTTCTTGAACATCGGGCGAGAATCGGTGTTGGGGATGCGCGCCGCAGCGCCGTCAGCGCTGACGATCAGGTACACCACGAAACCATGCTCACGCATGATCTGGGCGTTTTCAGGGCGCTTGGTAACAACGCCGCCGCCGCAACCGATCAGGCGTGGAGCGCGGTTGGCCAGATCTTTGAGAACGTCGGTCTCAAGGTTGCGGAAGTATTCTTCGCCGTCTTCGGCGAAGATGTCGGCGATGATGCGGTTCTCACGCAATTCCAGATATTCGTCCGCATCGATTGAGGCCAATCCGTGCGTGACGGCCAGCTGCTGCGAGACGGATGTTTTCCCGGCTCCCATGAAGCCGATAAAGAATACCGGTTTAGTGAGCTTGTACACCGTGCGATGCGTTGTTTCGTTCATGATGGCTCCTTGAAGAGTCTAGCGGGACATCGTTTTGAGGCGTTGCTTATACGACTCAAGGTTGTGCTTTATGTCGGTCATGTTGTCGCAGCCGAATTTGCGCAAGTAGGCCCGGGCAAGGACGAAAGCGACCTCCCCTTCCGCAACCACGCCGGCTGCTGGAACGGCGCAAACATCGCTGCGCTCTTTGGATGCCTTGGCTGGCTCAAGCGTGTCCAGGTTTATGGTGTCGAGCGGCGTGTTCATCGTTGGGATGGGTTTCATAGCCACGGTCATCACAAGGGGCATGCCGTTGGTCATGCCGCCCTCAAGCCCTCCTGCGTTGTTGCTGCGGCGCGTGAAGCCCTGCTTATCGTTTAGGAGTATCTCGTCGTGGACCTTGTTGCCGGGACGGTAGGCTGATTCGAAGCCGAGACCGAATTCGACGCCTTTCATGGCTTGGATGCCGAAGAGCGCGGCGCCCAGCTGCGAGCTAAGGCGCTCCGGGCCGGATTCGTACCCGCCAAGACCAGGGACTAAGCCTGTTACCACGACCCTGAAAGTGCCGCCAAGGCTCAAGCCTTGTTCTTTGGCGGCGTCGATGGCCTTTTTCATGCGCTCGCTTGCTTCGGCATCGGGGCAGCGCACATCGGAGAGCTCAATGTCCAAAGGCGAGTAATGCACGCAATTCATCATCGGGTCGTCCTCGACGAACTCTGCATCACCGATGGAGGTGACGTATGAGAAGATTCCGACGCCCAGTTCGGCGAGGAACTCGCGCGCGATGCCCGAGCAAGCAACACGAATGGCGGTTTCACGTGCGCTTGATCGCTCGAGGATGTTTCGGCAATCGTCCATGTCGTTTTTCAGAACGCCGATTAAATCAGCATGGCCGGGACGCGGCGTTACCTCTCGTACAAGATTCGCCGGAGGCTCGTCTGCTATCGCCATGCGGTCCGTCCAGTTTTCCCAGTCCTTGTTCTTGATTTGCAAGGCGATGGGGCTGCCGATGGTTTTTCCGAAGCGCACGCCGGACAAAATGGAGACGGTGTCCTTTTCGATCTTCTGCCTTCCGCCGCGACCATAACCGCTTTGCCTCCGTGCTAGATCGGCGTTGATGTTGTCGATGTTGACGGAAAGGCCCGCCGGTACGTTCGAGACGATGCCGGTAAGAGCCGGTCCGTGAGATTCACCTGCTGTTACGTATTCCATGATGAAAACTTTCGTTGTGATGTTTTGTATGGAGATTATAACGAATTGGAAAGACTTTGCGCCTGCGCTTCGCCAGCGGGCTGCCTAAGGGATTCTACGGGATACGAGCCGAGAATTGCATTTTCGGCCTTCCGGACAAGCAAGGTGTGCTTGAGGTCTTCTTTGGCCAGGGGGACGACTAAGTACGAGCTCATGCCTATCGCGTTGGCACCCCATACGTCGGTGCTTAGCTGGTCCCCGATCATCACCGTTTCCTTACGCGAACAATCCATGAGCTTGCAAGCCCTGATGAAGGCGAAGGGCAAAGGTTTCAAGGCTTTCGCCACGATAGGAAGATTGAGTTCATCGGCCAATTCGAAGACATTTTTATGCCAATTGTTCGAAAGTAGGCAGGCTTGCACGCCGTACGACGGAAGCGACCCGAGCCACCTGAGCACGTCAGGCGGGACAAGACCATCGGCACGGCTGCGCAAGGTGTTGTCGATATCCAATAAAACGAAGCTATAGCCGTAGTTCTTCAGGTCAAGCAAGGGATCGATGCTGGAAACCCGGTTGAAATAGCGTGTAGGCTTGAGCATTGTGCGATACCTAAGCCATTAGTTCTTATGCTTGGCGGCGTAGGCATCCAGCATCTCGCGAACGATCAGGTTCGCACGTGCCGAAGCGAACTCCATGGAGCCGAAAGCCTGCGTTTTGTAAGTTCCCGGCTCTAGGAATCCCGTCATATCGTCATGACCCTTGAGGAAGGGATAATCGGATAGGTATTCATCTAAATTAGTGAACTTAGTCATCAACTCATCGGCTTTGACGGAACCGCCATAAGATTCCTGGATTTTGTCGGCAAGATCTTGCAATGAATCGTTTTTGCTCACGGTGAAACTTGCGTTGGGGCCGGCCACAAGCTGGTCGACGATTCCCGACACGCTCGTACCACCCGTGAAAACATAGGAGCCTGGTTGCAGGTCGCCCACGCAATTCCTTTTGCTGATCTCGGTGTTGAATTCTTCCTTGTTTTCAAGCAGGCCCTCGTCGTAAAGAACTTCGGCGTATTCGCTTCCGATAAAGCCTTTGCTAAAGGAAACATGGACCTCGGTGCCGTCTTGAACAAGATTATCGTTGGTTTTCAAGGCGTTCCAAACGAAAAGACCCGCCACGAAAAGCGCGCAAACCGCTATGACGGCAATCAGGAGCCGTTGGGTTTTCTGAAAGTTGTCCTGACGCTTCTTTACGCGCGACACCGCGGAGGCATTGGTGTTTTTACGTTTGGTCTGGAAATCGCTTTGTCTTTTGGTGCTTGCCATAGGTGTTCTTTCTGTTGGCGTTCATCGCAGCTTTCAGCTAGGAATGGTCGGCGATGGTTTTTTGATGATCAGCATAGGTTTTGTCGAAGAAATAGTCGACTCCCCCGTTGACATTGGGCCAGAAGCTGAAGAAGTAATAGCCGTTCATGTTCCTGTCGGGGTTGCAGACCGCTTGGAGCGCGGCAAGGCTGGGACTGCAGATCGGGGTTGGGCACAGGCCCTTTGTTTTGCGCGTGTTGTAAGGGCTGTTGGTGGACCAATCGTAACCGTCTACATCGCCACCGAGTTCATAAGCCGTGGTGGCATCCGAGCCTAGAAGCCCGTAGTTGGGCTCCCCTTGGTTGCCAAGCCTGTTGTAGAAAACGGCGGCAACCTTAGTGTAGGTGTCGCTTGTGCCCTCTTTTTCAACGATTGAAGCGAGAATAAGGGTCTGATATTTGCTCAAGCCCTGGGATTCCGGGTACGAGTAATCCAGCGAGGCGGTTTCGCTTTGGTATTGTGCGAGCATTTGTCGAACTATGTTATTGGCGCTGACATCGGATTTCAGCAGATCGTAGGTCTTGGGGAACAGGAATCCCTCAAGATTGCTTGCCCCTTCAACGAAGGAATACTCGGAGGCAAATCTTGACGGCTTCTTGCAGGCGGCAAGGAATTCTTTCGCGGTCACTTTGCCATCGTAGGCGTCTTCCACGCTTTTGGCGATGCTCTTCATGGTGGAGCCTTCGGTAACGGTAAGAGTTTTTTCAGCGTTGGGTCCGTTTACAAGCTGTGTCACAAGATCGTCCAAGCTCAAGCCCCCCGAGAGCGTGTAGGTGCCCGGCTTAAGCTGTGAGTCAACCCCTTTGGTTTTGATTAGGTTCTTAAAAGCAGATTTGGAATCTATTAGCCCCGCATCGAAGAGAACGTCGGCGAAGTTGGACGCAGAACTTCCGTCATCGAACACGACAGTGGCGCTTGAATCAGAGGCGATCAAGTGATCGTTGTGCTCTTGACCGAAAAAGAAGAAACCAATGGCGGCAAGCAGAATGACCACCGCGGCAGCGCCGAAAACGATTCGCTTATCGAGGTTTTGGACATCAGGCTTTGAAGCGTGTTTGCCGCCATCAGCCTTGGTTTTAACTAGATTCTTGAAATCCATCTACTGATCCCCTTCGGTGGATTTACGCCTTTGAATCAAGCCACGATTGCAAGAACATCGAGGCGGCAACCATGTCGATTTTCCCACGCATCTGCTTTTCGTTGAGACCTTGTGCATGCAAGCTTTGTTTGGCTTGAGAGGAACTGAGCCTCTCGTCGGTGAACTCAACAGGCAGTGCGCTGTTTGCCGAGATTTTTTCAGCTTGCTCGCGAATCCACTGCGCCTGAGAACCTTCCTCCCCTTGCATGGTGAAGGGAAGGCCGCTTAAAAGGAGCTCCGGCTCCCAATCTTCCAAAAGCATACGAAAACTGCGTGCATGTGAGACAACCTCTTGATATGGCAGCACAGCAAGGGGGGAAGCAACTTTCATTTCAGGATCGCTGACGGCCACTCCTACCCTGGTTTTGCCGATATCGAGTGCCATTACTCGCATGATTCCCCCTACTCAAAGAAAAGACGGTCAACAGGTATGCCCGTTGACCGTCTTGTGAAAATTCAGCTTACTTAGAAAGAAGCTCGGTCGCAGCTGCAAGTGCGGCTTCGATGCCGGAGGCATCCTTGCCACCCGCCTGGGCCATGGTCGGCTTGCCGCCGCCGCCGCCCTTGATGTTGGAGCTGATGGCCTTGATGACTTGACCTGCATGGAAGCCTGCGGCAACGGCTTCATCGCTTGCTGCGGCCATCAAAATGGGCTTACCACCTTCGTTTACGGCTGCCAGGACAGCAGCACCGGGAGCATCAAGCTTGGTGCGGATGATGTCCCAAGCATTGCGCATGTCGTCAGCGGCGATTCCCTCCTCCTTGAAAGCTGCAACTACAACGGGGTAGCCGGCCTTTGCGGTGAATTTGGAATCGAGAAGGTAATCAACGCCATCCGAAGCAGCAGCCTGCTTGGCCTTCTTGGCTTCGGCCTGGAGCTCTTTAAGGGTGCTGACGGTGTTTTGCGCGCGCTTTGACGACTCGAAGAGGGGCGCCTTCAGAACTTCGGCCGTAGCCTTGAGCTCGGATTCAATCTGGTTGACGTAATCGAGCGCGGCAGGACCGGTAAGAGCCTCGACGCGGCGGGTACTTGCACCGACGGAGCTCTCGGAGACGATCTTGACGAAACCGATTTGACTCGTGTTCGAGACATGGCAGCCACCGCAAAGCTCGCGGGAGAAGCCACCGAACTCGACTACGCGAACCGTGTCGCCGTACTTTTCGCCGAAGAGTGCCGTAACCCCGGCCTCGCGTGCCTCGTCAAGGCTGGTTTCGTAAATGTTGGAATCAACGGAGCTGAGGATGAAGTCGTTAGCAATTTTCTCAACTTCGGAAATTTGATCCGAGGATAGCGCCTGGAAATGGGTGAAGTCGAAGCGCAAACGCTCAGGCCCAACATAGGAACCGGCCTGGTTGACGTGCTCGCCTAGAACCTGACGCAAAGCGGCATGCAGGATATGGGTAGCGGAATGGTTGCGCGTCACGTTCAAACGACGAACGGGATCGACGCTTGCCAAGACGCTGTCGCCCACAGCAAGGGCGGACACTGCCTTTGCCTTATGAACGGTAAGGCCCTTTTCAGGAGCGACAGTATCGCCAACCTCGAACTCGGCATCTCCGAAAATCAAAGTGCCGGTATCGCCGACCTCACCGCCCATTTCAGCATAGAAGGGCGTCTGGTTAAGGATGATCTCGACATTGGCGCCGTCCGCCTCGATGGAGCTAACGCTCTTGCCGTCCTTAACCAGGGCGATAACTTTGGCTTCAGATTCAAGAGAGTTGTAACCGACGAATTCGGTTTGGCCGAACTCTTTCAAAAGCTCGGCATGGACGCCGCCATAGGTGCTCCAGGCAGCCTCGGCGTCGCCCTTGTTTGCGGCGCGAGCGCGGTTGCGCTGTTCCTGCATGCATTCGGCGAAGCGCTTCTCGTCAATGCCGATATTGCGCTCTTCGCAGATTTCCTTGGTAACTTCAACGGGGAAACCGTAAGTGTCATGCAGGACGAAGGCCTGATCGCCGGAAAGAACGTCGCCCTCAAGCTTGGACAGGGCTTCCTCAAGGTATACCTGGCCCTGGCGCAGGGTTGCCCCGAAGCGCTCCTCCTCGGAAAGGACGACACGCAAAATAAGCTGCTTGTTAGCCACGATCTCGGTGTATACATGGCCCATGATCTCGATGATCTGCTCGATGTAGTTGGAAAGGAAAGGGCCCTCGATTCCCAGGGACTGGCCCTTGAGCACGGCGCGGCGAAGAAGGTGACGAAGCACGTAACCGCGACCCTCATTGGAAGGTAGGATGCCGTCGGCAATCATGAAGGTGACCGCACGGGAGTGGTCGGCGACGATGCGCAGCGACAGATCGTCTTTGGGGTTCTGCTTGTAGGTTTTGCCGGAAAGCTTCTCGCCAAGCGAGATAAGGCCACGAAGGATATCGGTGTCGTAATTGTTATCGACGCCCTGCATGATGGCAGCGATGCGCTCGAGCCCCATGCCCGTATCGATGTTCTTGGTGGCAAGAGGAGCTAAGCTGCCATCTTCCTGGCCATCGTATTGCGTGAAGACGCAATTCCAGAACTCAAGATAACGGTCGCAATCGCAGCCAGGCTTGCAATCGGGCGAACCGCAGCCAACCGTTGGGCCTTGGTCGAAGTAGATTTCCGAACAGGGGCCGCAAGGGCCGGTTGGGCCAGCACGCCAGAAGTTATCGTCTTCTCCCAGCCTTGAAATATGATCATCGGGCACTCCGAGAGATTTCCAAATCTCAATGGTCTCGTCGTCGTCTTCGAAGACAGTGAAATAAAGCTTTTCCTTGGGAAGACCAAGGTATTCGGGATTGGTGGAAAAATCGTAGGCCCAAGCGCACATCTCTTCTTTGAAATACTTGCCGAAGCTGAAGTTGCCAAGCATTTCAAAGAAGGACTGGTGGCGTCCGGTAGTGCCGATAATCTCGATATCGTTGGTGCGTACGCACTTTTGGGCCGTGGTAGCACCGATGTATTTATCGTCGAATTCTTTTTGATGCAGGAAGTAAGGCTTGAACTGCACCATGCCAGCGCTTGTAAGAAGCAAGGAAGGGTCGTCGGGGATCAAAGAGGACGAGGGAAGACGCTTGCATCCCTTGTCCTCGAAATAAGCAAGATATTTCTCGCGAATCTCTGCACTAGTCATGTATTGCATTGCACAATCCTTCTGATATCTGAGAATCGATTACAAAATCAATGGAGCCGAAGAGGCTGTGAACCCGAGAATCTTATCAGTCTTTGGGCGAGCTTGTGAGCACCTGGCTGACTTCATCGGCGGAAAATTGACCCGTTGCATCACCGATAGGAGTGATGTTCTCGCCGCGGGTTTCGCCTTTGAACAAAACGCCATCAGGAGAAACGATGGTTCGTCCGGTGTTTTTCTCGTAGAAGTAGACGAAGATCGATTTGCCTGCGGCCACAAGAGGAATCGAGATAAGGGCACCGATGAATGAACCCATCAAACCGCTTACGGCACCTCCCAAAGCGGAACCGGCGACCAAGGCGATAAGAACCAGGGCGGGATGAACGTTGCAGGCATCGCCCAAGACTTTAGGGCTCACAAAAGTGTAGATGAGCTGCTGAATCACGATGGTGTAGATGAAGGCGACGAATGCCATAAGCGGGCTTACGAAAACGCCGATGCAGGCCGCAAGCGCGCCGCCGAACCAGGGGCCGACAACGGGGATGATGTTCAGGACGCCGGTGAGAACGCCCAAGACGGCAGCCGAGGGAATTCCCATGGCGTAAAAACCGATAGCCGCAAGAAGGCCGATGACTGCGCATTGTATTAAGGTTCCGCGGATGTAGCCGCCCATGACGCGCGTGCAAATCAGATAGATCGCATTCAAATCGACATGGTAACGCTCAGGGACGATGCGATGAATCTCGCGCCCCATGGCGGGCAGCTCCATGAGCACCCAGTAGGACACAACCAAGGCAAAGCCGATGACCATCAAGGCCGAACCAACGCCGGTGGTGATGTCGATTGCGCCTTTAGCGCTGTTCTGCACCGCAGAGTTGGCAAAGGCTCCAATGGTGGCGAAGGATTCGTTGACCCATTTGTTGATGGTGTCATCCTGAAGAAGGTAGGAGTACTGCGCGTAGAAGTTGTTGAAAGACTCCTGTGCAAGCGCGATGTAACCAGGTACCTGAGCGATCAGCTCGTTTACCTGGTCGCCGAAGCCGAGCACCGGCGTGAAAAGCGCCCATATAAGAATGGCCAACACGATGAACATGACAACGAAGGAAACGAAGGTGCCCATCGCACGGGAAACCCCATGGCGCTCAAGGTTGTTAACGATGCCCTTCAAGCAGAACACGATGATGGTCGACCATAGGATGATGCCCATGGGGATGCTCAGGACGTTCAAAAGCTCGGCGCCCGAGGTGATAAGGAAGCCGAGCATAATGACGAAGCCGGCCAAGAAAAACCAGCGTGCGCATTTGAGCGTCTTCAGAGTATTCAGACGAATTTCGTCGTCCAACAACTCCGCATCGAAGGTGGGAAGATTAAGTTTGCGCATGTCGCGAGCTAAGCCTTCCCTATTCAGTGTCGGCGTTGATCTGGGAGAGAACGCCGTTCTTCAATTCGCTCGCACCAGCGTTGACTTTACCCTGAGCTTCATCGCGTGCAGCGCATGCATGCGCAACCTCGACCTTCTTATCGGCAAGATCGGCCTGCTTCTCGGCGATGCAATCCTCAACACCGGCGAGGTTAGCATCAAGTGTTTGGGCGGCGGCACCTGCGATGGAATCCTGCTCGGAAATGGGATTTACGAAAGAGCGGATTTTGGAGGCCATCCCCGACATCAAATCAAGAGGAGCGCTTGAAGCAGTCTCGATCTTGCTGGAAGCTTTGGCCAGGTTTCCGGTGAGAGTGTTTACATCTTCCATAATCTGATCGACACGCATAAGCTCGAGGTTCGCAGCGTCGATGGTCAAGGTGACGCGATCCATCATGGGGTCGACCTTTGAGACGGTCGGTTTCAAATCGGAAGTGATGGTTGCCATGTCGTCGATGATCGGGTCGACCTTGGCCATGGTGGCTTTAAGCGTTTTGACAAGGTTGACCAGAAGATAAGCCAGGGCCACCAGAGCAACGGCGCCTGCCAAACACAAAACCACGATAGCAATCGTTACGGGATCCATCTGCATATTCGTTGCTCCTTAACTTGGTGGGTGAGCAGTTTTCGACTTTCAAAATATACCACTAGCCACGCTCGATATGATCGCGCACCGCAGCATCTACACGATAGCTTTCCCAGCCTCGTTGCCCCGGTTCAAAGAAGCATCCCTTTTCAAGCCCATCGGGCAGATAGCGTTGCTCGTTGTAGCCCCGAGGGTCCGTGTGGGGATACAAGTACTCGCCGTAATCTTCCGAGCCCGGCCTATGACGATCGCGTAAATAGCTGGGTACCTCGCGTTTGGGACCATGTTTAACTTCGTGCAGCGCGGCGAACCAACCCTGTGTTGACGAGAAGGACTTGGGTGCCAGGGCCAAATAGACCGCAGCTTGCGCGAGGTTCAAGACGCATTCAGGATAACCGATAACCTCGGTAGCCTTAAAAGCCGCTTCTGCGACCAGGAGAGCTTGAGGATCTGCGTTGCCAATATCTTCAGAAGCGCAGATGAAAATCCTGCGGGCAATGAATTTGGGGTCTTCTCCCCCATCGACCATGCGAGCAAGCCAGTAGAGGGCGGCATCCGGGTCGGAACCGCGCATGGATTTTATGAACGCGCTGATGATGTCGTAGTGCATGTCCTTGTTCTTGTCGTAAGGAAGCACTCGCTCGGGAACAGCGGTCGCTACCATTTCCTCGGTGATTACCTTGGCGGATTGGGAACGTGCCAGGTCGGATGCGAGCGATAAGGTATTGAGCGCGCTACGGGCATCCCCGCCGGCAAGAAGCTGGATCGCGGACAGGGCCTCTGGTGACAGTTCGAAGTCTCCGGCAAGCCCGCGCTCATCGGTAAGAGCACGATCGATAAGCTCCTTGATGGCATCGTCGTCAAGGGAATTCAGCTGCACTACACGCGAACGGGACAGAAGCGCCGTATTCACTTCGAAATAAGGATTTTCCGTCGTGGCGCCAATCAAGATGACGGTGCCGTTTTCGACGGCGTGAAGCAAAGTGTCCTGCTGCGAACGGTTGAAGCGATGAATCTCGTCGACGAAGAGGATGGTTCTTGTGCCGCTGTTGATAAGGCGTTTGTCCGCTTCCTTGATTTCGCGTCGCAAGTCGGAGACGGTGCCGCCGATGGCCGACACCTCCACGAACTCGGCACGCGTCGCACCCGCAATCACGTGTGCGATTGAAGTTTTGCCGGTGCCTGCAGGACCGTAAAGAATCACCGAATTGAGCGTGTCGTTTTCGATCAAGCTTCGCAACCAGGAGCCATCGCCGAGGGCCTTATCCTGGCCGACCACTTCGTCAAGCGTTCGGGGACGCATGCGGACAGGCAAGGGTGCATATTTCATTCTGGTTTGCTTGTTCGCTTCGCTGAACAGGTTGTCCATGCACATCTCCCTACAGAAGCATTAAGGCCGATGCTCGAATATGGCCTGCACCAAGCTAGCGCGATCGTCTGTCGTGAAATGATAGCGAACGATTTGGGGTTGATCGAGTTCGGTTTTGGACTCATGCTCAACCCTAACGAAGCACGCTTCGATTTCGGAGAAGCCGGCATCGAGCAAGGCATAAGCATAGCATTGCGCCTGAAGAAGATGCTTCTTCAGGCAGAGCTCGTAACTTTCCTGATTACTGCCGCCGGTTTTGTAGTCGACAAGAAGGGCGGAGCCGGAACCGGGATTACTTGCCAAGGCATCGATGGAGCCTTCAAGCTTCAGTTCTTGGTTATCTTTGCGAACCGCTACCGTGAAAGGAAGCTCGGCCTCGATACTCGAATACTTGCAGAGCTCATGCGCTAAATCGGAGCCGAACCAACGATTCAGGGCGCTGTGCAGTCGCGCAAGCTGCGATTCCGATAACTGCGCTTTGGTGGCAGCCTTGTCGATGAACATACTATCGGGGCAAGTTAATTCAGGCGCATTGTTCGAGGAATTGAAATCGAGAATCGCTTTTTGAGCGATCAGGTGGAACGTCGAGCCTAAATCGGTGGCAACATCATCCTCTCCCTCTCTCGCTGAAGCATCGGGTATTTTGCCTGCAAAAACGGAATCATGCTTGAGGCTCGTATAGGAAAGAAACTCGCGTTGGCCTTCTGCTTGCGTCAGGAGCAAAGGCTTTTCGGGGATATCGATATGCCTGAATTCAAGCATTCTAGGCACAGAAACGCTTGCGGCGTCTTCGGTTTCATCAGAAGCATCGATGAAACTTGCCTTGGCCAGCGACTCGCCCCCGAAATCGATCATCCGAATGGGCTGCGATTCGTCCATCTCCAATCCGAGAACCCCTTGAAGCGTACCGAACAACGGATCGGAGCTAAGCTCTTTCTTGCTCTTAGAATTGATGGGAATGCAGGTGATCAGGGATTTTACCGGGCGAGTCATGCCCACGTACAAAAGGCGCTGAGCTTCCTCGGCCTCCTCGCGTTTATGGATTTGCCTGAGGCGAAGAAGCATCGCAACCGGGTCGTTGTTCGAGCGGAGCGCAAAATCTTCCTCTTTTTCAAGTTCACCAAGCAGCTTGTTGGCCTTACGTTTGATGCTCTCTACGGAATGCGCATGGGGGCACATGCAAGCAAAATTTTTGCCTAGCTTTTGAAGTCCGTCGAATGTTTTAGCTTTTCCGTTATTCAGCTCCGCTAAAGCGACATGAGGGAATTGAAGGCCCTTGCTCGCGTGGACCGTCATGATGCGAACAAACTCCGATGACGAGCTGCTCAGCATCCCCGGTGCCTCTTTGGCGCGATTCAGATGCTCCTCGAAATCGGCAGCTAGCTGAGGTAAGCCTAGGCCTTTTTCCAATCCCTCGATGATGCTAACAGCCTTAAGGAAGTTTGCAGCAACAGCCTTTTTACCGGCATCTCCTGCATCCAGGAGGCCAGCCCAGCCGGATTGCAGGAACAGGCGCCTTAGCGCATATGAAGCTGACTTCATGGATGCGCTGGTTTCAGCCTCCATAAGGCAAGATCGCACCCTATGGAAGCGTTGCAGCTGGTCTTCGCTTAGCCTGCCTACGCAGGATTCGTCGGGATGCAGAAAGCCTTGAGATAAGGGAATCCTGTTTTCGTCGACTGATGAATGGCAGACGGCCTCCAGGGTTGCATCATCTAGGTAAAAAGGTTCGCAAAGTAGGATGGTGAGCAGGGTGTCTGATGACTTAGGGTTTGCAAACCATTTCAGAAGCGAAAGGGTGAGCTGAACCTCGATAGCCTTGGACAGCACCGATCCGCCGGAAATCATGCTTTGGAAACCGTATTCGCGCAAAGTCGAAACGTAGAGCGAGGCGTTGGACATTGCCCCGAGCAAGATCACCATCGACGAGGGTGATTCACCCTCGTCACGCAGGGCCGAGAAGCGCTCCGCGATTGCTCGCGCCTGAGCCTTCCGATACTCGTTTGCCGCACCTCGACATATGGCGAACTCAATGCGCGGAACCCGTTCGAAGACGGGATCCGCGTTCTTATTTACCGCACCTTTGGCATCAAGATGCAGGAAGCGTGGCCCGAAGAACTCGTTGTGCGAGAAAACCTTGTCAACTAAGGCAAGGATGTCAGCATGGCTTCTGAAATTATCGGGCAGCTTAACAAGATCCAGCTGGGAGTTCTTCTGATCGATTTCGTCTCTTACGTCGAAAAACACGTCCACATCTGCGCCGCGGAACTTATAGATGCTCTGCTGAGCATCGCCCACAAAGCAAAGGTTGGAGAAATCTTCTTTGCAGATACGCTTGATCAGGTTTACCTGAACCCAGTTTGTGTCTTGGAACTCATCAACCATGATAAGCTTGAAATGGTTCCTGCACCATTCGGAAAGCTCCGGGTGGGCGTCAAGCTGCTCGACCGTGAGCGCGATAAGATCGTCCGAATCGAGCTTGCTCTTACCTTTGAGCTGGCGATATTCCTCTTCCACCATTCGAGCGAAAAGAACCTTCGCCTTCGCCTTTTCTTCTCCGCTTTTAATGAGAGTACCGGTTATAAGCTTTATGTACTCCAGTCGGTATTCATGAAGTTGCTCGCCATCGTCTTGTTTGACATGGAAGTTCACGGTCGGCAAAGGGAAGGCCATCAAGAGTTCAAGGAAAGCATCGGCATCGAAGTCTTCGTCTTTAAAATCGGGGACTCCTTCTTTGAGAGCCTGGTTGAAGAGCCCTTGCGTATCCTCCAGTTGGCCGATCAACTTTTCCTCTGCGGAGGTGTGCTTCCAATATTGCGAAAGCGAAAGATAGGCTTCAACAATGTCGAGAGCCTTTTCTAACATTTGGTAGGTGCTTAGATTTGATGAAACCTCAATAAGGGCATCGAATCCGTCGGGCAGACAATGAGTCACGTTGATAAGATTGCGAACTTCTGTTTCGAGCGAGCTGCCCAGACCAGCGTTGGTAAAATCCTTGCTTGAGAGATACGCTGCAAGACCGCCCTCCGCGGACTCTCGATAACGATCGTAGACATTCTCCAGGGCATGTGAGAATTTGATTTGCGATTCAGATTCGAGCATAAGCTCGAAGGAGGGGTCGATGCCGAATTCGAGCGCATGCTCACGTAGCAAGCGTGAGCACATGCCGTGAATGGTCGATATCCAGGCGTTGTCTGCTTTAAGAGCTTCCCCGTCCAAGCCTTCATCTAGAAGTTGCTGCTTTATGCGGCTTCGCAGTTCTGCTGCCGCCTTGTTCGTGTAGGTGATCGCCATGACCTCGTCGATGCTGTTAAGCGTGCTTTCGCCTTTTTCGTTAGGCAAAAGAGAGAAGGCTATGCGTTGGGTGAGCGTGAAGGTCTTGCCCGAGCCCGCACCAGCGGCAACCACCAAAGGGCGATCGAAAGTGGTAATGACATGGCGCTGACCGGGAGTGCACGTACTTAAATCCATTTAACCCACCTTTTTCGGGCAGCTGATATCGGGGCAATACTGGCAAGGTGTTCCGCTGGGGTTGGCGGAAATCCGTCCGGCTTTCATTGATTCGATGTAGGGCGTCAAAGAGCGTTCGATTAAATCAAGGTATAAGGAAAAATCGCAAGAAACCGCAGAGCTCGATGGCGCACTGACGTTCAGGGTTGCCGAGTAAGAACCCTTCGCTAAATTTTTGGGATCGTTGCTTCGATAACTGACGTAGAGTGCAGCGCTTGGCTTGAGGCCGTAGCTTTCGAAGTGCGGACGCAGCGCCTGGGCGTAAATGAGCGCTTGGACTTTTTGGGGCAATTCAATTGAGACCAAATCGGCCAAGGAATCGTTTGTTTTAAGCTTTTCAGGATCGAAACCGGCTTCATGATTTTTGATACCGCCCTTGTAGTCGATGACGGCATAGCGCCCGCCCGCCTCATCCACGTCGATACGGTCGACACTGCCTTGAAATGCAACTCCCCCGTATTCGAGCTTGTCTTCGGGCGAGATTCGGAATTCAAAATAGCGGGGCTCGTAGCTATCCAGTAATTCCGCCTGCACTTCGATATTGCTCAGGAGCGTGTTCTTGAGTCTTTCGGCCTTGGCCAGCTCGTGAGATGCTATGGGCAGATAACGGCTACCGCTTAGGTTCTTCTGGACCTCAAGCTCCTCGTCGAAAATTTGCGAAAGCAAGTTTTTCGCTTCTTCCGGCTCGTTTGCAATGCTTTTCTTTTTCGGCTCGTTAAGTTCTTCAAAGAATCGCTTCAAAACCGTATGGACAAAGCTCCCCTGCTCCTTATTGCCAAGATCCTCGTCGATAGAGTCGGCTTTGATGCAACGCTGCAAGAACCATTTGCGCGGGCAAGATAGATAGCACTCGATGCTCGATGCCGATACCGAAAAATTCACATTAGGTTTTTCAAGAACGCTTTCCTCGGAAGGCCAAATTTTATGTTTTTCCAAGCAAGCAGAGGAACTCTGATTCAAAGAAGATTCGGGAGGCATAAGCGCAAACTTGGAATCATCTAACTCCTCAATCATGTTATGAAGGAGCCTTGATTCGTCGTTGGACATCACCAAGGCGCCCGACTCGTCTCCGATTGAAAGCTCACCGAGAGAAATCGCTTTACCTTCTTGATAATGTGTTGCAAGTTCATCCAAGAAGAATGACGGATAGCAGTCGTCGCCAGAAGAGCTTCTTGAGCAGTAGCAGGAGGCGAAAGAGCAACTGGCGCACGAAATGGCATGCTTAATAAGTGCACGCTGGGTATTGACGGATGCGTCCTCGCAGTCGATTCCAAGCTTGGCTGCCAGCAAATCGAAGGCCGTATGTGCGAAGCAAGAACTGAAGTTGATGTTGTCGGATTCGGCCATGATCACCGAATCAAAAGAAGCTGGTGCATAATCGAGTACCTGTGCATAGGGCACAACGACTAGTTCGGCTATGCCTTCTTGATTTAGGTATTCACCCTCATTAAGCAAGGTCATTTCTCTTGCAAAGGATAAAGCAAGAGACGAATCGCCTCCGAAGCTTCGCGTTGCCTCGCAAGCGTCAAGAAGACCCCGGATAGCCTGAAGCTCGATTTGCATCATGAGCACATCGTCGGAAAAGATGCCACGAGCCAGAGACGAAAGGGTTTGAGCCGAATCAGGATCAAAGCCTTGCTTTGCTATTGTGCGCAACAAGGGGAAATTAGGCACATGCTTCGTTAAAAAATGCTCGGAATGCCAAGCATTGCCCCTATCGGAGCGGAACAAAATATCGACATTGCACGACTGCTCGTGGGACAAGTCGGAATAGGGAGATCGGATAAGAGTGGAAACCGCCGCTGACGAGGGGTTTCCCTTAAGCACATCGATAACCGCTTGCAGAACCACCGCTATCTTGCTTGAAGCAAGCTTCTCAGGACAACGCAGGGAAAGACTCACTCTCATTTCGTCGGTAAAGGGAAGCAAAGCATCGAACAAGGCACCGCCATCGTTGGTTAAAGCGAGGAATTTGCGATGGCCGCCGTCAACGCAGCGGGTCACATAGTCCGCGATAAGACGAGGCTTAGCCTCAGGACCACTTGCGTGCAGGAAGGCTGCCTTTTTCCCTGACGGCAAGGCGCTAAGGCATGAAGATTCCTGAATGGGCAAGCTTGAGCCCAATTGCTGCAAAAACCAGCTTTCTACCGGCGTGAAGCTATGGGTTCCCTCGAAAACGATATCGACCTTGCCCAAGCATGAGAGCACTACGAACTGATGGCCAGGCAAGCAGAGCTCTCGCCTCTCCAGCTCTTCCTCAAGAAGCCGAGCTAACTCAAGAACGCGCGCTTCCTGCGTTGAAAGAGTGTGGGGAGGCTCATCAATAGCATCCTGGAAAGATGGCAGGCCGATAACTTTGCGATAGAAACGGGCGAGACCTTGAGCAGAACCTAGGCTGACGGGTATCTCGCAGGAGCCGAACAATTCGTCTTGCTTTTGCAGTAGCCTGTAGCAAGCGAGCTGCAATTGGAGGGTGCTGATCTTAGAGCGGCCGTCGCCATGAAGAGCCCACAATTCATCGATCCATAACGAGAGGGTCGTGAAAGTGGTGCCCAAAAGGCATTCGCCTTTTTCAAGATACAGCGATTTATAATAATCAAGCTGCGAAAACGAAGGAACTAAGACTATCTTGCTTTTCAAATAAGCACCTACCTTCAATTTGCGCATCTTACGATTGCTGGCATAAAGCTATGTTTGCCGCAGGCTCTTAAGGATAGCCTTATCGTCCAAGTTTGGTGTACCAGGGCATTCCCACAATTGCGAAAACGTCAAGACTTTTCTTTTAGGGGCGACGCGATATATTCAAGTTGACCACTCCCGTGTTCGCGGTGGACCGATGACTTCTATTAGGGAGCCTTAGAAACGATCGGAATGGGGATTCGCGCCTGTTGGCACGAAAGCCAGGAACTTCGTTGCGGGCACCCACCTTCAGCAAAGGTGGGTTCACTCTAAAGCGGGGGTGGTTTTCTTTACCAACTTGGGGGTACGGAAAAGCCCAAGTCCTCCTGCTCGAACAAGACGATCTTCCCTTGTTTCCTTGTTTTCACGAGGTCTATCACCCTTTGGTTCGAGGATCCCTTCCACCTTAAATCATAGGAATGAAGATTTTGCACGAAGGGTCCGTCCACCAAAACGTCGCAGAGCCCCAGCAGCTCCTGGGCGCATTCGTTGACATTGCCCGAGATTAGATCCTCATAAAGGTAGCCTGAGTAAATCCACAGGTTGAAACCCTTGGCTTTAAGGCTATGCGCAAGTTCGCATAAAGCCTTGGCTTGATCGAAGGGTTCTCCCCCGCTGAAGGTGACGTTTCTTCTATGCGAAGCGATGATCTCGCGCTCCAGCTCGTCAGTGGTGGTAAGGTATCCGCCTTCGTAGTCTTGCGAATCCTCGTTGTGGCAGCCGGGGCAATGGTGGGCGCATCCTTGCACGAAGACGCCGAAACGCAAATCAACGCCATCGACGATGGAGTCATCGACCGTTCCGTACATTCTGATGCTCTTGGACATGTGCCACCTCCTATAGAAAAGAGGGGCCGTAATTCGGCCCCTGAAAAATCGTTCACGCTTAGTTTTGGAGCTAAACCTCAGGATGGGCAAGTTTCGCTTCAGCGGGATTGACGCCGTGCTTGACTCGATCGTGCTCTTCGGCGCGCTTAGCATCGTTGAAACGATCGAGCGTGCCCACAAGGTAACCGGTGATGCGGCGGATGCGTTCGAAGCGGGTACCGTCGTCCTCGGTCCTGCCGCACTTGGGGCAACGATCACCGATGATGCCGTTGTAGCCGCATTCAGGGTCGCGGTCGACCGGATGGTTCACCGATCCGTACCCGATGCCGGCTTCCTTCATGTAACGAACAACGCTCTCGAATGCCTCGAGGTTCTCGGTGGGGTCGCCATCGAGCTCGATGTAGGAGATATGGCCACCGTTGGTAAGCGCATGGTAGGGGGCCTCGATGGTGATCTTGTCGAAGGCGTTGATGTTGTAGTACACGGGAACGTGGAAGCCGTTGGTGTAGTAATCGCGATCGGTGACGCCGGGGATCTCGCCGTAGCGAGCCCGGTCCAAGCGAACGAATCGGCCGGACAAGCCCTCGGCAGGCGTTGCGATAAGCGAGTAGTTGAGCTTGGTAGCCTGGGAGCGGCGGTCGACGTAGCCGCGCATGTGGCCGATGATCTCGAGGCCGAGCTTCTGAGCCTCGGCGGATTCACCGTGATGCTTGCCAGTGAGGGCCTTCAAGCACTCGGCAAGGCCGATGAAGCCAATGGTGAGCGTGCCATGCTTCAAAACCTCACGCTGCTCGTCGTTGGGCGAGAGCTTCTCGGAATCGATCCACACGCCCTGGCCCATAAGGAAAGGCGAGTTGTAAACGCGCTTGCGGCACTGGATCTCAAAACGCTCATCAAGCTGGTCGGCAACGAGGTTGAGCTTGGAGTCAAGAAGGTCGAAGAACAGATCGATGTCGCCCTTGGACTTGATGGCCAAGCGAGGCAGGTTGATGGAGGTGAAGGAAAGGTTGCCACGGCCCGTGGTGATCTCGCGCTCGGGGTCGTGCACGTTGCCCATGACGCGTGTGCGGCATCCCATGTAGGAAATCTCGGTTTCGGGGGTTCCCTTGTAGTACTGAAGGTTGAAAGGCGCGTCAACGAAGCTGAAGTTGGGGAACAGGCGCTTTGCAGAGCAGCGCATGGCGAGCTTGAACAGGTCGTAGTTCGGGTCGCCGGGGTTGTAGTTGACCCCTTCTTTCACGCGGAAAATCTGTACGGGGAAAATGGGGGTCTCGCCGGAACCCAGGCCCTGCTCGGTGGCCAGCAACATATTCTTGATGACCATGCGACCCTCAGCGGAGGTGTCCATGCCGTAGTTGACCGAGCTGAAGGGTGTTTGAGCGCCAGCGCGGGAATGCATGGTGTTCAGGTTGTGGATAAGCGCCTCCATGCCCTGGAAGGTGGAGCGATCGGTGTCGGCTTTGGCATTGCGCTCGGTGTACTCAAGCGCCTTGTCGATAATGGCCTCCTCGATGCCGGCCTCAAGAAGCGCGCTCTTGAGCTCATGCACGAAGGTTTGGTCGAGAACGAGGGTAGCAACTTTGCCCGTCTCGCCCTCGACGCGACCGACGATGGTTTCGGCGAATTCTTTACTGTTGTCGATTTCTGCAAGAAGGTTAAGAGCTTCCGCCAAGTGCTTCTTGAAAAGGCGACGATAGGTCTTGCGTACGCCCAAGGCCAAGCCGTAGTCGAAGTCGCACACGGACTGACCGCCATGCTGGTCGTTCTGGTTGGACTGGATGGCGATGCAGGCAAGGGCGCAGTAGCTCGAGATGTCGTTAGGCTCGCGCAGAACGCCGTGACCCGTGGAGAAACCGCCCTTGAAGAGCTTGCGCAGATCGATTTGGCAGCAGGTCGTGGTAAGCGTGTAGAAGTCCATATCATGAATATGGATGTCGCCTTCTCGGTGCGCAGTGGCGAAAGTGGGGTCGATCACGCACATCTCGTAGAACTGCTTGGCCGATTCGGAGCCGTACTTGAGCATGGTGCCCATGGCCGTGTCGGCATCGATGTTGGCGTTCTCACGCTTCATGTCGGAATCGGAAGCGTTGGTGAAGGTGATGTCGTGGAGCGTCTGGATCAGGCGGCTGTTGACGTCGCGAACGCGGTTGCGCTCGGCACGATACAAGATGTAGGCCTTGGCGGTCTGAGGGAAGTTGGACTCGATCAAGGTTTCCTCGACAAGGTCCTGCACGCCCTCGACCGTGGGGGCATCGGAGTCAAGGCGAGCCTCGAGTTTGGCAACGACGCCCTGGGTGATCTCTTCAGCAACCGTGCGATCCTGCATTGCGCCAGAGGCTGCGAAGGCCTTCTCGATGGCGTCGGTGATTTTCACCGCGTTGAATGCCGTTGTTCTTCCATCGCGTTTCACGATTGCTTCAATCATCGCAATTCCTTCCAAAATCCAGTGGAAACCATTTCCATAGAAGCTCGTTTCATCAAACGAGCCAACGAATGCAGTCTAAGCCCTATCTGTAGGGTGTCCATTCATAAAGAAAAGAGCCATACCACAAGATATAGTGGAGTGGCTCTTTCTTGAGCATAGATATGGTATTAATTTCACTCTTGTAAAGCAAGGACTTGTAATAATTTAATTGTAATGTTATTTGAGATTTCTTTGACTTAAGGCTGATTTTGTTGAGAAATAAATTGCTTTGAAACATAGGAAATTCGGTTTTAAGCCAGGCCATCAATATGAAAATGCATCTACTGAACGCTGCCGTAGGCAAAGGACCAACCGTGGGAAGAAAGAGATGAATTCAATTGTGTGCAAAGCTTCACACGATTGTAGTTTCCGGGAGGCAGAAGCCCCACGAGCTCGAGCAAATCAGTGTTCAGATCGTAAGATTCGGCAAGGGTCACGATCTCGATGCGCGCCAGAAGATCCTCTTCCCTACCGCGGTAAAGGAACTCGATGAATTCTTGGAGTTGCCCATAATCCGGACTTTGGGAGCATGAATGCGCCATGATTTAATCCAATCCGCCGGCGGGACGCACGTCAAGACCCGTCAGAATCGCGACGAGGGAGCCGGTGTAGGCCGGGGTAGCGTTGCCGCCCGCTCGGAAGAATTGAACGCCGTGTTTGCGAAGCTCCAATGCGGCATCTACCATGAAGTCAGTCCTTGCGTACGGGTTTTCGGGGTTTGGAAAGGCCTGGCGCTTGTCGACGCGCGAAACCTCGATTTCAAAGAGCATGGGGCGATCGAGCGTCGCCAAGGTATCCGCGAAGGAGCAGAGCGCGTCAAGGCTCTGATCGGAAACCACGCCAAGAACGTCCGCGCCGGAATCGGCAGCGAGCGCTGCCGCATCTTTCAGCGTGTGTGAGCCCGATAGCAGCATGCCGGCAGCATCGAGCTTGAACGTGATGAAAATAGGCCCATCGTAGACGCTGCGTGCGCCCATGAGCGCGCATTGAGCGTCGAAACCATTATCGAATCCGCTAAATATCATGCCATCGAGTGGATGCTCTATGAGCTCGCGGATAGCCGCCTGGTATTGGGTAAATGATTGCTTCATCGAGGTTTTGCTCGATTCGTCCAAAGGCAAGCCCGTAGGCTCGATTGCGGCAAGGATATGTTGCGGCTTGAACTTTGCAGCAGCTTCATAGCAATTTTTGGCCATAAGGCCTGAACGACCCTCAAAACGGGAATGCATCAGACGAGCATTGGTAATCGTCTCGGTGGGCAGAACGAAGACCGGGGTATTCGCCATCGATTCAAACTTGAACGACTCCTCAACAACCTCGCTCTCGCAAAGAATCGCATAATCACGATCAGCCTCATCGTAGCCGAAGCTTCGTAAAACACCCGTGAAGGGAGTCGAAAGGACGAGCATGTCCTTATTGAAACGCAATTGGATGTCTGCCATGGACAATCACTCCCTGCTTAAGCTTGGCGAACGGTTAACCATGATACAAGATGAATAGGCGCATCCACCATTGGGGCAAGATACCCGACGAATTTCGAAAAAATTAAAAAATTAATACCAAATTCGTATTAATTGTGCTTTAATCCTTTTAGCAGATATTGGTCCCCTCCCAATCCTGCCCGCCATTTGAGCGGCGCGTCAGAATCCCCAATTTATGACGCGAATCTCCCTCCTTGCGAACCCGAAGACCCCCTTCTTCGGGTTCATTTTTTACCCAAATCAAAACTCAAACAAAACAAAAGCCGCCGTCTCAACGAAACGGCGGCTTTAAGCTTCAATCTTGAAAACAATTAGGAATTGCGGCGGGCGAAGAGCCTGTTGTTGGTATCGAGCCAAGATTCGACCGTGCCCGTATCGAAGCCATCCTCCTCATCGATAACCAAAGCGTACATTTCCTCTTCCTTAAGAACAGCATCCAGGGCGTCGGTAAGCTGAATCTCACCGCCTGCGCCCGGCTTCACCTCGGCAAGGAGCTCCATCACCCTCGGAGAAAGAAGGTAGCGACCGAAAACCGCAAGATCGGTGGGTGCCTCGTCCACGGGTGGCTTTTCAACCAGGGACTCGACCTTCCAAACATCGTCGGAGAGCTTAGCGCCGTCGATCACGCCGAAACGATCGACCTTCTCGTGCGGGACGGGCAGAACGGCGATCACCGAAGCGCCATCGTGGGCATCGGAAACCTCTTTCATGCGCACGAGCATCTTGTTGTCGGGAACGATAACGTCGCCCAGGAGAACGAAGAAAGGCTCACCGTCCATCTTTCCTGCAGCGCAGTGCACGGCATGACCTAAGCCCAGCGGTTCGTCCTGATATACGTAGCTCACGTTCAGGGAGCCAGCATGCTCTACGGCGTCGGCGTATTTATCTTTACCAACGCCGCGAAGATGCGCGACCAGCTCGGGTGCCGGGGAAAAATGGTCCTCGATCGACTTTTTATCACGGCTGTTAACGATGATGACCTCGTCGGCGCCGGAGGCCAGGCCCTCCTCGACGACGTACTGGATAACGGGACGATCAACCACGAGAAGCATCTCTTTGGGCTGCGCCTTGGTTGCGGGAAGGAAACGGCTGCCCAAACCGGCAGCAGGGATAATAGCTTTCATTTTGCAAGGCCTCCTTATTTTGACCATGGGTATTCTAGCAAGCCTTCAGGGGCTGAAGAAACATATAGAGCTAAGCTTTTGCGGTTTGCCTTAGTTGAAGACCGACCACGGGTCGGAGATGTCGATCCCCTGAGATATCAAGTAGGTGTCACGCGCGATCTCGGCTTCCTCGTCGGTTGGGACCACGAGGACGGCAACCTGGGAATCGTCGGATGAGATGAGGCGCACCCCGTTTTCGTTGGCGGAGTTCCTGCGCTGGTCGATGCGAATGCCGAATGGCTCCAAACCCCTGAAGATGAGACGTCTGGCGTAGGAATCATTCTCCCCCACCCCGGCAGTGCAAACGATCACATCAACCCCGGCAAGTTCGAAGAAATAGGCACCGATCATGCGACGGATGGAGGTGAGGAAGATGTCGTAGGCAAGCTCGGCTTGATCGTCCCCTATGGCAACGGCTTCCTTCAGGCGACGCAAATCGCCCGAGACGCCGGAAACTCCGAGCATGCCAGATTCCCTGTTGAGGATTTGATCCATCTCGGAGGGGCTTAAGCCCTCTTTGTCCATAATGGCAGTGATGATGGCCGGATCGACCGAGCCAGAGCGCGTGCCCATCATGATGCCGTCGAGCGGCGTGTACCCCATTGAGGTATCCATGCTAATGCCATGGTCGATTGCGCACAGGGAAGCGCCAGCCCCCAAATGGCAGGTGATCATTTTCAAATCACGCGGATTCTTGCCAAGATACTCGGCGGCCTTACGCGATACATACTTATGAGACATGCCGTGAAAGCCGAAACGACGGATTCCGTAATCCCGGTAATAGCGATAAGGGATTGGGTAAACGTAATTGCGTGGCGGCATCGTCTGATGAAATGCGGTGTCGAAAGCGGCAACCTGAAGCGTACCGGTAAACAAATCCTGGCAACGTCCTATTACCGCCAGGGCCGCCGGGTTATGCAAGGGCGCAAGATGGGAGTGGTCTTCGATGACCTTGATCACGGTCTCGTCGATTTCCACAGAACATGAGAAGAGCTCCCCGCCATGGGCGATTCGATGTCCGATAGCGTCCACATCGCGCAAGCTGCTTAAGGGTCCCGTGCTGGAAACAAGACGCTCCAACACAAGATCAAGCGCAGCAGTGATCGTTGGTGCATCGACTTCGCTCGGGTGCGTGCCAAGAGCATCGCGGTAAATCATGCGAGCACGATCGGAGCGAATGGCGTCAACAACTCCTTGCGCAAAAACCTCGTTGGATTCAGGGTTTAGCAATTTGAATTTGAGCGAACTTGAGCCCGCATTGAAAACCAGCACCCTCATGAGCGAAGCTCCCTTGCGTAACAAGATTCGATAGCCTCGATAACGTGGTCGAGCTTTTCGTCGTCTACAGGTTTTACAAGGTAGCCCATAGGTTCAACACCGAAAGGCTCGTCCTGCACATCGGAAAACGCGGTCATGTAGATGAGCATGGGGACCTTGGCAAAACCAGGCAGCGCCTCGGGCAGAAGCGAGGTATTGGCACCGGAGATATTGTGGTCGATGAAGGCGACATCGATACGCTGATGGCGCATCTTCTCGATTCCTTCCTGAAGGCACACCGCCTCAGCAACCACTTTCACGCGTCCTGTGCGTTCGAGCTGATTGGTGAGCTCGACGCGGGCTGGTGCCTCGTCGTCGACGATAATCGCCTCGAAAATCACGGTAACCTCCTGCGCAAAACGTTCAAAGACAAAGAAAAAGGCCCTTTGAAAGGGCCTTCTCGAATTCGTGGTGGAGATGACGGGGGTCGAACCCGCGACCTCGGCATTGCGAACGCCGCGCTCTCCCAACTGAGCTACATCCCCATTGCAAAAGCTTGATAACTAATCTTCGAGAATAGCCTCGGTGCTCGGGGTGGCGGGAGTTTCTTCCTCCTGGCCATCATCGATGAAGTTGCCCTCGAAGATCGGATTGCCTTCGTAGTATAGCTCAACCATGCCAGTCAGGATGTCGACATATTGGTAAGACTGACGAGCGGAAGCACCACGCTTACGCTTAACCTCCATGATGAAGAGCTGAGGGTGAACCTGCATGAGCTCACCCTCGCTCTCGATGATCTTGGAACGACCCATGTTTGCATGAACATGGAGGGTTTTACCAACATAGCCAGTAAGGGTCTCACGAATGTTACCGATAATCTTAGCTTGGCTTTCAAGATCCATGGAGCAGTCTTTCCGTTTCCGATTGGCAAATGAGCAATAGTGGAACTATACCATCAACAAATTGATTTGTGAAATTTAGCTAACATGCCATGCGTTCGAGGTAGGCACGCCCCAAGTTTATGAAGTCGGCTACGAGCAGGGATTCACCTCGTGCTGAAGGGTTGACCTTAGCCTGCTCGAAAATCCAAGGAAGATCTTTCTTGACGTTGATGCCCGATTGGGATCGACTGGCGAAATAGGTCTTGCAGCTATTGGCGATGGTCTTTCGACGCGTGGCGAACGCTGCATCGGCCATCAGGCAGGCAGCCTTTCTTTCGTTGTCGCTTAAGCCTAGCGAATTGCGATCGAGCCTGATAACGGCGCTCTTAACCCGCGGCGGTGGGAAGAAGTTACCTTCGCTGACCGGGAACCTTGAAACGTAGTCTGCATAGAGTGCCAGCTTAATGGTGTAAGCTCCGTAATTTTTGGTGCCGACTTTTGCAGCCATGCGATCGGCAACTTCGGATTGAACCATGACCGTGCACGATTCGATTGAATCGAAGCGCTGAAAATAATCAAGGACGATGGTTGCGCCAACCGCATAGGGCAAATTACTCACGAGCTTGTTGGGACGAAGAATGGCGTCGTCCTTCTTGGGCAAGCCCCCCGGGCTTACGCCCAAGGCATCACCCGAAATCAGATGAAAGTTCGATTCCCATTTTTTGCAGGTTTCAGCAAGGACGGGTGGAAGGTCCTTGTCCATCTCGACCGAGATGACGGCGCCAGCCTGCTGCAAAAGAGCCACGGTTAGCGTGCCAATGCCCGGGCCAACCTCGATAACCACGTCTTCAGCGCATAGGTCTGCCAAAGAACAGATATGCGAAACGATGCCGTCGTTGACAAGGAAATGCTGCCCAAGGGCCTTTTTGGTCATGAGCCCATGGCGTTCAAGCACTCGCCTGGTTTCCCCAACATTGGCAAGGTAGGATAAGGCCGTCATGGCAACTCCTTGATAAAGTCCAAATCTTCAATAGTCCGGGGCTGTTCGTCACCGATGAAAGCGTGAACATCGGCGATTGCGAAATCTGCAAGCTGAAATGCGCTTTTGACCATGGTAATCGCAGGGTCGAAACCGTGAGGGTCGCCGCCTTCGCCAACTAAAAGCAGATGAAGAGGCTTTTTACAGGGAAGCGGTTCTTTTCGTTTAAGCAAAGCCATGCGCTTATGGAACAGGGGCTGCAACCTGTCGAGCACCGCTTTCAACTGCGAGGGAACTCCCGCGAAATAGATGGGCGAAATAAGCACTACCCTATCCGCCTTGCCCAAGGCTGGGATGAGCCAATCCATGGCATCAGTGAAAACGCAGGTGCCTGCAGAAACGCAATAATCGCAGGCAACACAGCCTTTTACGGTGTCGTCAGCAACACGGTAAAAGGAGATATCTTGCTCGCCAAGCAGTTCAAGCTTTTGGGAAACCAGCAGCTCAAGGGCGGCACTTCGTCCCCGCGCACGGGGAGACCCGTTGATCAGGACCGTTGACATGGAAACGGTCCTTGATCAAGGAAGGTATGGGCGTTTGCACGGAAAGCCTCAAGCGCATCTTCAATGGAAAGGGACGAATTAGAAGCGATCAGCTCGGCCAGGCAAAGCGCGCTGAACCGCACGTAATCGGGTTGACATTCTATTCCTCGCAAAGGGACCGGGGTCATATAAGGGGAATCTGTTTCCGTAAGAAGCTTGTCAACTGGCACTTCAAGGGCGCCAGCACGTGCATAGTCGGCGTTGTTGAAGGTGATTGGACCCCCATAGGCGATATAGCAACCAGCCTCAACCCATGGCTTGATTTCCTCTGGCGACAAACTGCAGCAATGCAAGAGCACGCCAGCCTGAGGAAAGCCCTCCTTCTCAAGAATGGCGAAAGCCTCGCTGTGAGCCTCGCGTACATGGAGGGCAATAGGCATTTGCAGTTCGTGGGCAATACGAATCTGGCGCGCAAAGACCTCACGCTGAACTTGCCGAGGCGAAAGATCGTAGTGGTAGTCCAAGCCGATCTCAGCAATGCAGGCAACGCGCGAGTCAGCAAGCCTTAAGCGCATAAATGTTTCCACTTTATCAGTGAAACCTGATGCATTGTGCGGATGACAGCCTAGGCCGATGCATAGCTCGGCCATCTTCATATTGGGGCTCGCGGGGCCAGCAGCAGCATCAAGGGCTTCGATGGCACGGGTGTAGTCCGCTTCAGCAACCGACTCCCCCACTGCGAGGTATGGCTGCAACTCCGAAATCACATGCAATCGAGACGCAAGAAGCCGAGCCTCGGCAATCCAAGAATCCAGGCTCTCGAAGGTTTTGTCCGTCTCGTCTGCGCAAAGCATCTCAACGGGATCGACGATGGTGCAAAGCTTCTCGACGCCAAGAAGCGACGCTCGCGCCAAAGCGTAGGCAGGGTCGCTCAAGGAATTGAGATGACAATGCGTGTCGACGAGCGACGTTAGGCTCGCTGGCGTTTCAACTTTGCGCCAGCGAGCTTTCTTGCGCTTCTGCCAGTAGGCAAGATCGTGCCAGGGAGGTGTAGGGAAATCGGCCATGAACGCCTAGAGTTCCTCGATCTTCAGGCGCGGGAACAGGGCATCGCCCTTGGTAACCACGTTGCCGGCATTGAGGCCACCCCACTCGGACGCCTTTGCACCATCGGTGACCTCGGTTGCATGACCCAAGCCTAAACGGGAATAAAGCTCGTCGGAGGTGGTGGGCATGAAGGGCGAAAGAAGAAGTGCGCTGATACGGCAAGCCTCAAGCGCGTTGTAAAGCACGAAGGCAAGCTCAGGGAGTGTTTCCTCGGATTTGGCGAGATTCCAAGGAGCCATTTCCTCAACGTAGAGATTGGCGCGATGAACGAGCTCCATGACGACTTTGGCGGCCCCGCCGAAATCCACCTGCTCAAGGCAGGCAGCGTAGCGCTCGAAGATGCCCTTGGCCAGCTCCTTCAGCGGGTTTTCAGTAGTAGCAAAGCGCTCATCTACAGCAGGAACAAGGCCATCGAAGTTCTTAACGGTCATGTTTGAAACGCGGCTGAACAGGTTTCCGTAGGAATTGGCCAAATCGGCGTTGTAAACCTGAAGCATACGCTCGAGCCCGATGTTGCCGTCGGAGCCGAAGGTGACATCGCTCATGAAGTAGTAGCGGTAGGCATCGACGCCGAAGGTGGCCATAAGGTCGCGCGGATAGAGCGCGTTGCCCTTGGACTTGGACATCTTGGAGCCGTCCGCCGCCATAAGGAAACCGTGCGCAAAGACGTATTTGGGCAGGGGCAGACCTGCAGCCATGAGCATGGCAGGCCAAATCACGCAATGGAAGCGGATGATGTCCTTGCCCACGAAATGGAAGTTGGCAGGCCAGTACCTATGGAACTGGGACTCGTCATCGGAACCATAGCCCAAAGCGGTCAGGTAGTTGATAAGAGCATCAACCCATACATAGGTAACGTGCTCGGGATCGAAGGGCAAGGGCACGCCCCAGTCGAAGGTGGAGCGGCTGATGGAGAGATCACGCAGGCCGCTTCTCACGAAGCTCTCGACCTCGTTGCGACGAATCTCGGGACGAATGAAATCCGGGTTGGCCTCGTAGTGCTCAAGGAGCTTGTCCCCAAAGGAGGAAAGCTTGAAGAACCAATTGTCCTCCTTGATCTTCTGCACTTCACGGCCGCAATCGGGGCACTTGCCATCAACCAAGTCTTCCTCAGCGAAGAAGGTCTCGCAAGGCGTGCAGTACAGGCCCTCGTAAGAATCCTTGTACAGGTAGCCGTTATCGTAGAGCGTTTGCAGGAACTTCTGCACGCCCACCTCGTGGCGAGGCTGGGTTGTGCGGATGAAGTCGTCGTTGGTGATGTTGAGGTCGTGCCACAGGTCGGTGAACTGAGGAACCTGGGAATCGCACCATTCCTGAGGCGTCATGCCATGCTCGGTTGCGGACTGGGCAACCTTCTGGCCATGCTCGTCCATGCCGGTGAGGAAATGGACGTCTGCGCCCTTAAGACGCTGGAAGCGCGCGATGGTGTCGGCGGCGATGGTCGTGTAGGCGGTGCCGATATGAGGCACGCCGTTAACGTAGTAGATGGGAGTTGTAAGGTAAAAGGCCTCTTGAGACACTGAACTTCCTTTCTAAATGCTGTTCATCTTGGCGCCGACGTTGTTGTACCAGTATTTCCAGTTCGGCGGGCAGTATTTCTTAGCTGCTGCAAGCGTTAGGGTGTAGCCGTACATGCGGGCCAGGCCGGCAACATGAGCGTCGATGGCCTCTTCCCAGGTATCCCATGAGGAAGATCCCCAGCCCCAGGCGTTATGGGACTTGAAGCAATGCTCGCCCCTGCTCGACTCAATATAGGAGATGGCAGGCGACCAACGAGGGTCGACATTGTACTTCCAGGCGGCAACCGCAAAGGTTTTGCCCTGGCCGGCCAAGGGCGAGCCCTCAAGGAAGGCATCGATGCGGGGAGCCCATTTGTTGACGAACTCGGTTTTGCTCTCGGACCAATCGGCGTCGTCGCTTTTGACCTCGGAGGTTACCTTGCTGTCGGAGCTTTCCTTTGAAACGCTCGATCCGGAGTTGTCGCCGCCTTCGGCAAGGGCGCCCGAACGAACGCTTGCAGCGGCTTCCTCGGCGTCCTTTTTCTCTTTAGCGGCCTTGGCGGCGGCTTCCTTTTCGGCCTTCACCTGAGCCTCGTACTGAGCTTTGGCCTTCTTTCGGGCCGCTTGAGCCTTGGACAAGGCCTTCTTGGCCGAAGTTTCTGCAGATTCTGCCTCGGTTGCGGCAGTCTCGGCTTCGGTTTGAGCCTTCTTGGCGGAGGCCATATCGGACTCAAGGCTGCTCTGCTTTTCCTCCAGCTCGTCTTTCATGGAAGAAAGCTTGTTGATTTGCGCGATATTCTCGTTTTGGATGCGCGTCATGTACTCCATCTGGTTGAGGAAGTCGATGAGCGAGCCGGAGCCCAGGAACATCTCCAGCATGCCCGTGGCGTTTTGGGACATGCGATAAAGCACGCAAACGGCCTTGTCGCTTGCCTTTTGCTGAACAGGAAGCTCGGCCTGCAGCTTGGCGATTCGCGATTTGTTGTCTTCAACCTTCTTTTGCAAGGTGTTGACCTTGGATTGGGCGTCATCGGCCTTTGAGCGGGCCTCATCGGCTTTATCCTGCGCCTTATCGTAAGCGTCGGCAGACTTTTCCACGGCCTTTTGCGCCTTGGTCATAGCCTGCTTGGCCTCGCTTGAGTCGGCGAAGGCAAAACCCTCGCCCGTTACGGAAACGGGAACGCACAAAGACGCAAGCACAACGACGGAAAGCGCGCCTTTTACGACGCGCATGGAAAACGATTGCTCGGTATGTTTAAGACTTGTCGTAATGATCACAAACCTATTCACCCGTGGCGGCATTAATCACTAAATCATAAGCTTCGTTGCGGCTAATGCCAAATTCGCGCTGAATCCTCTTCATAACATCTTTACGAGATAAGGTTTTGTCTTCCAGAAGATCCTCGACCATTTTTTGGGCGTCAAGTTGGGTTTTATCGTTGTCGGCCGAGCGCTCTTCTTCGGTAGGCGGTTCAATGATGAAAACAATCTCGCCCTTTATGGGTGCGCACTTTTCGCGTAGCTGAAACTCGCGCGCAAGCATAAGGCTGTTACCGCGCGAAACCTCTTCATGCAGCTTGGTGAGCTCCCTGCAAACCGCAACGCGACGGTAAGGGAAAACCTGCGATACGGCTGCAAGCGCGCTCACGATGCGCAAGGGACTCTCGTAAAAAACAAGGCAGGCGTCAAGATTCCTCAGCTCTTCAAGGCAACGAATACGCTCCCCTGCCTTGCGAGGGAAAAACGCACCGAAATAGAAACTCCGTGAAGGAAAGCCCGCTGCAACGTAGGCGGTAGCCACGGCAGTTGGCCCAGGCAGCACCTCGATTGCGGCACCGCTCGAAAGCGCAAGGTCAACCAGGCGCTGACCGGGGTCGGAAACGCCGGGCATGCCCGCATCGGACGCATAAGCAATGCGCTCACCTTGTTTTACGCGCTCGATGATCTTATCAGCCGCCGTGGAAATGGTTGCCTCATCAAGGCGCTCGAGCCTCTTCTCGATACCCAAGGCTGAAAGAAGGCCGCCTGTGACACGCGTGTCCTCGCAGCAAACAACGTCGCAGCTTTCAAGCTCTTCGATGGTTCGCTTGCTTATGTCGCCCAAATTACCCAAAGGGGTCGGGCAAATAACCAGTTTGCCCTCCCTTAAAGCAACGGGTATGGAATGCTCAACCGGAAACGAACCAGCAGCTCTATCCATGGAAACCCCTTCATGCAAAGGGCGCTGGCCCGCATCGGCAGATAGCCGCAGGCCAGCGCAGTCAGTCAACTTCAATCAACCACGCGTGGTGGTGACTTCGCTCTCCGTATGGAAGTCGTCAGTTGAGGCGGTGGTAGCGCCAACGGAAGCATCAAGCGCAGCGTCAGAGCTCGACGCAGCACTTGCTTCGGCAGCGCGCTGTTCTGCCAGATTTGCCTTGGCAACCGAAATCATCAGCTTGATGCGATTAAGCTGATTGACCTCGGACGCACCCGGGTCGTAGTCGACGGCGACGATGTTGGTACCCTTGTACTTGCGACGCAGCTCCTTGATAACGGCCTTGCCAACAACATGGTTGGGCAAACACGCGAAAGGCTGGGCGCAGACGATGTTGGGGGCGCCACCGCGAATAAGTTCCACCATCTCGGCAGTAAGAAGCCAACCCTCGCCCATGGAGTTGCAAAGGGACAAGATTTCCTCGGCGTATTCGGCCAAAGTGAAGATATCCGTGGGTGCTTCGAAGCGATGCGATTTGCGCAATGCATCGTTTGCGGGCTTGCGGATTTTCTCGATGGCCTTTAACGCAATACGGGAACCGACCGCACCCTTCTTCGATTTGCCAACCCCTTCCTGCTGGAAGATGGCGCCGGCGATACCGAACAAGAAAAACTCGATAAGACCAGGGACCACCGCTTCGCAGCCCTCGGCCTCGATGACGTCGACCACCTGATTATTTGCCGTGGGATGGAATTTGACGAGAATCTCGCCGACAACGCCCACGCGAGGCTTGGTGCCCTCGCCCTGGAGCGGCAGGTTGTCGAAATCATCGACGATGGCGCGAACCGTCTTCTTGTAGCGGCCGCGAGTCTCGCCCTCGTAAATCTGCTTCTTGCAAACGTCCATCCAATGATCGAAGAGCGCCGTTGCGCTGCCGGGTTCAATCTCGTAAGGACGCGTGCGATACAGGCATTGCATCAAGACGTCGCCGTAGATCAAAGCGTAAATGGCGTTCATAAGCATCGTCGCCGAAATCTTGAAGCCCGGGTTGGATTCGTCGAGCTTCTTGAAGGAAAGCGAGATAACAGGGATATGAGGAAGCCCCGCCGCCTTCAAGGCCTTGCGGATAAGGCTGATGTAGTTGGTGGCGCGGCAGCCGCCACCCGTTTGGGTAATGATGACGGCAAGCTTGTCGGTGTCGTAGCGTCCGCTCGTCACCGCCTCCATAATCTGGCCGGTAACCAGGATGGAGGGATAGCAGATGTCGTTGTTGACGTACTTCAGGCCGGCATCGACGGCTCCGTGGTCGACTGCGGGCAACAGCTCAAGCTTGTAGCCGTTCGAATGGAAAATGGGCACTAGCAAGTCGAAGTGGATAGGTGCCATCTGAGGACAGAGGATGGTGTAGCCCTGCTCCTTCATTTCCTCAGTGAACTGGACCTTCGGGAACGCGGTGGATTCAGCCTCGCGGGCGATGCTCTTTGCCACGAGAGCACCGGCTTCAGCTTCACGTTTGCCGGTCTTAGCTTCGATGAGCGCTTCCCTGGCTGCCACATCGTTTGCAAGCTTGTCGGCATCCACGCCGCAAACCGGGCATCCGCCCTCGAGCGTAGCCTGGTTGTTGCGCTCATCGGCTTGGTCCTGCAACGCGGCCAGAAGCGACCTCACGCGAATACGTGCAGCGCCTAAGTTGGACACTTCGTCGATCTTGAGCACGGTGTAGATCTTGCCGGAGCCCTCGAGTATTTCCTGCACCTGATCGGTGGTAACGGCATCAAGGCCGCAACCGAAGCTGTTGAGCTGGATCAAGTCCAAATCGTTTCGCTGGGTTATCACCTTAGCGGCACGGTACAAGCGCGTGTGGTACATCCATTGATCGACCGCGCGCAAGGGACGCTCGACCTGACCCATGTGAGCGATGGAATCTTCAGTGAAGACGGCAAGGCCGAAGCTGGTAAGAAGCTCAGGGATGGCGTGGTTGATTTCAGGGTCGCCATGGTAGGGGCGACCGGCCAAAACGATGCCATGAACTCCGTTCTCCTCGATCCACCTCAGGGTTTCCATGCCCTTGTTGTGAATATCCTCGTGAAGCTTCTCGTCCTCGATCCAGGCAGCGGCAACAGCGGAAGCAATCTGATCTTTAGTGGGCAAAACGCCCTGCTTGCTCCGAGCAAGCTCGGGATGGTTCTCGCAGAGCTCGACGTACAAGCGCTCAGCCAGCTTGTCCTGCATGTGATAAGGGACGAAGGGGTTGAGGAATGGGATATCCGATTCGCGCAAGGCATCGACGTTGAGCTTCAAGGCCTCGGAATACGACATCACGATCGGGCAATTGAAATGATTGCCCGCGCTTTCGTCCTCTTGGCGCTCGTACTTGGCGCAAGGCATCCAGATGAAGTCGATGTCCTTTTCCAGGAGATTCATGATGTGACCGTGCGAAAGCTTGGCAGGATAGCAAACGCTCTCGGACGGCATGGACTCGATACCCGCCTCGTAGGTCTTCTTAGTAGAGGGATCGGACAAAACCACCCTGAAGCCCAACTTCGTGAAGAAGGTGAACCAGAAGGGGTAGTTCTCGTACATGTTGAGGGCGCGCGGAATGCCGACCGTGGGCCTGGTGGCCTCTTCAGGTCTTAAGGGTTCGTAATCGAACAAACGATGGGTCTTGTATTCGAACAAGTTGGGAACTTTGGCCGTAGCCTCAGCGTGGCCGGCGCCTTTCTCGCAGCGATTGCCCGTGATGAAGCGGCGATGCTTTCCCGTGGCCGGATCGGTTCCGAAGTCGTTGATGGTAAGCAAGCAGTGGTTTGAGCAAGCCTTGCAGCGCACGTTACGGTGCGTCGGCGACAAGGCTTTGAGCTCATCGTTGGAAATCATTGACGAATAGACCTCGGAGCCGCCCGCGGAAGCCACCTCAGATGCATGACGGTCGCGCGCTAGAAGCGCCGCACCGAAAGCGCCCATGTTGCCGGCAATGTCAGGGCGAACGGCATCCACCTGGGCAAGCTGCTCAAAGGAACGCAAAACAGCATCGTTTAGGAAGGTGCCGCCTTGCACGATGACCTTGCTACCGATTTCCTTGGGGTCGCGAATCTTGATGACCTTGAAGAGCGCGTTCTTGATGACGGACAGGGCCAGACCGGCGGCGATGTCGCCAACGGTGGCGCCTTCCTTTTGCGCCTGCTTCACGCGTGAGTTCATGAAAACCGTGCAACGGCTGCCCAGGTCAACAGGATGGTCGGCCTTGATGGCGGTTTCGGCGAACTCGGAAATCTCGAGATTCAAGCCGCTTGCGAAGGATTCAATGAAGGAGCCGCAACCCGACGAGCAGGCCTCGTTGAGCATGATGTGCTCGATAACGCCGTCTTTGACGCGCAAGCACTTCATATCCTGGCCGCCGATGTCGAGGATGAACTCGACACCGGGAAGCATTTCCTCGGAGCCGCGCAGGTGCGCCACGGTCTCGATCTCGCCCGAATCGATGTTCAAGGCCTCCAAAAGCAGATGCTCGCCGTAGCCCGTGACGGTCACGTGACCGAGCTTGATGCGATCGGTGCCGTCGGAGTTTTTAGGTAGCAGCTCATAAAGCTCAGATACCGTGCGTTTGGCGCAACCAAGAACATCGCCCTTGTTGTTGGCGTAACTCGACCAAAGTAGAGAGCCGTCCTCGGCGATAAGCGCGGTTTTGAAGGTGGTTGAGCCGGCGTCGATGCCAAGGTAGGCCACGCCCTCGTATTCCTCGAGCGAAGCGCGCTTGACCTTTTCGCTATCGTGGCGCGCTTTGAACTCCTCGTAATCGTTGGCGTCGACGAACAAGGGAGGCAAGCGCACGACCTCGGAGCCCTGGACGTCCCCCAGATTCTCCAGGCGATCGACGACCTCGCTCAAAAGCTCAGCCTGGGCACCTTCTTCGGCGCCCGCGATGGCGCAGCCGCTGGCAACGAACAAATGGGCGTTCTCGGGAACGATGATGTGTTCCTCATCGAGCTTGAGCGTCTCGTAAAAACGCTCTCGTAGCTGAGGAAGGTACTGCAGAGGGCCACCCAGGAAGGCAACGTAGCCGCGGATAGGCCTGCCGCAGGCAAGGCCGGAAATCGTCTGAGTGACGACGGATTGGAAAATGGATGCCGCGATGTCCTCTTTGCGAGCGCCTTCGTTCAAAAGGGGCTGTACGTCGGTCTTGGCAAAAACGCCGCAACGAGAAGCAATGGGATGCAAAACGGTATGGCTCTTAGCCAGCTCGTTCAAGCCGGCGGCATCGGTATCAAGCAAGCTTGCCATCTGATCGATGAAGGCACCGGTGCCTCCTGCGCAGGTGCCGTTCATGCGCTGCTCAATGCCTTCGTCGAAGTAGATGATCTTCGCATCCTCGCCGCCGAGTTCGATGGCAACGTCGGTCTTGGGAATGAAGGTTTCGACAGCGGTCTTGGAGGCGATGACCTCCTGAACGAAGCTCAAGTTCAGCCACTGAGCCAAAAGCAAGCCGCCGGAACCGGTGATGGAAACCGTGACCTTCGTTTCGGGGAAATAATCAGCTGCTTCTTTAAGCACCTCAAGGACCGTGGCGCGAACATCGGCATGATGACGGCGGTACACGGCGTACAGGATGTCGTTGCCCTCATCGATGACCGAGACCTTGACGGTGGTCGAGCCGACATCAATGCCCAGGCGCAAGGTCTGATTTTTATCTGTGATGGGCTTGCAGATACGATCCACGAAAACCCTCTCCTTTCAGGTTGAACCTGGCGATTAGCGCACAAGTCAGCATGAAGTGTGAATGCATCGCAAATGAAGGCGATGCGTAGCTTTCCTATTTTACCAGCATCACAAAAAGAAACATCGTGCAGCTTGTGTATTCACACAAGTAGCCGCACGATGTTTGAAAACGAGCTAAGGCAGCTAGCCTAAAAGCTGAAAACTAGTTCTTCAAAGAGTTGATAGGGGCCGGGATCCTGCCACCACGCCCTGCGAAAACGGAGCCTGCGGCCTGGTTGACGGGCATAACCGGGGCATAACCGAGCAAACCGCCGAAGTCCAAACGGTCGCCCACCTTTTTGCCGATAGCAGGGATCAAGCGTACGGCGGTGGTCTTGTTGTTGATCATGCCTATAGCAGCCTCATCGGCGATAATGCCCAGGATGGTCTCGACGGAGGTGTCGCCAGGAATGGCGATCATGTCCAGACCAACTGAGCAAACGCAGGTCATGGCCTCAAGCTTCTCAAGGGAAAGGGCACCCTGCTCGGCGGCTCGGATCATGCCAGCGTCCTCGGACACGGGAATGAAAGCGCCGGAAAGGCCGCCAACGGAAGAAGAGGCCATGACGCCGCCCTTTTTAACGGCATCATTGAGCATAGCAAGCGCAGCCGTGGTACCGGGGCCGCCGCAAGTCCCAACGCCGATGCACTCGAGGATTTCCGCAACGGAGTCACCATCGGCAGGAGTAGGAGCCAAAGACAGGTCGAGAATGCCCTTGGCGTAGCCAAGGCGCTTAGAAGCTTCCCGGCTCATCAGCTCGCCGGCGCGTGTGATGCGGAAGGCCGTTGCTTTGATAGCCTCGGCGACGGTGGTGAGGTCGGCGTCTTTGGGCATGCTGGCAAGAACATGACGAACCACACCAGGGCCCGAAACGCCGACGTTGATAACCTCATCGGCCTCACCGGAGCCATGGAAAGCGCCAGCCATGAAGGGATTGTCCTCAACGGCATTGCAGAAGACCACCAGTTTACCTGCGCCGATGCATTGCTTATCGGCGGTCAGCTCGGCAGCGCGCTTGATTTGCTTGGCCATGATAAGAGCGGCATCCATGTTGATGCCGGCACGCGTCGAGCCGATGTTGACGCTCGAGCAGACGTAGTCGGTGGCGGCAAGCGCCTCGGGGATCGAGTGCATCAGATTCAAATCGGCACGTGAGGCGCCCTTGTGCACCAAAGCGGAGAAGCCGCCGACGAAATCAACGCCGACTTCCTTGGCCGCCTTGTCCATGGCAATGGCGATGGGTGTCAAATCCGTTGAGGTGCAAGCAGCGGCAACCTCGGCGATCGGAGTAACCGAAATGCGCTTGTTGACGATGGGCACGCCGTACTCTCGCTCAAGCTGCTCAGCCGTGGGAACAAGCTTTTCGGCAGCCGTTGTCATGCGGTCGTAGACGCGGCGAGCAATCTCGTTGACGTCCTCGTGGCCGCAAGAACGCATGTTCAAACCGAGCGTGATGGTACGAATGTCCAAATGCTGCTGGTTAACCATAGCCAGCGTTTCCGAGATTTCCTCCGGAGTAATCTGCATGCAGAATCCCTTCCTAAAATGCATTGCTCAAACGAGCGAATTTCGCATATGAAAGCCTACCAGATACTCCCCTACCGCTTAGGGCCAAATGCAAGATTTGCTCAAAGCCGAACATGCGAGCTTCCCTACAAGTGGCAAGAAGCCTGCGTGCAAGAGCAAAGCTTTTCAGTAGCCTTAGGGCAAAATTCCGCAAAGTGTCACGAAGTAGTAGCACCTGCGCCATGGTGTCGGCCGTTATCCGTCTAAGCGCTTCCCTAGCCTCAAGATCACGTTCCAAATCGATTTCAAAGGAAAGTCGAACGATGATTTACATCACCATCAGCGAAATGGGTGAGCTGTTTTGTCAGGCGCTTTGCAGCCTTATTGATTCGCAAAGTGACTTTTGCCTGCTAAACGAAGAGCGCGAGAACAAGAGGCGAGCCCAACTGAGCAAGCGCGAAGCGCAAAGCAATACGACCTCGCTTGTTCATATCTGCAAGTTCAACGAAGATAAGCCCGACGAAGCGCTTCAAACGCTAGAACAGACAATCGAAAACAAACACCCAAAAGGCACCCTGGTGCTGCTCGACTCAAACGACCTGCAACTCAGAAACCGAATCATGAAGCTCGGCAGCACCAGCATCGCTCGCACCGATGCAAAGAAAAACGAGCTTGTCGCTCTTATTCGAGCGAGTGCCGCGGGATACACCAGCTCTCCTCCGGAAACCGCGCTCGCAAAAGCGATTGGTGCGCTAACACCCCAAGAAAACACGATTGCGAGGCTTGCATGCAAGGGCTATTCGCGCAAAGAACTTGCAGCCGAATTGGCACTAAGCGAAAGCTCGATAAAACGAAGCGTTTCACGCATATTGGCAACGACGGGTTACGCTACGCTCAACAAGCTCGCGCTCGACGCCATAAGCGAAAAGGCAGTGAACCCTCATTTGAATATCGAGAGAGCAAGCCTTATTGCAGAACCGCACGAACGAGATATTCGGTATTACCACGCTTGCGACCGGTGATGGAGCTTTCCACGACGCCGTCGACCGTGAAGCCGACCGAGCTCAAAGCATCAACAACCTCATCGACGACGCGCTCTCGAACGTGCTGATCGGTAACCACCCCTCGCTCCGTTTCTTCGTGACGACTTTCGAACTGGGGCTTGATCAGGCCGATGAATACGCTGCCCGGCTTGCCGAGCGAGGCGAAAACTCCCGCCAAACCAGCAATCCCGATAAAGCTTAAATCGCAAACGATAAGGTCGAAAGGTGCGCCGAGCGATTGAGGGTCGGCCAAGCGGATGTTGGTGCGCTCGAACACGCTGACGCGCGAATCATTGCGCAAGGAATGCGCCAGCTGACCGTAATTGACGTCAACGGCTGCAACGCTTTCGGCACCCGCTTGAAGCATGCAATCCGTGAAGCCACCCGTGCTCGAGCCAACATCGATGCACTTCAAGCCATTACACGACTGATTGAAATGGTCGAGCGCCCCCTGCAGCTTGAGGCCACCGCGCGAGACGTAGCGCTTCGCACCTTTGACGAACAAGTCGCAATCGGGGGCAACCTTAAGGGCTGCACTGGTGGCGTAGACGTCATCGACACGGACTTCGCGAGCGATAACGGCGCGCAAAGCCTCATCTCGGTCCTTGAAGTAACCGAGCTCGATCAGAAGGTCGTCTAGCCGAACTTTTGCCATAAAAGATCAGCCTTCCAAAATCCCATCGGAGGCAACGGCAAGCGCATCCTCAAGGGATCCTTCTTTGATAAGCTTGATGAACTGAGCTTCATTGAGCACGGGCACGCCAAGGCTCAAGGCTTTGTCGCGCTTCGAGCCGGCATCCATGCCGCACACGACGTAGCTTGTCTTCTTGGAAACCGAGCCGGTGACTTTAGCACCGAAGGCTTTAAGAGCATCCCCCGCCTCGTTGCGCGACATGCCGGATTCAACCAGCGTGCCCGTTAGAACGAAGGTCAAGCCCGCAAGTGTCTGCGGAAGCTCGTTATCGTCAACGCTTTCTCTCATGGTGAAACCAAGCTCCACCAAACGCGACATCACGCGTTTGTTGTCGGGATTATCGAGGAAGGAGCGGATGCTTTGCGCCATGATCTGCCCGATGCCCTCGATCGCGGAAAGCTCCTCAACAGAAGCCGAATTGAGCGAATCGAGCGATGGGTGAACCTTGCAAAGCATCTGCGCAGTGGTTTTACCCACGTGCCTGATGCCCAACCCAAACAGAACGCGCGAGAAATCTTTCTTTTTGGAAAGCGCGATTTGCTCCAGCACCTTCGCTGCCACAACGCCACCAACGACGATAGCTTCGCCCTGTTTGTTGGTACGTCCGGTATCCAAGCAGCTCAATGTCTCGAAGTCGAGTTCGTAGAAGTCGGCAACGTCACGGACCTTGCCTTGCTCAATCAGTTGCCTGATCAGTTCATCGCCCAAACCTTCGATGTCGAGAGCATCGCGGCTTGCCCAATGAACCAAGCGTTCGTGCGCTTGCGCAGGGCAATCGAGGGAAACGCAGCGATAGGCAGCTTCCCCTTCTTCACGCACCAAAGGTGAACCGCAGCTGGGGCAATCGGCAGGCATATGCCACACGCTCGCATGCGACGGGCGCAGGCTTTGGATGGGGCCTAGGATCTCCGGAATAACATCGCCCGCCTTGCGGACGATGACGGTGTCACCAATGCGCACGTCCTTGCGCTGCACCTCGTCCTCGTTGTGGAGCGTTGCGCGCGCAACAACCGAGCCTGCAACCAAAACAGGCTCCAGCTCGGCTACCGGTGTGCAGGCGCCCGTTCGACCAACCTGAACCGTGATGTCGCGAAGGAGGGTGGTTTTTTCCTCTGGAGGGAATTTGTAAGCAATGGCCCACCTGGGAGCACGCGCGGTGAATCCGAGCTCTTCTTGCAAGGAAAAGGAATCGACTTTGACGACGACGCCGTCGATGTCGTACGGAAGATCCGATCGCATATCAAGACACTTCCGACAAAACGCACGCACTTCCTCGCGATTCGCGCAACGGCGCACATCGGGGTTCACATGGAAGCCTGCCTGCTTAAGCCATTGGAGCAAGTCCCACTGACCCTCGGCGGAAATCGCCCGTTCGTCGGCGATGGCATACATGAAAGTGGAAAGATCACGGTTCCTGGTGACCTTTGGGTCCTTTTGCCTCAGGCTGCCGGCTGCGGCATTGCGCGGGTTTGCGAAAGAGGCCTTACCCAGAGCATGGTTCTGAACGTTCAGCGATTCGAAGCTCTTTTTAGGCATGTAAATCTCACCACGAAGCTCAAGCTTGGGCCTCGTGGTGCCGTTCAGTCCTTCAGCCCTCATACGCAGGGGCACATCATTGACGGTACGAACATTGACCGTGACATCCTCACCCGTTGTGCCATCTCCTCGGGTGGCGGCACGCACAAGCCTTCCGTTTTCGTAGCTTAAGGCGATGGAAGAGCCGTCGATTTTGAGCTCGGCAACAAGGGAGGGCAGATAGCCAAGAGCCGCCTCGACGCGATCCATCCATGCATCAAGCTCCTCCAGGGACATCGCATTGTCGAGCGAGTACATGCGCTGCTCGTGGACAACGGCGCTGAACTGTGAAGCGTCTACCGCCCCACCAACCCTTTGCGTGGGGCTTGCGGGGTCAAGGAATTCAGGGTGAGCCCGCTCAAGTTCTTGGAGCTCACGCATCAGGGAGTCGAAGGCGGCGTCCGAGATGGTGGGCGCATCAAGCACATAGTAGTTGTACGTATGCTTTTCTATTTCCTTGCGAAGGCGCTCGATGCGCTCTCCGACGCTAAGCTCGGCGTCCGCTTGAGCCTCTTCACCAACAAGGCGCATCTGCTCGTTATCGCCCATTAGCGTCTACCTCGTTCAACTTTTCGGCTAATTCCATGACCGCCTTGGGGAACATGTCAAGAAGGTCGTCGGCGCATACACAGATAGGACCCATTCGATCGGCGGCGATCAGGCCTGCGCGCGCATGAAGCACAACACCTAAAAGGCTTGCTTTGAAAGGGTCGAGACGTTGCGCCAGGAAACCACCGATGAAGCCTGCGAGAACGTCGCCCGTACCGGCCTTCGCCAGGGCGGACGTTCCTTCGGTGACGGTGACGTAGCCCTCGGTGGTGGCAATGGTGGTGTTGGGGCCTTTCAAGACGACGATAGCCTTGTAGCAATCGGCAAGATCCATGGCCATGCGCTCAAAATCGTCATGAGGGTCGATTCCCATCGGCACGCCCAAGCGAGTGGCCTCGCCCGGATGGGGCGTGAGCACGGTTGGCAAGCCTTTTTCGCCGCGGATGCGCATAGCTCGATGGAATTCCTCGGTCGGCAGATGGTCGAAACCACCACCATCGATGAGCAACGGCGTCGGGCAATAGTCGATGAGGTTTTTAAGCAGGGTCTTTGCTGTTGCGTCGCTCGCTTCGATGCCCGGCCCGAAGACGATTGCACCGTTACGATGATAGTTGGGCAATGAACCCCAATCGAGCTTCTTGAAGGAACGCACCACCAAAGAAGGACGTGTCGTTTGAATCAATGGCACGTTTCGTTTCGCCGTGAAGACCTCGGTATAGCCAGCGCCCGAGAGCTGCGTCCCTTTGGAACACATAACCGCCGCACCCGGGTAAGAAGACGAACCGGCAACGACGATAACCTTACCGCGGGAATATTTGTTGGACTCCTGCGCGGGGAAAGGCAGCCAAGACGCAAGGTCTTGGTCGGTATAGGATTTAACGTATTTAGAAAAACGATCGTAGAAATACATGTCTAACCTTTCCTAACGCACACCCGGAAGCGTCGCCTGCTCGAAGACCGGCTCGGATCCAGGCAATTCGTCAAGGACGGAGCGTGCTTGACGAAAACGTTTGGCCAGCTCCTGCTTTTGATCAACGCGCTCTTTCGCCTTGCTCACAGAATCCTTGGTTATGGCCATGGCGCAAGCCGCAGCCTCGGAGTGCGTATAAGAGAAACTCAAAGGAATCTCCATGACACCCAAGGTCTCGGCGATGGAGGCGATGCGGCCCGACAGCTTGGCACTTGGCTTGCCCTTGGCGCTTTGGCTTATCTCTATGCAGCGAGGGCAAATGTAGCTTGCACCTTCTACTTCAAGCGCCTTGCAAACAGCGATCTTCGCCGCAAAACGAGATGCATAGCCCATCTGAGGGGCGGGCATGGCCTTGCAGGCAGCTTGCTCGGCTTCGGTGAAGCAATGCTTGATGAAGCTTGGGGTTCGCTCAAGCGCTCGATTCAATCGGTCTAGGTCGACGACGTTGACGCCAACCAGAACCCTTCCATCGCTTTTGGCACCTTGACCGGGATTCGCAGCAGGGGTAGCTTGCGGTGGAGCCTCGTCAAGGTGCCCAGATTGAGCGATCATCCCCTACTCCACCGTGACCGACTTGGCCAGGTTGCGGGGCTGATCGACGTCACAGCCGCGAGCAACCGCTACTTCCCTTGCAAGAAGTTGCAAGGGAACGCTGGCGACGATGGGCATGAAGCTGTCGCGCACCTTGGGGATGTAAATGACTTTGTCGGCCAAATCCGCAATAGAGCGGTCTCCTTCGGTTGCGATGGCGATGATGGAAGCTCCGCGGGATTCCGATTCCTTAAGGTTGCTGATGACCTTGTCGTAGATGGGGCTCTGCGTTGCCACAGCAACCACGGGGAAGCCTTCGTCGATCAGGGCGATGGGGCCATGTTTCATCTCGCCCGCCGCATAAGCTTCGGCGTGAACATAGCTGATTTCCTTGAGCTTGAGCGCGCCCTCGTAGCAGGTTGCAGCTCCCATGCCGCGTCCGATGAAGAAGGCCGAATCGCGCCCATCGAAGATTTTGGCAGCCTCTTTAACCTGATCGACGTTTTGCAGCACCTGCTCGATTGCATCGGCGCAATCGGCGAGCTCGCTGAAGAGGATGCGGGTTTGAGCCTGGTTGAACTTACCGCGGCTGCGCGCAAGGAGCATCGCAAGCAAGGTTAGGCTGACAACCTGGCCGGTGAAGCTCTTGGTAGACGCGACGGAGATCTCTTTGTTGGCCTTGGTGTAGATGACGCCGTCGGACTCGCGGGCAACGCGGGAACCGATTACGTTGGTGATGCCGAAGACCTTGGCGCCCTTAATGCGCGCATCGCGAATGGCAGCAAGGGTGTCGGCCGTTTCACCCGACTGGGAAACGGCAACAACCAAGGTGGTCGGCGTGATGATGGGGTTGCGGTACCTGAACTCGGAGGCAACCTCGACCTCGGTTGGGATGCGCGCCCAAGCCTCAATCAGGTCTTTTGCGATCAGGCCGGCATGGTAAGAGGTGCCGCAGGCGATAATGTAAACGCGGTCGATGAAGTTGAGTTCGGTACGGCTCAAGGAAAGCTCGTCAATGCAAATCTCTGAACCGGAGAACCTGCCCGACAAGGTATCGCGTACGACACGAGGCTGCTCATGAATTTCCTTGAGCATGAAATCGGGGTAGCCACCCTTTTCGGCGGCGTCCAAGCTCCAATCGATATGGGTGATCTCGGGCTCGATCTGCTTACCTTCGGAGTCGTAATAAGCGATTCCATCAGGGCTCATAACCGCATACTGCTCGTCCTCGAGGATAACCACATCCCTCGTCGCATCGATTAACGCAACGATGTCGGAGGCAAGATAAGACCCCTTTTCGCCCACGCCCAAAACTATCGGCGAATCTTTACGGGTAACGACGATGGTGTCGGGGTTGTGGCTGGAAACAACCGCCAAGCCGTAAGCACCGATCATGCGGGAAGTGGCCTGGCGCACCGCAGCGAGCAAATCACCCTCATAGGCCTCTTCGATAAGGTGCGCGGCAACCTCGGTATCGGTGTCGGAAGCGAAAACATGGCCTTTGCTCTCAAGCTCTTCGCGTAACTCGGCGAAGTTCTCGATGATGCCGTTATGCACAACAGCGATATCGTTTGCGCACGAGGTGTGCGGATGCGCGTTACGCTCGGAAGGGGCGCCATGTGTTGCCCAGCGTGTATGCCCGATACCGCAGGTGCCCAGGCAATCATCCTCGCCAATGCTTTCAACCAGGCGTCGCACTTTTCCAAGACGGCGTACGACCTCAATCTCGGAATCGCGCAAAACAGCGATTCCGGCCGAGTCGTAACCCCTGTACTCGAGGCGCTTCAAGCCTTCGAGCAGGACATCCTTTGCCGTGGTGCGCCCCACAAATCCAACGATTCCGCACATTGCGTTCTCCTTATATAAATGCGTTTCTTAAACGTGCACTTCTTTGCATGAACCTAGATTTTAACGCAAACATGCTGATAAACCACGCCGCGCACAGAGCCTTCATCTACACGAAAAGGCGATGTCACATTCGACACCGCCTTTTCAATGGGAAAGCAAGCTCGCTTAGTCTTGAGCTTTATGCTCCTCGATAAGCTTTTGCTGGATTTCATGGGGAACAGGCTCGTAGCCGACCATGGAAAGCGAATAACTGCCGGATCCGCGCGTCAGCGCGCGAAGATCCTTGGTGTAAGTGATGACCTCGGCATAGGGTACGCGCACCACGACGATGGTTTCGCCGTCATCGGTCGAATCGGTGCCGATGATGCGACCGCGGCGCGTGGAGATGTCACCCATGACGGCACCCGCATAAGCCTCGCCAACGACGATGTTCAGCTCGCAATAAGGCTCCAGGATAACGGGATTGGCCAGCTCAACGGCGGCCTTGAAGGCGATGCGGGCAGCTGTTTTGAAGGCCATCTCGTTGGAGTCAACCGCATGATAGGAGCCGTCGAAGCAGGCAACCTTCACATCCACCATGGGATATCCGGCAACGGGGCCTTCCGCCATAGTCTCCTGAACGCCCTTATCGACGGCAGGAATAAGATTCTTAGGAATATGGCCGCCGAAGACCTCGTTCACGAACTCGTAGCCGCCGCCTGGATTAGGCGAAATGCGCAGCCAGCAATCACCGAACTGGCCGGAGCCGCCAGTTTGCTTCTTATGGCGTCCCTGAGCCTGCGCTTCCTTTCTGATGGTCTCGCGATAAGCAATGCGAACGGGCTTCAGTTCAATCTCAATCCCGAGTTGGGCTTTCAAGCGGTTAAGGAGCACATCAACTTGCAAGTCGCCCATGGTATAGAGCACCTGCTGGCCCGTCTCCTCGTTTCGTACCAGGCGCAAAGTAGGATCGGCTTCCACCTGGCGCAAAAGGAAGGTGCCGAGTTTATCCTCATCGGCGCGCTTGCATGCCTCGATCACCACGGGATACTGCGGGCGCGGCAAGGATAAGGGCTGGACCGCTAAATCGCCTTTCAAGGAAAGCGTGTCGCCGGTCCTAACCTCGCCAAGCTTAGGAACGACGATGATGTCGCCCGCCTTTGCGGATTTAACGTCGGTGGGCTCCTTGCCCATCATCACGTAAAGATGACCGATGCGCTCCTTATGTCCGGTGCGAGCGCAGATAAGCTCCTGCCCCGGCTCCAGATAACCGGAAAGAACTTTGATGAAGCTCAGGCGTCCAACGTAAGGGTCGGAGATAGTCTTGAAAACGACGCCTGCAGGCTCGCCCGTCTCGTCCACCGCGATGGAGCCGCCATCCGCCAAGGGATAGGCGCCATGCGAGCGCGGATGGGGGAAGTAGGTGCAGATGTCTTCCATAAGGCTCTGAATGCCCTGCTTGACGATGGTTGAGCCAACGTACACGGGAATGAAGAGCTCTTGCGCAATCGCCTCGTCAAGCAGCCGCTCAAGCTCGCCTTGGGTAAGCTGCTCCTCGCCATCGAGGTACTTCATCATCAAGTCCTCGTCGGCTTCGGCCACCAAATCGCAAAGCTTCTCGCGCGCTGTCTCGTAGGCATCAAGATATTCATCGGGGATATCCTCAACGCGCTCCTCGTCGTCGAGGTAGTAACGAGCCTTGCCACGCAACACGTCGATGACGCCCTTGAATTCCTTGTCGACCCCTAAAGGAATGGTGACCGCCCCCAAGCGTGAACCGAAACGCGCATGCAGCTGCGCCATAATCAAATCGAAGTTGGCGCCCTCCCTATCAATATGGTTGATGAAGATGCAACGGCTCAAACGCATGAGCTCGGCTTCATGCCACAAATGGTTGTGCATAGCCTGAGGGCCCGTTACCGCGTCGATGACGAACATGGCCATTTCGGCAGATGCCATCGAGCAAAGGGCGTCGCCAATGAAGTCGGGTTGCCCCGAAGTGTCAAGAAGATTGATCTTGTAATCCTTGTACGGGATGGGCGCGATGGAAGTGCCCAAAGTGAAGCGACGGCGAATCTCCTCGTCGTCGTAATCAAGATAGGACTTTCCGTCGTGAGTGGTGCCCATTCGCGTGGTTCTTCCCGAAACAAACAGCATCGCCTCGGCCAGGGATGTTTTACCTGCTCCATCCTGACCAACCAAAACGATGTTCCTCTGATGAAGGGTCGTGGGTGCTGCCATGAAAATCACCGCCTTCTGCGATTGCGCAATCCTCTTGGCGCAAAACGCGCCAACCCCTCTTGCGAAACCGCACGTAAACCTATATTCACGCAATATGAACGTGTTCAGTTGTCAAGTATAGACCATAAACGCAGGTTAGCGATGGGTACGAAGCAACAAAAAGGCTCCCGCCACAACGCAGGAGCCAAAAAGTCAAATAGGGGGATCGTGCAGATTTAGCGCCCGATGATAACCAGCCTATTCGCCGACAACCTTGATGTTGTCGTGAATCCACTCGAGCGCCTTGGCGCGCTGTGCGCCCTCCATAAGAAGGAAGGTACGCTTGGTTTCCTGCATCATGTTGAAGTATTCCTCTTCTCCACCGGGCGCCATCTGATGCAAAAGCTTCATAAGGTCAGGCATCTCAACCTTGATGTCCTCGTGAGCATAAATGGCATCAAGCACGAAGCCCTGTAAGAGCTGCGCATAGGCCTGTCCCTTCAGAGTTTCCCTTACTTCGTCCTCGGTAAGCTCCTGCTCCTCAAGGTAGTATTCCATGCTCTTGCCCTGTTGCTCCACCTGTGCCGACAAGGACTGCCAAAGGTCCTCAGCGACAGCAGACTGCATGGATGCGCTAATCTCGCCCTGCAGGCGCTTGGAATACTGCTCCATAACCGCCGCCATGAAGAACTGCTCGAATTGTTCCTCAAGCACTTTAGTTGCCTGAGCGCGGAAAGATTCGCGCAGCTCCGACACGGAATTGATGCCTCTGTCGCCGAACTTGGACTGAACCCACTCATCGGTTACGGCCTCAGGAACCGCCGTAACAGGATCTTCGCCCTTGTCGATCGCTTGCGCGCGAGCAAACTCGGCGGAAAGCATTTGCAGCTGTGCGTCGATATCCTCTTCGGACACCTTGCGGCTTACCGGAACATCAACCTCGAAGCTGTCGTAATCGGAAAGCGCATAAGTAGGCTTGGGGATAACGCGCATAGTGAAAGTGAAGGGAAGCAAATCGGAAAGAACCGTTTGTGCCTTAACGTCTGCCGAACTCACCGGAATAATCTTCTCTTCGGTAAGGGCATAAGGAATGAAATAGCTCATGATGGCCGACTCAATGGTCTCTTTCGCCAAGTCAGGTTCGAGCGCCTTCTCGATCTTCTCGCGAGAGCTCTTGCCCTCAAGGTTGGCAAGGCCAAGCTGAGTAACGAACAGATCAAGACCTTTGTCGAAGCCCTCGGCAACCTCCATTGCGTTGAGATCGATCCTGAGCGTCAAAACGCCATCGTTTTCTTCAATCCTTGTGACCTTCAAAAGCCCACCTTTCCCCTATTCTTGTATGCGAGATAGCAACTGTCGCACTAATTCTTCTGACAGGTAACCAAGAATAGCAGGGAAAAATGCAAAACGAGAAAAAACCCCGATTCACCATCAAGCAGCAGACCACTCCCCTCGGGCCTAAAAATCAAAACCCAACGAACGAACTCAGACTTGCATCCAACGAGGACGATGACCTCTACGACCCTTATTCCGATTTCCATGACGGAAACCTAAGCGCCCCGCACTACGAAGAAGACCCCTGGCGCTAAACGCGAGCACAAAAAAGCTCCAGCCCGAAAGGACTGGAGCTTTAATAATCTAAAGAAGGAAAACCTAGGCAAGGGCCTTCTTGGAAATCTCAACGAGAGCGGCAAAAGCCTCTGCGTCGTTGATCGCCATATCGGAGAGAACCTTGCGGTCAAGCTCCACGCCGGCCTTCTTCAAGCCGTTCATGAAAGTGGAGTAGGACATACCGTTGATACGGGCGCCAGCGTTGATACGGGTGATCCAAAGACGACGGATCTCACGCTTCTTGTTGCGGCGATCGCGATACTGGTACTGCAGGGAGTGCTGGACCTGCTCCTTTGCGGCACGGTAGGAACGGCTCTTTGCACCGTAATAACCCTTTGCACGCTTCAGAATGGTACGGCGCTTTTTGTGAGCATGAACTGCACGCTTTACACGAGGCATCTTATATCTCCCTTACTACTATCGAAGACCGAGGTTGCGAGCGATGACCTTCTGGTCAGACTTGGCAACTTCTGTTTCATGACGGAAATTACGCTTGCGCTTCTGGCTCTTCTTGGTCAGGATGTGGCTCTTGTAAGCCTTGGAGCGCATGATTTTGCCAGAACCGGTAACGCGGAAGCGCTTGGCGGTGCCCTTATGGGTCTTCATCTTAGGCATTGGTTTTCCTTTCCCTAATCTTCCTTTTTGTCCTTCTTCTTCACTGCGGAAGGCAAAGGAGCGATAAGCATGTGCATGTTGCGGCCTTCCATCTTAGGCTGGTTCTCGATAACCGCAACGTCCTTTAAGTCGTCGGCCAGACGCTCGAGGATGGTCAGACCTTGTTCGGGATGCGACATCTCGCGACCGCGGAACATGATGGTGATCTTGACCTTGGAACCACTTTCGAGGAAGCGAAGAACGTGCTTCTTCTTGGTGGTGTAGTCGCCCACATCGATCTTCGGGCGGAACTTCATTTCCTTGACTTCGACCTTGCTTTGCTTCTTGCGAGCTTGCTTGGCGCGAATGGCCTGATCGTACTTGAATTTGCCGTAATCCATGATTCGGCAAACCGGAGGATCCGCCTGGGGGGCGATCTCGACCAAGTCAAGGTTCTTGCCGTCAGCGACACGCTGAGCTTCCTCGATACGGCAGATACCGAGCTGAGTTCCGTCGTAATCGATCAGACGAACCTCACGAGCACGGATTGCGCCGTTGAGACGTGGCTCTTGAGCAGCTATAGTGCCCACCTCCTTCATAAAAGCAACCTCATCATCGGGCAAACGATGAGGCCCAAAATCACTGCAACAAAAAAACCCGCATACCTGCGGGCTTAAAAGTACCTATAAGGCAATTTTAAAACCCATCAGCAACCTGATAACCAGGCGCCGAAACAGGTGGAAGTACGAAGCTTCACTTGTTACAGCTCGTTTACTATATCAAAACTCGGCTCGCATGCAAGGAAAATTGAAAATTATTTCCTTTAGCTACCGCACGAAACCAAGCGCACACGCAAAGGGCCGAAAGCCTAGGCGTCGCTTGCCTCCTCGTCGAAATCGTCCGTGGTCGATGTTTCCTCGAACAAGGTTTGCGATCCATAGCTCGGGTTGGCTATCCAGCCTTCGTTGTCGTCGACCTTGATTTTGAAGAGCAGGCGATTGCCGTCAAGGGCTATGGATTCGACCGTGCAGGTTTCGCCGGGGGAAACCTCGAAGGGGAAACTTTGCAGGTCGCGTTCACGATAAACGGTGAAGCTACGCCCGGCGGTGAGTGCGGCTGTATCGTAGGAATGCGCGTTAAGGGAGCGGTACGAGAAGGAGACCGCTTCATCGTGCTCGAGCGCCAAGGAGCCGTCTCGGCTGGTGAAGTCGAAAGTTGCCTTGGTGAGCCCGGTGGCGTAGCACGTGAAATCGATGGTCACCTGAACGCCATCATCAACAGCTTGCGCGCTCATGTTGTAGTTCTTCATCTCTGAAATCGGCGACCAGACGCACTCGCTGCTTGCGTAGCTGGTGATAACCGGTTTGAGCTTTTTCTTCTGGTACTTGTACACACCGGAGAAGCCCTCTTGATCATGGTCGCGCGCGCTGACGTAGATGAACTGGGAGCCGTCGGAGAGATCCATGAGCTTAAGGTTAACGTCGCTTACCTTTTTAAGATACGAATGATTGGTGGCGGTGAAACTGATGGCCTGCTTTTTGTTAATGATCAAGGTGATTTCAGAAAGATATTTTTTGCCTTGCCAGTCTTTTTTAAGAACGGGCTTGAGCGTGATCTTGTCCACTTCCCCATCGCCGGTGACATCGTAGGCGCTCGTCGACACAGACTTCGATTTGTTGGTGAAAAGGCTGTATTGCAAAATCACCTTGTTGGTGGCCCGCTCCACGTTCTGCTGTTTTTCACCAGTTGAGGAACAGCCCGTAAGAAGATATACGGCGAAAACGATTACGAGCAGGGCAAGTGCCGCCAAGATAATGCGCTGCATATTGGCGAAGGGCACCTCGGGGTTTAAGTCCTCATCATGTGTTGCGGGGGCGTTCTGCTCGGTGCTAGCTTTGGCTTCATTCGGAGTTTCCGATTGATGCACCGCGTCGCTGGGCAAAACTTGAGCTGCGCGCTCTTCCTTTGCCGAGGCGCGCCCTTCCTGTTCTGTAGACATTTCTTTTACGGAATAGCAAGACGTACGCGAGTTATCAGATGCTGGGCTTGCAGGCGCATTGACAGTGGACGCGCTGACGACGATAAGCTCGTCATCGTCGTCTGAAGCTGAATCGATGTCGATGTAGCGGTAGCGTTCATCTGTCATAGCGCTGCTCCCCTATTCCATATAACCAGACACGGCATCGCCGATGCGCTGGTTAAGCTCATCGGCCTGTCCCGCATCTGCCCCTACGCTGAAGACATAGATTTTGATCTTGGGCTCGGTGCCGCTTGGCCTAACGATTGCCTTGTTACCACCTTCAAGGTCGAACTCGATGACGTTGGCGCTCGGAAGCCCGTTAACGCCTTCCCGGTAGTCCAGTACGCCCTCAACGGCCAATCCGCCAATAGAAGAAGGAGCGCTTTCGCGGAAGAAGCTCATCAGATCCTTCATTTTCTGCGAACCCGAAACGCCCTCGAAGGTGAAACTCAAGGTTCGATTGCGATGAAAGCCGTACTGAGCGTAGATGTCCTGCATCGCGGTATAGAGCGTTTTGCCGATACTGCGATAATAGCGTGCCATCTGGCAAATAAGCATGGAGGTGACGACGGCATCCTTATCGCGCGCATGCGTTCCGGCAAGGTATCCGTAGCTTTCCTCGAAGCCGAACACGAATCGCTCAGGATGGCCTTCGGCCTCGAGCTCGGCAATAATGCCGCCGATGTATTTAAAGCCCGTCAGGCAGCGGCGCATTTCAACACCGTAATTCTCCGCCACCTGGTCAGCGAGGCTCGTGGAAACAATGGTGGTAACCGCAACGGGCTTTTCGGGCATGGTGCCGAGCTCTGAGCGCATGCGGCAAAGATAATCAAGAAGCAAAACGCCCATCTCATTGCCGCTGATCAGCTGATAGTCGTCCTTGTCCTTAACGGCAACGCCCACGCGGTCGGTGTCGGGGTCGGTGGCCAGAAGGAGGTCGGGGTGCACCTCTTCGCACAAACGAATGCCAAGCTCAAGCGCCTCACGGCTTTCAGGATTAGGCGAAGGGCAGGTAGGGAAATTCCCATCGGGCTTGGCCTGCTCGGGAACCACATGGATATCGGTGATATCGACTTCTTTAAGAATGCGACCGACCGTCTCCAGGCCCGTGCCATTCAAGGGAGAGTAAACCAATTTCAGGGGATCCTGCTTAGAGCTGGCGGGCGCGACGTCCTGCTTCAGGCAGGCCGCGATGAAATCGTCGATGATGGATTCGGGGACGTACTCGATGAGACCCTGAGCCAGGTAATGCTCGAAATCGCCAAACTCAACATCGTCGAACACGTCAACTTTGGAAATGGCTTCGGTAATGGCGGCCGCGATATCGCTTGCTATCTGACAGCCGTCCGGACCGTAAACCTTGTACCCGTTGTACTTGGCGGGATTGTGGCTCGCGGTCACGTTGATGCCTATTCCGCACGAAAGCTCGCGCGTGGCGAAGCTCAACAAAGGCGTAGGCTCCAAGCGCGGGAACACAAAAGCTTTGATACCGTTGGCGGCCAAAACTCCCGCCGCGGTATGGGCGAAAAGCTCGGAGTTGATGCGGCAGTCGTAGCAAATGGCAACGCGAGGGGAAAGGCCTGAGTCAGCGGCAAGTTCGGCCTTGATGAAATCGGCAATGCCCTGGGTAGCCTGACCGACCGTATGGATGTTCATGCGGTTGGTGCCGGCGCCCAGCACGCCACGCAAGCCGGCAGTGCCGAACTCAAGCGTCTTGTAGAACGCATCCTCAATAGCGGCGGAATCGCCCTCCATCTGCTTAAGCTCAATCGAAAGCGCCTCGTCGGACACACGCGTACACCAGCGATCGTAGCTTTTCTGGTAATCCATATCCTTAAACTCCTAGCAAAACCACGCTTAGTAACAGGTCATATGAACAAAAAGTATAAAGCATGCGCGCTTCTTCGCACTCATTATCGGATTCAAGCTCGATATTGCCCCATTATTTAGAAACACTTAATATCTCACTCAGCAAACGTGAAAATAGTTAGGAGCACGATGGAAACCTCGCGTTACCGCGCCATGATACATGCCGTAGACGAAGGAAGCCTCTCCAAAGCTGCGCAGGTCATGGCATATACCCCATCGGGCGTAAGCCAGCTGGTCGCAGCGCTTGAACGTGATTTGGGATTCCCGCTTTTGGAGCGCACGAAACGCGGTGTGTACCCCACTAGCGCCGGCGAGGAATTGATGGGCGCCCTGCGTTCCATCATCGCCGAAGAAGACCGTCTGCTCCAGCTGGCAGCCGAGGTGAAGGGCCTCTCCACCGGCTCGGTCACCATCGGCTCCTACCCAAGCGTCGCCACTCATTGGCTACCGCGCGTCGTTAAGGAATTTCATAAGGAATTCCCCAACATCCGCATTCAGATGAACGAAGGCATTCATCAGGAAATCGATGAATGGCTTGGCAACAAAGAGGTTGATCTGGGCTTTATCAGCTACGAGGAGTCCATGGCCTGGGACTGGATTCCCTTGGCCGAAGACCCCATGGTAGCCGTGCTTCCCTGCGACCACCCCCTTGCCAAAAATGCGAGCTTTCCTTTGGAAGCCTGCCAAGACCAAGCCTTCATCATGCCCGGTCGCGGCCAGGACATCGATACGCTCAAGCTTTTGAACGATCACGACATCCACCCCAATGTGGTATTCGATACCATCGAGAACTCATCAACGATGGCAATGGTTGAACAGGGACTTGGCATAAGCATCATGAACAAGCTGGTGACGCAACGCACGAACTTCAACGTCGCTTGCATCCCCGTCGATCCAAGCTCGAGCATCACTTTGGGAATAGCCTGCCCCTCGCTTGCCTCAGCTTCGCCTGCCGCACGGCACTTCGTCGAATTCACCAAGCCATACCTCACTAAAATCAACGAATTAAACGCGTAAGGAATCGGGTTCGGAACATGAGCGAATCGGACAAAACTGCAGAACTTTCCTACTACTCCTCTTGCAACGTTGAAGCCTACGCGCTTGAACTTGCAAATGCCGCGGAGCTCACGCAGATTTGCGACCGTTTGCTCGCCTACCATCAAAGCGGTTTCTCCCAGGAATTGCTTTTTCGCACGCGAGCGCTTAAAAGATTGAAATCGTGGCTCAAATCTCACGAGACGGAAATCCTTGAAGCTTTGCATGAGGATCTGAAAGCTCCAACACGAAATGCCTTCATTTCCGAGCTTGTGCCGGTTTATCGGAATCTGAACCTTACGCTTGCGAACATGAAATCCTGGTCAAGGCCGCAAAGCGCAACGAAGATCCCGCTCCCCTTCACAAGCAAAACCATAATTCATCAAAGCCCTCTTGGCCTTGTAAGTATCGTGGGCTCTCATACAGAGCCGCTACAGAATTGCCTGATTCCTTTGATTCAAGCTATCAGCGCGGGCAACTGCATTCTTCTTTGCCCGCATGAGGCAAATCCCGCCACGGCGCGTACTCTTCGCAGGCTTTGCCAGGAATCCTTCGACAGCAGATATATCTTCTGCCTGCCAGCAAGCAAAACCGCTAAAGACCTCGCCGTGAAAAGCGAGGCGGGAAAGATCTTCTTTTACGGAAACGCGGAAGAAGGCGCGAAGGTGCTCCATGCTGCGGCTGATAACTTAACTCCAGTTAAGCTGACGCTCGATGCAGCATGCCCCTGTGTCATCGACACCGACGCGAACATTGAGCGCCTGGCTTCCGCCGTCTCTCGCAAAACGCTCCAAGGCCCCAAAGCCACGCACGCCGCACCAAGCCATTTCCTCGTCCATGAAAGCAAGCTTGAAGATTTCAAAAGTCGTTATAAGGGCAAACTCCCAAAGGCCTCCATCGTGAAATGGAAAGAAGAGGACCGCTACCACCTGCCAAGAATGATTGAGGACTTAGGACGCATACGTGTTTGTTATCTGTTTTCAAACGACGAAGAGCTTCGGAAGCGCTTAGCCCAACTGCTTAGCTGCGACCTGCTTCTTACGAACGACTACTCCAGCCTCATAGCTTCGGCACAGTGGATAATACCTGGTAAGCACGCAAATAATGCAAGCTATCTTCAAGGGAGCCTTGGCTTTAAGGAATTCAGTCAGTCCAAGATAAGCCTAAAAAAGTCTAACCTGTTAGAATTGCCCCTACGCATTGCGAAACACGCGAAAACGCGCGCACTGTGCAGCCTTGCACATCGCAGTGATAAAACTGAACAAAAGTAAGGAATACCATGCATCTGCCTGGACTTGTCACCGTTACATCCGAGCAAAACGAGCTCAAAGAGCAATCAAGCAAGCTGCTCGCCCAAAGGTCGCTCAGCGAGCCTTGGATGAAGACCTTCCTCGAAGGAATCAAATGCAATGAATCGCAGAAGGCGGAATACGCTTTGCTCAAGTACAGCAAATTGGTTGAAATGGGCTGCAATGCGGGCCGCGTGTTCAGCATGATCGACGGTTCCGGCGCCCTCATCGCCTATCGCCATTCCGAGCAGGAATTCGACAACGAGTACTACGAAGGCGAAGCTTGCAAATACGCCGAAAAGAACTGCTCGCTCGATAGCAACCATCGCTACCTCATCACCAGCCAGCAAGCAATCATGGCTCCGGTCTCAGATTTTGGCTGGGAAGAGGAGTTCACGGGCGGCGCCGACTTCTTGCACCTGGTTTTCGCGGCTACCACCAACAACTCCAAGGCGAGCCTCGAGAGCCTTTTGAAGCCCCTTATGGATTACGCCGACTCGAACAAGCTCGCCCTCTTCACCGAATGCTTCGGCGACGAAGATCAGGCACTCTTCGAGTCCCTCGGCTTCGACACCTTGCAGATGCTCGAAACCGAGATGCCCACCAAGCTTTTGATCGACTTCGGCGAAAATGCTCCGAAAATGACCCAACAGGACATCTTCCGCGAACTTGAGAACCTGGGTGCAGGCGGTGCGAAAGCCGAGGCCGCCATGGGTGGCTTGAAGCTTAAAAAAGAAACCGTGCCCTTCAGTGAACGCATGATGGGCCGTCGCCCTCAATTCCATCTGCAATAAGCACATAAGCACAAGACGATAAACAATTCTTCAGAAAAGAAAGGATCACAATGTCCACGCTCGACATCATCAAGAACATCCTGAACGAAAACCTCGATATCGCCCCCGAAGACATCACCCTCGACTCCACCTTCGATTCCCTCAACATTGATTCCCTGGACATGGTTGAGCTGATTTGCGCGCTCGAGGACGAGCTCAACATCGATTTCGGTGAGCCTGAAGGGCTTGAAACAGTAAACGACCTTATTGAATACGTTGAGTCGCTCTAGGATCCACCAAGCGGCAAACAAGATATTTGACGGGATTGCAATATCCCAAAAACATATTCGGTAAGTACGAAACAACCGGCTACTAACAAACCAAGCTTGTTAGTAGCCAATCAATCGAGAAAGGCACCCAAGGGTGCCTTTCTCGATTATGGATGTTTGTTTGCAATGCTAAATCTGATCGACCGTAGGGACGTCTTCTTTATATTGCTCCGTCAAGCGATTCCCATAGACAAAGTATTTGGTGCCCTTAGCAACCACGCCGCTCAACAAGAGCACGACGATGATGTTGGGTATCGCCATAAGGGCATTGGTGATGTCGGAAATGGTCCATGCGATGTCGCCAACGCCAATTGCGCCCAAAAAGGCGACGCCAACGTAAACAACCTGGTAAGGCTTGATGCCTTTAACGCCGAACAGGTAGGTGATCGCACGATTGCCGTAATACGACCAACCGATGATGGTCGAATAACTGAAGCAAACCATGCCCAGGGTCAAGATAGGAAGACCGATAAAGGGAATCTTGGAGAAGGCAGTGGTAGCCAGACTAGCGCCAGTCCAAACGTCGGGGTTCTCCAGGATCGCATTACCAACCTCAGGATAGGCAAGCATGGTGGAAACAAGAACAACACCGGTAAGCAAGCAGATGACAACGGTTGACCAGAAGGTACCCGTCATGGCGATAAGGGCTTGTTCGGAGGGATTGGCGGAACGAGCTGCAGCCGCAACGATAGGAGCAGAGCCAAGGCCGGATTCGTTGGAGAACAAACCGCGTGCGCAGCCGAACTGGAGGGCAACCATGATGCCCGACCCCAAAGCACCGCCGAAAGCAGCCTTGGAGGTAAAAGCGCATTCGAAGATTAAGGCGAAAGATTCCGGGATATAAGCCGCGTTCATGATCAAGATGACGATGCATCCGCCCGCGTAGGCGATGGCCATGAAGGGAACGATCTTCTCGCATAGATTGGAGATGGAAGAAACACCGCCGAAAATGGGAATTGCCGAAAGAACCACGATTATGACGCCGATAATCCAAGGATCGATGTCAACGCCAGCGGAGGTGATGATGCCCGTCATAGAGCTTGCCTGCACCGCGCAGCCAATACCAAGAGCGGCAAGCGCAGTGAAGACGGCGAAGGCAGCGGCGCCGAGCTTAGCCCACCAAGGAGTGGTGCCGTCCTCGCGGATGAAGGCACGGCGCCATGCGTACATCGCACCGCCAACCATCTGGCCGTTCTCGTCCTTGACGCGATACTTCAACGAAACGTAGACCTCGGAGTACTTGGTTGCCATACCGAAAATACCGGTAAGCCACATCCAAAGGATTGCGCCGGGGCCGCCCATCAAAAGAGCCGTTGCAACGCCCACGATCGAACCGGTACCGATTGTGGCCGCCAGAGCAGTAGCAAGAGCACCGAAGCCCGAAATGTCGCCCTCTCCCGAGCCGTTGCTCAAGGAAATCTTAATTGCCAGAGGAAGCTTACGCTGAATGAACCCGGTGCGGATAGTCAAGAAGATGTGAGACCCAAGCAGTAGGCAGATCATCACGGGACCCCACACAAAGGAGTCGATTTGGTTGATGATTTCAATAATGTCCATAGTTACCTCTCGTCGATGAACGCCTGAAGTTCCGAGCTGGGCTTTAGGCGCCGGAAGTAACTATGACTAATGCGAAAGCATGAAAATGCCTAAAAATCGGCAAAATTTTCAATAAACGTCAGATTACAGGGTTTGCCCAATCTATCTAAAGAACTACTTAAAAAGTTTTCCTTTAGATGTATGAAGTATTTCTTAAGTGTTTCAGCTTTTACAGATTGAAGAAAATGTCCCGATGCCCATATCGCCAAAAGTAGGCACCGGGACAAATCTGTCGCAAACAAGCCCAAGCGAGCTAATCCTCGTTCACGCGCAAGGTGCGCATGGCGTTGAGGATAGCGATAACGCTTACTCCGACATCACCGAAAATCGCAAGCCACATGGTTGCGATTCCCGGTACCGCAAGAATCATGATGATGGTCTTGATAGCAAGCGCAAAGACGATGTTCTGCCAAACGATGCCCATGGTCTTACGTGAGATTTTGATAGCATCAACCAAACGAGAGGGCTTATCGTCCATAAGAACAACGTCTGCTGCCTCAATGGCGGCGTCCGACCCCATGGCGCCCATGGCAATACCCACATCAGCCGCCATCAGGGCAGGCGCATCATTTATGCCATCACCGACGAAGGCGACTTTTTTGCACGCAGGATCATCTAAATAGGATTTCAGATGAACGATTTTGTCTTGCGGAAGCAAGCCTGCATGGTAATCACTCAAATCAATTTGCGCGGCTACGGAAGCGGCAACTTCCTCGCGGTCGCCAGTCAGCATGACGCGCTGGGTCACACCCAAGCTTTCAAGCTTGCTCAATGTTGCGGCACTATCAGGCTTCAAGCTGTCCTTGATTTCGATGCAGCCTAAATACGAACCCGACATCGCAAGATAAAGCACGGTGCCTTTCAGCGAGGATTCCTTGCAATCAATACCTTCCGAGGCCATCAAACGAAGATTGCCTGCAAGCACTTCCTTACCGTCAAGCTTGCATTTGATGCCGTGACCGGCAATCTCTTGGATGTCGCTCAAGCGTGTAAGGTCGAGCTTTTTGCCCTTTGCTCCCCTGCGCTCGACATACGCTTCGTTAACGCTTAGGGCGATGGGGTGATTGGAGTGAGCCTCGGCATAAGCCGCCACCTCAAGCAGTTCGTCTTCCGAGCAGCCACATGCTTCAAGCGCACTTACCCTGAACACGCCTTGCGTAAGCGTGCCCGTCTTGTCGAAGAGCATGGTGTCGACCTTGCTCAAAAGCTCAAGATAGTTGGAACCCTTAATCATGATGCCCTTGCGCGAAGCTCCGCCGATACCACCGAAGAAGCTCAAGGGAACGCTGATAACCAATGCACACGGGCAGCTGACGACAAGGAACACCAGGCCTCGTTGAATCCATTCGCCCCAATCCTGGGCAAAAGCCAAAGGCGGAACTATAGCCACCAAAGCCGCCAAGGCGCAAACAACCGGCGTGTAGTAGCGGGCAAAGCGCGTGATGAAATTCTCGGTCGGAGCCTTTTCCTCTGCAGCGTTTTCGACCAGCTCAAGAATCTTGCTGACCGTCGAATCCGAAAAGGGCTTGGTGGTACGCACCTTGATGCTATGGCTCAAATTGATGGATCCGCTTGCAAGCTCGCTGCCGGCGCTTACCGCGCAGGGCAGACTTTCACCTGTAAGCGCACTCATATCGAGCTCGCTTTCACCCTCGAGCACGATGCCGTCGATGGGAACACGCTCGCCAGGCTTCACGACGATGACGCCGCCGACAGGCACCTCGTTAGGGTCAACCTTCACAAGCGCGCCCTCTTGCTCGACGTTCGCGGTTTCAGGGCAGATGTCCATCATTTCGGCGATCGAATTACGGCTCTTATCAACTGCGTAATCCTCGAAAAGCTCGCCAATCTGGAAGAAGCACATGACGGCCACAGCTTCTGGATACTCCCCCAATGCCAAAGCGCCAATGGTTGCAATTCCCATCAAAAAGTTCTCGTCGAAAATATGGCCCGCTTTGATGTTCGAGAGAGCATGGAGAAGAACCGGGGCGCCCAGAACAAGATAAGGCACCAAATAAAGCACCAACCAAGCAAACTCGGGGATATCGAAGGTAAACAGATGATCAACAGCCAATAAGACGAAGAACAAAAGCGTGCCTATAAGCACACGATAAAATTCCTTGTTCCCCGAAAGGAACTCTATAGCCTTTGACGAAGCATGCTTATGGCAGTGCTCGCCATGATTGGTAGCCTTTGTTGACTGCCCCGCAGTTGAAGTGGGCATCTGGGCTACATCGATGATGTTGCAATCGCCCTCAAAGGACCAAATGATTTTCTGCGCCTGGTCAAGGACCGAATCGAGCTTCGACTCCTCAAACTCCAGAATCAATTCCTGCGACATGAAAACCACTTTCGCGCTTTTCACGTCCGCAAGCTCGTTGATACCCGCCTCCATTTTAGCCGCACAGTTAGGGCAGCCCAGATTTTCCAATTTGTATCGTTTCCGCATAATGCCAAACCTCAAATCGTTTTACCGTTAAATAGCCACCGACCTGGGATTATTCGCAAATATGAGTCAAACCCTGAGCAAGCATGACGTATACGTGGTCATCGGAGAGCGAATAGGTGACCGTTTTGCCACTGCGGGTAAACTTGACCAAACGTGCCTGCTTAAGCGTGCGAAGCTGATGGGAAACGGCGCTCTGGCTGGCTCCCACGGCATCGGCTATCTCGCCAACGTTCAGGTCCTTCTCCATAAGTGCAAAGAGTATTTTGATGCGCGTCGTGTCGCTGAAAACCTTGAAGAGGTCGGCCAAATCGTAGAGCATCTCGTCTTCGGGCATACCTTCGTTGGAAAGCAAATCTCTGTCAACTTCCAAGTCGCAGGCGTGAACATGGGCATGCTCGTGGTTTGCCTCGGAAATCTGATCGGACATAGCTTGATCCTTTCTTAACATATGTTTGTTTGTTCATATGATAAAACGAAGCTTATTATTTGGTCAACACGAAAATGCGATCTGTCCACTCTGCAAGAAACTACGTAAGAAGAGATGTGGATATTCGAGCAGAACTTGAAGGCAAACCGAGCAAATTGAGGCAAGTCTGATAACCTTGTCCCGCGAATCGATCGCTCAACAGCAAGCGATCGAACACCACATCCCAAAAGCTCGAACGAGGCCCACCATGATTCGTATTCTTGTCGATTCCGCATCCGAATATCGCTCCGACGAAGCTGCGAAGCGAGGAATCGACGTTCTTCCGCTGATAATCCATCTTGGCGGCAAGGAATATCGCGATGGCGAAGACATAAGCCCCGATGAATTTTACGAGCTTATCGAATCGGGCCAGGGATTCCCTAAAACATCTCAGCTCTCCCCCGTTGTCTTCAGCGACTATTTCAAAGAAGCCTCTGAAGCAGGTGACGAGGTGATCTACATTGCGCTGGATTCGCATCTGAGCGGCACCATCCAAAGTGCCGAGCTTGGAATCAATTTAAGCGGCGCGGAGGGCGTCTACATCGTCGACTCCACCAACGCCACCGCCTCCAACATGATTCTTGCTGATTACGCGGCCGATCTTCGCGATCAAGGTAAAACGGCGCAGGAAATCGTTGATGCGCTTAACGAAGTGAAAACGCGTGTCCGTTGCGTTGCGGGACTTAACACCCTTGATTACCTTGCCCGAGGAGGACGACTTCCCAAAGCCGCCGCAAGCGTGGTAAGCGCCGCAAACCTGAAACCCATCATCTGCTTACAGGGCGAGGGTGTAACGCTCCTCAGTATGGGTATGGGGATGAACAGGGCCATCAGCTCAGTTGTCAAACATGTGGGAAAGCTTGGCATCGACCCCGATTTCCCCTTTTACGCCATCTGGTCGTACGGACGCAAAAACACCGATAAGTTTGTGAAGAAAATCAGCGAGCAAGGCGTGTCGGTGGACAAAACCTTGCAGATCGGCTGCGTGATTGGCAGCCATATCGGGCCAGAGGCATTTGGCTGCGTCTTCGTTTCCGCGAAAACTGGCGAGAACTAAATCTCCCCTGCCATCAAATCCAGCCAAAGTGCTTGCAAGCAAGATAGATTCCGTCCGCATCGCAATCGGCCGTTACAAAATCAGCCTTTTCTTTAAGCTCTGCACGGGCGTTTCCCATAGCGATGCTTGTCCACTCGGGACGAAACATCGAAAGATCGTTCTTACCATCACCGAACACGACCACATCTTCCAAGGACGCATCGAAATAGTTCATAACCCATCGAATACCCTCATCTTTGCGCATCGGTTCGACGAAAACGGTACTTGAGGTGTAGGTAACCCAGGGAACCCCGTCGAGCAAACCGGTATCGGCCAGCTCTTGGGCATGATCGACTTCGCAGGGGATGTAAGCTTTAAAAACCTGAGTGAGCCCATCGATGCTCAAGCTAGGGTCGTAAATTGTCGGTACGTAATAGTCACCGGCAATTGTGGCGAACTCGGGGTTGTTCGAATAGCGTTTAAGTTCGTTTGCGATGGTGACCGACCAAGGGATTCCAGCCCTATCGCATTTGCGCAAGCATTTCTTCACTGGCTCCAAATCAAGCGGGCGCATCCATTTCAGGTCACCATCAAGGGTGACCGAGTATCCCCCATCGGCAACGATGTTGCGCAGGCCTACACTTGAGATGTAATCGAGCGCATTGCATTGCAAACGCCCAGTTGCCAAAGAAATAAAATGCCCCGCACTCTGGAGTTCGTCCAGAGTGCGAAGCGTGGATTCAGGAATATGGCGTGTATGGGGAACGGCAAGGGTTCCGTCATAGTCGAAGAAGAAATACTTGCGCGAACCCATACTGAAATCCTTTACAAAAGTCGCAGGTTGACTTCCTTAAGCTGCTTGCCCGTAACCGCATTGGGGCTGCCCGTCATCGGGTCGCTCGCAGAAGAGGTCTTGGGGAAGGCGATGACGTCGCGGATAGATTGCTTGCCCGCAAGAAGCATGATCAAGCGATCAAGGCCAAGCGCGATACCGCCATGGGGAGGAGCGCCAAGTTCAAGGGCGTGAAGAAGATGACCGAACTTGATCTCAAGGTCTTCCTCGGAAACGCCGCACTGACGAAGAACGCGCTTCTGCTCTTCAGCGTTATGGATACGGATGGAACCGCCACCAAGCTCGAAACCGTCCATGACGATGTCGTAAGAATAGGAGCCACAAGACAACGGATCGGACTCTATCTTATCCATATCCTCGTTCAGAACATGGGTGAAGGGGTGATGCTCGGCAGCATACTTGCCCTGCTCCTCGTCGTACCTGAACATGGGGAAATTGACGACCCACAGAAGCGCGTGACCCTTGCGCTCGATGCCAAGGCGATCGGCCATGGCCAAACGCAGTGCCGAAAGAACAGCGGATACGACCTCGTAGTCATCAGCACCAAAAAGGAGCAGGTCGCCGGGCTGAGCATCGGCTGCTTCCTTAATTGCCGCATAGGTTTCATCGGCGAAGAACTTGATGATGGGAGACTTTTCCTTGCCCTCGGAAGTAAAGGCAATCCAAGCCATGCCCTTTGCACCGTTCTCGTCGGCAATAGCCGCAAGCTTCTCAATCTCACCGCGCGACCAGTCGCCGGCGCCCTTGCAGTTGATGCACTTCACAACACCGCCGGCTTCAACGGCCTTGGCGAAAACACCGAAACCGCAATCGCGAACGATGTCGGTAAGGTCAACAAGCTCCATGCCGAAGCGCACGTCGGGACGATCGCAACCGAAACGATCCATCGCCTCCTTGTATTGCATGCGCTGCAGAGGGAACTCATGCTCGATGCCGGCCGCCTTCAAAACCTCGGCCATGACGTCTTCCATCATGGTGATGACGTCTTCCTGGTTGACGAAGCTCATCTCGATATCGACCTGGGTAAACTCAGGCTGACGATCGGCGCGCAGGTCCTCATCACGAAAGCAACGGGCAATCTGGTAATAGCGCTCGATACCGCCGCACATGAGCATCTGCTTGAATTGCTGCGGACTCTGGGGAAGAGCATAGAACTTGCCGGGGTTGGGACGGCTGGGAACCAAATAGTCACGAGCACCCTCGGGAGTGGAGTTGGCGAGGATTGGGGTTTCAACCTCGATGAAGCCGCGCTCGTTGAGCGCACCGCGAATGGCCTGAGCGACAACATGACGAAGTTTCAAGGCCTTGTACATCTCGGGACGACGAAGGTCGAGGTAGCGCCATTTCATACGCGTGGTTTCGTCGGTCTCGATGCCGTCTTCGATGGAGAAGGGAGGCGTGACCGAGGTGTTGAGCACCTTCAAAGCGGAAGCAAGAACCTCGATTTCGCCGGTGGCCATGTTGGGATTTACCATGCCCTCGCCGCGAGCGCGAACGGTACCGACGATTTCAAGGACGAACTCGCGGCCAAGATGCTCAGCAGCCTTGAAATCCTCAGAGTTAACGCAGTCAGGATCGACGACGACCTGGGTATAGCCCTCGCGGTCACGCAGATCGACGAAGATCAAGCCGCCGTGATCACGATTATGCCAAGCCCATCCGCACAAAGTAACTTCGGTGCCCACGTCTTCGCGGCGAAGCTCGCCACAAGTGTGGGAGTGCATGCTGTACTTGTTGATAAAGTCAGTCATCGTATCCTTATTCTCCTCGTTCGAGAGCGCATAGGGCGCCATCGATGCTCTGTAATTGCAATTTTCTTATTATACGACCGTGCACCCGCCTTGCAAGAAGGCTTGAACGATGATCGTCATCGGTTTTTAAGCACGCTTAATCCGCGTAAACCTTCTCGAAATCGGTGAAGCCCTGAGCCTCAAGCACCGCTATTTGCCTTTTCGCATTCTTCTTCAAGGGCTGCACGCTGGCTATCTTGCCCTGCGCGCGCAAATCACGAGCTTTGGCGAAGATTTCCATCTTCTTTTCAAGCGAAACCTTTTTATCAAGAAGGAAGACGGTGGCACCACCATCGGACAAAGGGGTTGCAACGCCGAAATCCTTGAGGATGGTGATGATGCGCTCGAAGCCGATGGAGAAGCCCACAGCGCACACATCCTCGCCGCAGAACTTACCGATCATCTTGTCGTAGCGGCCACCGCCTGCGATGGAGAAGCCGTAGCCGTCAACGGAAACCTCGAAGATGGGGCCGGTGTAATAACCCATACCGCGAACAAGAGTCGGGTCGAAAACGATGCTCACACCATCGCCAACCAGGGATTTGGCACAGACGATGATCTCATCGAGCGAGGCAGGGACGCTTTCGTCAAGATACGCGCCCAACTCGGAGCAGAACTGTTTGCAATCGATGCTCAGGTCATAATCGCGGTAAAGGCTGACGTAGCGCTCGACCAACTCGGCATCGAAACCATGCTCAACCAGTTCGGCAGCAACACCATCGAAACCGATCTTGTCGAACTTGTCCAAGGTAATCAGCACCGAGCCGACAGCTTCCTCGTCGAAGCCCGCCTTCAATGCAGCAGCCTTCAAGATGGAGCGGTCGTTGACGTGTACCGTCAGGCCTTCGACCTTACAGGGCTCCAGAATTTTCTTGAGCATATCGCTCGTAGCGCTCACAAGCTCGATTTCGGCAAGAATCGAATCGTCGCCCAAAATATCGATGTCGCACTGCGTGAACTGACGGAACCTCCCCTTCTGAGGGTTGTCGGCGCGCCAAACGCTGCCGATTTGAAGAGCTTTGAAAGGATTGGGCAGCTCCTCTTTGTTGTTCGCGTAATAGCGCGAAAGGGGGAGCGTTAAGTCGTAACGCAAGCCGGAATCCGAACAGGCCTCACGAATCTTCGCAGCAGACTCGCGGCCATCGGCGCAGTCCCCGACCGTTTGAGCACCTTTCTCAAGGTCGCGACCACGTTTGAGGATCTGAAAAATCAGCTTCTCGTTGTCGCCGCCCTGATTGGACTGCAAATTGGAAAGATGCTCCATGACGGGGGTCTCGATCTGCATGAAACCGTAACGCGCATACGATTCCTTGATCATCGAAATGATGCTCTCACGCAAACGCATGTCGCTGGGCAGAAAGTCCTGCATGCCCTTAACGGGCTTCTTAACGAATGCCACCAGCATTCTCCTTTGCAAAATTCACTTGATACGTGCCGGAATCGTATTACAGATGAGCCGCAACAAGATCGCCCATGGCAACCGTGCCGACGATTTTGTCTGCGGGAGTCGTGTCGTCCTTGATGTCGCCGGTGCGCCAGCCCTCGTCAAGCACCTCGGTGATCGCACGGGTGATATCGGCTGCAGCATCCGCCATGCCGAAGCTGTACTGGAGCATCATGCCGACGGAAAGAATCTGGGCAAGTGGGTTAGCGATGCCCCGACCGGCGATATCAGGAGCAGAGCCATGGGAAGGCTCGTACAAGGCAACGCCGTCGCCCAAAGAAGCACTGGCAAGCATGCCGAGCGAGCCGGTGATCTGAGCTGCCTCATCGGAAAGGATATCGCCGAACATGTTCTCAGTGACGACGACGTCGAACTGCTTGGGACAGTTGATCAGCTGCATAGCCGTGTTATCCACGAGCATATCGTGAAGCTCGATCTCGGGATATTCTTCATCATGAATGCGATGGACGACCTCGCGCCACATCCGGGAGGTGTCGAGTACGTTTGCCTTGTCGATCGAATGCACGCAACCGCGACGGGTTTTTGCAGCCTCGAATGCCTGGCGTGCAATGCGCTCAACTTCGTATTCACGATACTCAAGGGTGTCGACGGCGCGCTGACCCTTGGCGCCGTTGGAACCAGCGCCTTCCTCGTCGAAGAAACGCTCGCGCTTGCCAAAGTACAGGCCGCCCGTGAGCTCACGTACGATAACCAAATCGACGCCATCGATGACCTCGGGCTTCAAGGTCGAGGCACCGGAAAGGGCGTTGAAAATCTGAACGGGGCGAAGGTTGGTGTAGAGGCCCAGCTCCTTGCGAATCTTAAGCAAACCCTGCTCAGGGCGAGGCTTGGAGGAATCGGTAGTATCCCACTTCGGGCCGCCGACCGCGGCAAGAAGAACCGCATCGCTTGCCTTCGCACAATCTAGGGATGCCTGGGGCAAGGGCTCGCCCGTGGCATCGATGGCGCAGCCGCCGATCAGGGCATTCTCGTATTCGAAGCTAACACCGTATTTGGCGCCGACGGCATCGAGCACCTTAATGCCTTCAGCCATGATCTCGGGACCGATACCGTCGCCGGGAAGAGTGCAGATTTTGTAATTAGCCATAAGTTCGACCTTTCGTTTTCATAGCTTTCCCATAGTACCAGTTTGCAAAGCGCTCATCCTATAATGGATGCCGTCAAATCAGCTTCTGCAAGGAAACGAAGATGGATCTGAACCTCATAAGAAAAGAAATCGACTCGACCGACCAGCAGATCAAGGAACTCTTGATCAAACGTATGGCCTGCAGCCATCAGGTAGCCCAAAGCAAACTCGAGTCGGGAAACCTCACCATCTACCGCGCGGATCGCGAGGCAAGTATTTTGGAGACCTTGGGCTCGCAGGTCGAAGAAGATATCCGCCCCGAGTATCTTGCCGTCGTCAAAAAAGTCATGGAAGCAAGCCGCATGTACCAGTATGGCCTGATCTACGATTGGTGCGACGATGCATTTTCCCAGGTAAATGGGCATGAACTAATCACTGAGCCAGGGCTTGCGGTAAAAGTGCGCGTGACACGCGAAAACAAGCCCAACGCCATGAGCGCGATTTTGAGCATGATCGGAGACCATGGCTTCAACATGGACCGCATGACCCCGGTGCAAACCGAGAAAGGCTCCCCAACGGTTACCTTCGATTTGGTCATCTTAGGCAACGCCTTCGACGAAAGTATGAAGAAACTCCTCTTCCAGCTTTCCGGAGAAACCCTGGAGTTCGAGATCACCGAAAACCTCGTGTAAGCAAAATGCCCTCCTCCCCCAATCGGGAAGGAGGGCATTCTAATTTCAACTAGAAGTTCAAAATCTTACTTGATTCCAAGCTTCTTCTGCCACCTGGGCACCAAGCCGCCCTGCGAAATGATTTCCTGCAGGAACTCAGGGAAAGGCTGTGCCTGGAACACGGCGCCGGTCGTTTCGTTGGTGATAAGACCCTTGTCGGCGTCAACGGAAATGACATCCCCGTTGCTGATGCCGTCAACCGCCTCGGGGCATTCGATGATGGCCAAACCGATGTTGATGCAATTACGGTAGAAGATGCGCGCGAAACTTTTAGCGATGACAACATCGATGCCGCTAGCCTTGATGGCGATGGGCGCATGTTCACGCGAAGAACCGCAGCCGAAGTTTTCGTCGGCAACGATTATGTCGCCTTTCTTCACCTTATTGACGAACTCGGTATCGAGGTCCTCCATGCAATGCTTAGCAAGCTCTGCGGGGTCGGACGTGGTCAGATAACGAGCAGGGATGATGACGTCAGTGTCGATGTCGCGACCGCAACGATAAACAGTACCTTTGAACTCCATGTAAAACGCTCCCCTTTCCTAGTCGATATCTTCGGGCAAACCGATATGGCCGAGCACCGCGGAAGCCGCTGCTACCGCAGGTGAAGACAGGTAGACCTCGGACTCGGGATGGCCCATGCGTCCGACGAAGTTGCGGTTGGTGGTTGCCACAGCGCGCTCACCCTTAGCAAGGATGCCCATGTGGCCACCAAGGCAAGGACCGCAGGTGGGAGCCGAGATCGCACAGTTGGCATCGAGGAAGATCTCCATAAGACCCTCTTCGATGCACTTGCGATACACCCATTGGGTTGCCGGGATGATGATGCAGCGAACGTCGGGGTGAACTTTGTGGCCCTTAAGTACCGCTGCCGCCTGACGCATATCATCGAGACGGCCGTTGGTGCAGGAGCCGATGACCGCCTGATCGATCTTGACCTCGCGTGAATCCGCAACCAACTTGGTGTTGGAGGGAAGGTGCGGCCAAGCGACCGTAGGCTGAATGGTGGAAGCATCGATCTCGTAGACCTTGGCGTATTCGGCGCCTTCGTCGGAGTGACACTCGACCCAAGGACGCTCGGACCTGCCCGTAAGGTACTCGCGCGTCACTTCGTCTACGGGAATCAGGCCGGCCTTGCCGCCAGCTTCGATGGCCATGTTTGAAATGGTCAAGCGCTCATCCATGGGAAGGGCCGCGATGGTGGAGCCGGTGAACTCCATGGCGCGATAAAGAGCACCGTCAACGCCGATCATGCCGATGATATGCAGGATGATGTCCTTGCCGGTCACGCCGGGGTTAAGTTCGCCATCGATCTTGAACAGAATCGATTCAGGTACCTTGAACCAGGCCTTGCCAGTGGCAAAGCCCACGCCGGCATCAGTGGAGCCAACACCGGTCGAGAATGCGCCGAGCGCACCATAGGTGCAGGTATGGGAGTCGGCGCCGATGATCAGGTCGCCTGCGGTAACCACCCCCTGCTCAGGGAGAAGCGCGTGCTCAACGCCCACGCAGCCAACTTCCCAATAATGGGTAATGCCCTGCGCACGTGCAAACTCACGAGTGATCTTCGCTTGTTCGGCAGCGGCGATGTCCTTGTTGGGCGTGTAATGATCAGGTACCAGCAGCACACGCTCAGGGTCGAACACCTTGTCGACGCCGATCTCGGCCACCTTCTTGATTGCAATGGGTGCGGTAACGTCGTTGGCTAAAACCAAATCAAGATCGCATTCGATCAATTGACCCGGAACGACTTCCTCCAGTCCAGCATGGGCGGCCAAAATCTTTTCGGCCATAGTCATTGGACGCGCCATCAACTACTCCTTTGCTCGTGCGACAAATCATGCTTAAACGATGAATTTATCACCACATGAATGAAGTTGAAACATTCACCTGCGAAAAAGAATCCATAAGTTTTCGTCGGATAGCGTCCCATCAGGCAAAACGCTCAATAAAACTTTGAAGAGCTCCTGTGCGGGCAAGCGCACTAACTGAAGAACTGGTAAAATAAGAGGTCTGAAAGCGGGCTAGCTGCATGGCGGCCTTTTAGAAGTTGCGCTCTATCGCATCTAGCTCGCATGGATGAAGGGAATTATATGACTATCAGCCTTGACCGTCGTAGCTTCTTCAAGCTATCAGGAGTCACAGCAGCTAGCCTACTCGTTGCCGGCTCTGCAGCCGCAACCGTGCCCACCGAGGCATTCGCCGCCTCCAAAACCTATGGCACCAACTACAGCTCGACCTTCCGTTCCAAAGTTCTTCTTGACGCGTGCAATCGCGTGGCAACCAATAACATGAAGAGCTTCAAGTACAAGGGCAAGACCTACAACTGCCGCGACATTCAGGCAATGGCCGTTGACGAGGTTAACAAGCGTTACTACATCACGCGCACCATTTCCGGCGGTGGAGCCTTCGTGCTTTCCTGCCCCATGTCCGCCACCGACGGCAACAGTTGGACGGTGGTCGGCAAATATTCCAAAAGCTGGCTTAAGCACGCCAACAGCATGACCTGCATCCCAACGGGAAAAGGCACGCGTCTTCTTATCGCAACCGATTCAAAGAACGTCCGCGTTATCTACATCCCCGACGCATCAAAGCCCAGCACGGGCGTGAAAAAGAGCACCTGGGTATGCGATTCGTTCGACAAGGTGGCTTGCAAGCCACGCGGCCTTTCGTATGACCGCACTTCCAAATGCATCATTGCACGCAATGGTATTTCCAAGAAAAACGGAAACCATTTCATGAAGTGCTTCACTTTTAAGATTCCCACGTCGAAAACCACCGGTACCACCCATGTTAAGAGCGCTCACTATATCGCTCGCTGGGAGGTCGAGGTCCCCAAATATGTCACGGCGCCTGCAGGCATCCTGAAAAGCAGCGCCTACAAATGCAAGACCGCATCTTGGAGCCGTCAAGACATGTGCTACGACGGTGAGAATCTTTACGTTGCGTACAGCAACACCACCAGCGGCAAGTACGATGGCAGCGTCCAGAAGAACGTTCTCGTACGCTGGAACATCGGCAGCGTCGCTTCCCAGAAGTCCAAGTACAACTCGCAAATGGCCAAGAAGAAGAAATCAAGCCGCGTTGCGTACCGCTATCCCTTCAATCGAGCCCTGTTCGATCGCTCGGTGAAATACAACACCCAGGGCTTTGAGTTCGAGGGCTTCGATTGCATCGGCAACACCATCTTCATGGCAACCAACGAGGGTAAAAATGGGATCGCGGATCGCATTCGCAGTTTCACCATCTAAACAAACGCTTTCTTTCACGAGGTAGCAATGGAAAACAAGAACCTGATCAACCGACGTGATTTCCTTAAGGCAGCAGGCGCAACGTCTGCTGCCCTTGCTTTCGCGGCGGGCTTCGGAACCGCAGCGGCGAATCCGGCGACGGCAGAAGCACGCAGCTACGGCGCTAGCATGACCCAGCTCGTACGCTCGAAGATCATGCTCAACTGCAACATGAAAAGCGTGCGCATGGACAAGCTCATCTACGTGAAGGGCTCGACTTTCAAATCTGCCGTCGACATTATCGAAGGGCTTAGCGACGAGCAATTCGAAGTTGCAGCAAATGCTTGCACTCCCTACAACAGCAAAACAAAGCCAGCAAACAAAAGCGCGCTTAAAGCTTTCGCCTTCGATTGCAACGAAACCCAAGCCCTTGCCATCGATTCCGTTAACAAAAGAATTTATGTCGTCAAAGCAACCGACAGCGATAACCTGCATGGCGTGAACGCCATCTTCTCCGCTCCCCTTTCAGCTACTGCGCAGGGTCAGTTTAAGCTGGTTGTAGCGTTCGGCGACAACTGGATGGGCACAAGCTCACCAAAGGGAGGCACCTGCTGGACAGGTCACGCAAACGGCTGCTGTTGCATACCCGATGGCGCAGGAACACGCCTTTACATCCCCACAAGCAATAGCGACGACAACAGCATTCGCACCATTTATATCCCCAACGCTGCAGCGGTCGATGCAGCTAACTACGACCCGGGAAACTTCCTGAACTGGGGCAAGCTTGGTTCTTGGAAATGCAAGTTCACGCCCAGGGGCATCACCTACGATGCAGCCAGCAGGAAGTTCATTGCCCGCAATGGCAGATCCTACGCATCCGGTACAGCCTATTGCACCTGCTACATTTTCAGCGCTCCCACCAACGACCTTTCCGCTCTTGATGTTGAAGTTAGCAACATAAGTCAATTCAGGGTGGAGCTGCCCGATAGCATCTATATTCCGAAGGGCGTCTTCAGCTCAAGCAAGGAAACCTTCAATGCAGGCAAAGCTACCGGACGAGGCAAGCAGGATATCACCTACCATGCAGGATATCTGTACCTTCCTGTTTCGGACCAGTCAGACAAACGCTACAAAAAGTCCGCCGGCAACTATCGCACCAACCGCAACGTTATCCTGCGCTTTAAGATCGGTTCCGTTGCCGCAGCCATCGCCAACGGCAACACTTTATACCGCGCAAACAAATCGCTTGTAGACGCCAGCGCCACTCTGCAATTAAGCAAACAGGGATACGAGATTGAAGGCGTTGAGTTCTACGGCAATACGCTTTACTTCAATACCAACGAGTCCTCGTCTTCCATTAGCACATCCGACAGAATTCGTGCTTTGATGTAAATGGCACGATAGCTTAGGGAGGAAAGCGCAAAAAAGCAAGCCTGTGTCGCGCTAACAGGCCCAAGAACGTAAAGCTAATTAATAGTCTGCCAAACGATGCTCGTCTTGTTCTTCAACGAATCAAGGCGAGCATATTTTTTCAATTCAGGAATGCCCATGGAAGCAGGCTCGGGGATAAGGCCGCACAAATAAGCAAGATGTCCAAGAATACGCTCGGCGCTCATATGTCTGTCGTCAATAAGGTACGCCAAGCTCGCATCGGCATTGCGCTTTGACAGGCGAACATCTTCATCGTTGACCAGCAAGGGTACATGACCGTATTCCATTTGATGGAAATCAAGGAGCTGCTGCAGATACAGTTGTCGAGGCGACGAGGAGAGAAGGTCCACTCCCCTAACGACTCGGGTGACGCCTTGAGCCGCATCGTCCACAACCACTGCAAGTTGATAGGCGAAAACGCCATCAGAGCGGCGAACAATGAAGTCGCCCGATGATTCGGCAAGATTCCAAGACTGCTTACCTTGCAGCAAATCATCAAAGGAGATATCCATGTTTTCAACCTTAAGACGCCACGCTGGTTTACGCGCTCCCGCTAAAGTACTAGCTATTAGAAGTCTTGAGCGTTCTTCGTCAGGCAAATACCTGCAGGTATTCGGATAAACGAATTCTTCTCCAAAATGAGGAGCATTGGCGCTGTGCAAATCGGCCCTTGTGCAAAAACAAGGGTAAACGAGCTCTCTTTCACTCAAATGAGCAAAAGCCTCGCGATAGACCTCCGTGCGCTCAGACTGATAGAGTACCGGGCCAAGCCATTCAAAACCAAGGTAATCCAAGTCACGGAACAACCGATCAATATGCTCTTTCTTGGATCGTTGAGGATCAAGGTCCTCTACCCTGAGTACAAGATGATCGCAACTCAAAGCAGCAATCAAAAAAGAGAGGACATTTCCCATATGCAAACGCCCCGAAGGGCTGGGGGCAAGCCTTCCAACTCCTCGGGGCGCAAGGTTTTCCATGTTCATAGAGAGCGGATCGAAACCAGATTGCGGGCTATTTAGCCTGGGTGTAGGTATAACCCTTGCGGAAAGCCTCAAGATTGATGTCAATAGTCTTAGGTGGAACCTTGTTGCGAATGACTTCTTCCCACAGCTCCGGCTCGAAAGGCAGGCTTTGAGCCAAAGCGCCCAGCAATACGACGTTAGCGCACTTGGCGGTACCGGCATCGCGGGCAATCTGCGAAGCAGGAATAAGCGTTGCACCAGCTTCGACAAGGCGCTCACGAGCAGATTCGGGCATCGAACCGTTGCCGATGAGCACGGGCAAAGGGGTGATGGCCTCATCGTTGACGACCATGACACCATCTTTCTTTAGAAAATGCAGGTTGCGCAGCGTCTCGACGATTTCGAAGGAAACAAGATTATCAGCGCAGCCTTCATCGCAGACCATGGTGTGCACGTTTTCGCCGAAACGCACAACGGTAGTAACATCGCCGCCGCGCTGGGCCATGCCATGAATCTCGGAAACCTTGCATTCAAGGCCAGCGGCGCATGCGACCTTGGCGAGCATATCGGCCGCCGTGATGGTACCCTGACCGCCTACGCCGGAAAGCAAAATGGTGAATACCTGATTCTCGGACATCGTTACTCCTTAGGGCCGATAGCGTCGAAGCGGCAGTACTGAGCGCACTGATTGCAAGCGATGCACTGGGTCTGATCAATAACGGCATTGCCTGTTTCGGCGTCAACGCTGATGGCGGGACAGCCAAGCGTCGAGCAAACGCCGCAACCGGTGCAATTCTCGTTGACCACGAACGTGGGCTTTTTCGACTTGTCGAGCAAAACGCAAGGTCGCTGGAAGATGATGACATCGAGCCTGTCACATGCCTGAGTTGCTTCTTTCAAAGTGCTGCGAACAGCCTTCAGGTCGTAAGAATCCACCTGATGAACCTTGTCAACTCCCAAGGCTTCAAGAATTGCAGGCAAGTTGAGCTCGTTTGATTCGCGATTCTGCAAGGTCACACCGTTGAAGGGATTGCCCTGCTGACCAGTCATCGCAGTGGTTCGGTTATCAAGAATGCAAACCGTTCCGGCGCCCTTGTTATAAACCGTCGAAAGCAAACTGGACAAGCCCGAGTGCGCGAAAGTGGAATCACCGATAACGGCCACAACGGGGCGACGGCGCTTCGAGTCGGCTTTACGATCCAAAGCCAGCTCGAAACCATGAGCCATGGAAACAGATGCGCCCATGTCGAGCGTGGTATCCATAGCCGACAGCGGCGGAAGGGCGCCAAGGGTGTAACAACCGATGTCACCGGTCACGATGGCATGCATACGAGAGAGTTCTTTGAAAACAATACGATGGGGGCAGCCGCAGCAGAAGGCAGGCGGGCGTCCAGGCACGTCTGCCTGGACGGGCAAGTGCTCAGGCTGCGCTTTGCCAAGGGAAAGCAAAATATCTTGCGGGTGAACCTCACCGACAAGGGGCAACGGCGTCTCGAACTCGTCCAGGATAACGCCAGCTGCCTTCACCTGGTCGGAAAGATAAGTGGATGCCTCCTCAACCACATAGCAGTGCTCGACGCTCGATGCGAAATCGTGAAGCATCTGAGCAGGCAAGGGCCAGGTAACGCCCAGCTTAAGAACTGATGCCTCGGGAGCCGCCTCAAGAACATGCTGATATTGGGAACCGGCGCAAATGATGCCGATTTCCTTTGACTTCATCTCAGCGCGATTGAACTCGCACTCTTCCACCCAGCGGCGCAAATCCTTAACGCGTGCAGCCAAAACCTTACGACGGGGCTTGGCGAAAGCGGGCATCATAACGTACTTGGAAGGATCGGTGTCGTAATCCTTGACCGGAACCTCCACGCGCTCGCCCAGTTCAACAGGAGTCTTGGTATGCGAGATTCGGACGTTGGAGCGGATGAAGAATGGCGTATCGAAGCGCTCCGACAAATCGAAGGCAGCACGAGCGAAGGCAAGAGCCTCGGCGGAATCGGAAGGCTCAAGCATGGGAACCTGCGCCGCCATGGCGTAATAGCGCGAGTCCTGCTCGTTTTGGGAAGAGAACATCCCGGGGTCGTCAGCGGCGAGGATGAGCACACCACCATTAACGCCGGTATAGGCAGCGGTGAACAAGGGGTCGGCGCAAACATTGACGCCTACGTGCTTCATGGTAACGAGTACGCGCGCACCTGCGGTACTTGCGCCCATGGCAACCTCAAGTGCCACTTTTTCGTTGTTGGCCCATTCGGCGTAAACCTCGGGGTACTTGGCAAAGGTCTCCATCGTTTCGGTCGATGGTGTTCCCGGATAAGCAGCGCCAATATGGCAACCAGCTTCCCAGGCACCGCGCGCAATAGCCTCATTTCCTGAAAGGAGCTGCATGAAGTCTACCTCTTCTTCTGTAGGTGAAAAGATTTCGTAACGAATCGAGCTGCCCCATCGTGCAGCGGGGGCTTATTTCTCGAACTTTAGGATAAAGCAACCGATTTGAATCACATCACCGTCTTTAAGCAAGACGTGCTCAACGGCCTGATTGTTGACCCAAAGGCCATTGTAAGATTGGCAGTCCTTGATGGACCAATCGGAGCCCATACGTTGCAAGCGCGCATGAGAGCGCGAAACGGTCATGTCGTTGAGGAAGATATCGCACTTGGGGCTTCGGCCGATAAGGAGCTCATCCTTATCAAGGTTGTAAACCAAACCCTCCTGGCGACCGGAGGAATACCTGACCGTAAGCGTGGGCGCACCGCTGGTTTCGGAAGGAGCGCTTGCATCCAGGTCTTCGATGCTCACAACCTGGAAGGCCTGCGTACCCTGCTGAAAATGATAACCACACAGCGGGCAACGCTCCGCATCGCTGGATACCTCGTTATTGCAAACCGGGCAAAGTGCCATGATTCCTCCTTCAAAATCCGCCGGAAACAACGGACTCCCTCTTCGATACTACCACGTGTAAACGATGAGCTTATTCGCCGTAGAGCAACGGCGTCTTGTTGAGCAAGGTGCTTTGAACCTGGTCGCTTTGGCCTCCGAAGAAGGAGCCGATGCGCCCGAAGAAGATGCCGATACCGTCGAAAAAGCTGGGGGCCGCGCAATTCTCAGCGGCAACGATGTCAACGTGGGCGATTTCCTTATTGTGCTGGTAGAAAGTCAGCGTGCCAACTTTATCCCCAACATGAATATCACCCGAAACGTCATCGAAAGTAGCTTCCTGGCTGATGTTGCCCGAAAGCGCGAAAACGGAAACCTTTTGGCTGGGGTCGGCAATGGTCGCTTTGAAGGTGACGTCGTTCCATGACTTGTTGGCAACCGTTGCCACAACAGGGGCGGAGACCTTAGTGCCATTTAAGGAGCAATCGATTTTCTCTGAGCTATGAGCTAAAGAATAGTTGACCTGATGGGAATCGACCCAATCGTAGAGCGTTTGGGCGTCATCGAAGCGCTGGCTGTGGCTTGTGGATCCCAAAACGATGGTATAGAGCGTTTTTCCGTTCCAATCCCAGGCACCTGAGAAGCAGTTGCCCGCCTTGTTGGTGAAGCCGGTCTTAACGCCAATACACGAGTTCTTCCCGCTCAAAAGGCTGTCGGTGCTTTCCAGCTTAACAGTGGCCTTTGCGTTGTTTCGCGTCACCGAAATTGAATCCTTGGTGGTTTTCACGATTGAGCGGAAAGTGTCGTACTGCATGGCCGCGGAGGTCATCTTGTATACATCACGCGCGCTGCATTGCATATCGCCTTTGTACTGATCGTAATCAAGACCATGAGGGTTGCAAAACTTGGCATCGCTCATGCCAAGCTCCTGAGCCTTAAGGTTCATCGCGTAAATGAAGGCATCGTAGGCGTTGCTGGGGATTTCCCCCTGATTAACGCCGTCTTTGGATGCAAGAGCCTCCTTGACCGTGGAACCCATGGATTCGGCGATAGCCTGAGCTGCGTCGTTTCCGGAGTTGATCATCATGGCCTTCAGGGCGGAATTGAGATCCATGGTGTCGCCCGCTTGCAAGCCAGCCGTGGACTCGCCGATTTGCGCAGCCTTCTTGCTCATTTCGATGGTGGTTGTGGAGGGGTCGCCGTACTCAAGAGCCACGAGCGCAGTCATGATTTTGGTAACCGAGGCAATCTGAACCTGCTCATCAGCATTGCGCTGGAAATAAACAGTGCCATCGCTATCGGCGACAATAGCGCTGTTGGCGGCGATGCTCGGACAATCCTTCTTGGGGAAATTGCCCTTTTCAACCGTGGTTCCCATGATGACATCGGTCTTTTGGATGTCGGCATAGGCATTGCCGAAAAAGCCGAAGGACACGACGCACAGCAACAACAGGCTTATCAGGGATGCGTAAGCGAGATGCAGATTGCCTTTATGCGATGCTGTCATACGGTTAGCCCTTCTTCGAAGATCAAAGTAGCTACGAGTTTACTGATGCGAAAGCATGCTAATCAAGCCTAAAAGCCCCATGCACAGAAAAAACCCTCCCAGCACAGGCCGCCCCACCGTACCGATGCCCACCGTACCGATGAAACGAAACCTCGCCAAGAGGGTTTTGCATACGCTAAGGAAGATTAGAGCTTAGTGAAGGTTCTTGCGCAAATCCAGGACGCGCTTAGCCTTGCCCTCGGAACGAGCGATTGTGCCCGAAGGAACGATGTTGAGCGCAACCGCAATCTGCAAATTGGACTTCAAGCCAGCGGCGAGCTCCTTCTTAACACGGGAGAGCTCGATGTCGTCGTTAATGCGGAAAGAAGGATCGCACTCAACGTCAAGCTGCACCTTTTCGAGGCCCTGGCCATCATCGTTGGTAAGAATGATTTGGTAATGAGGAACGACCTCCTCAACGTCGGTGATGCACTGCTCAATCTGCGAGGGGAACACGTTAACGCCACGGATGATGAGCATATCGTCGGTACGGCCGATGAGCTTATCGATCTTGCGATGAGTACGACCGCAAGCACAGGGCTCGGCGATAATGCGCGTCAAATCGCGCGTGCGATAACGGATCATCGGGCAGCACTCGTTGGTAAGCGTGGTAAGCACAAGCTCGCCCCATTGACCATCGGGCAGTGGCTCAAGGGTCTCCGGATCGATGATTTCGGCAACGAAATGGTCTTCCGCGATATGCAGGCCGGCATGCTCGCCGCACTCCATCGCGACGCCGGGGCCCATAACCTCGGACAAGCCATAGACGTCGCAATATTGCGCGCCCAACTTACGGGAAATCTCGTCGCGCATGTTCTGGGATGCGGGCTCCGCGCCAAGAATCAAGCCGCTGATGGCAAATTCGTTTGCGGGGTCATAGCCCATCTCAATCGCCGTATCGGCAATGTGCAAAGCGTAGGAAGGGGTGCAGCAGAGGATATCGACGTTCAAATCCTTGAGCATCTGAATCTGACGCTTGGTGTTACCCGATGAGGTGGGAACGACAGCGCAACCCATGGCCTCGGCACCCTGATGAGCGCCCAAGCCGCCCGTGAACAAACCGTAGCCATAGGAAACCTGAACGGTTGATTCCTCGGTGCCGCCGACCATTCCAATGCCTCGTGCAAAGCAATCGCCCCAGTTCTTCAGGTCGTTAGCGGTTTTACCAACGACGGTAGCCTGACCGGTGGTGCCGGAGGAAGCATGGTAGCGAACCACATCTTTGATGGGACGGGCAAAAAGCTTGTTGGGGTAGTTGTCGCGCATGTTCTGCTTCACGATGAAGGGGAACTTACGCAGATCGCCCAGTTCATGCAAATCATCAGGGGTGACGCCTGTTTCATCAAATGAATTGCGATAAAACTCCACGTTGTCGTAGGCGTTTTTCAGGCTTTCGCGCAGGCGCTCCACCTGAAGCTTCTCGAGCTCTTCCCTGGGCATCGTTTCGATTTCTGGCTGGTAATACACCGGAGTTCTCCTATCGGAAATGGTTTTACGCTAGGAGTCAGTTTGCCACTACGGACAAGTAGCTCATGCACTCAAGGGGCAATCGGTAGCTATTACAGGATGAGTGAAGCTTGTTATGTTTTGTTCTAAGGGAGAGCGCAAGCTTGACAAGCCCCAAGAGGCATCGAAGAGCAAATGGATTGCAGACAAAACGAAGAAGACGACCACGCAAGCAAGCTAAGATCAATAAACCTGGAAGATTAATTGGAACCCTTGCTTTTTTTCAGCTCGGAACAGCTGCGATAAGTCATCACGCCCTGAATCACGTAATAGATGCTCGTGAACAAGGAAAGGATAAGGCCCGCGTAGACGAAACAAAAGCCAAGCGGATAAGGATTGGCATTGAACAGGGGCAGCCATGCGAAATCGCACCAGCCCAAACCACTCAAAAGAGGGATGTTGATGATAAGCAGACCGAAGCCGAAATAAAGCAAAGTAGTTGCAAGCTTACCTGCGAAAACGACGGGTACCCGAGCCCCAAAGCGATTAAGAAGAACGAAACCGCCGGCAAGCATAACGAAATCACGCACCAACACGAAGGCGATGATCCACAAAGGTAGACGCCCAATGATCAGCAATGCCAAAACGGTGAAAACCACTAAGAGCCTGTCCACGGCAGGATCAAGCAGCTGCCCAAGCTTTGAAACGCTGTTGGTTCTGCGGGCAATCTGCCCATCGACCCAGTCGGTCCCAGCGGTTATAGCGAAAAGGATGATCGCGAAAACATCGTGATCATCCAGAATGAGCATGACCACAACCGGAATCATGCATAAGCGAATGAACGAAATCAGATTAGGGATCGTGAAAATCTCATCATGAGCTTCGTACTGTTCGTATTTGTTCTCCAAAGAAGAGCTCCCCTACTAAGCTTCCCCCTGCACCAAAGCAAGACGCATCTTGCAAACAGCTAGTCATTATACGACTTAATCGCTCTCCTCTTGAACTTTCGCATAGCTTGCGCAGAACTTGCCTGTTGCGGGCTTCTGGTAATCGGGACCCATGCTCAAGCAATCCTTCGGGCACTCACGTACGCAGGTTTCGCATTGCACGCAATCGAAACGATCGATTTCCCACGTCCCCTTAGTTTTGTCCACTTTGATGGAATCGGTAGGACATTTTTTCGCACAGATGCCGCAAAGAATGCAGGCCTCGATATCGCAATCGACGCTACCGCGCAAACCCTCAGGCTGATGGCGCTTCTCTACGGGATAGAGCACCGTCTCAGGCTTTTTAACCAAGGACCTGAGGGTCATTTTCCCTAACTTGAAACTTCCCATTGCTCTACCTTTCCGTGCAGCTGATGCAGGGATCGATGGTCAAGATGATCATGTTGACGTCGGCAATCTCGCAGCCCTTGAGCGCCATGGTCATACCGGCGATGTTTTGGCTGGTTGGCGTGCGGATGCGCATCCTTTCAAGGAACTTGGTGCCGTTGCCTGATGCGTAATAGAACACCTCGCCACGAGGCTGTTCCAAGAGATTGGTAGCCTCAGCGCCATCGACAGGGGCGCCCTTCACGGGATTGAGGATGGAGCCGTTCGGGAGCTTATCGATGAGCTCATTGACCATTTCAATGGATTGCAGAACCTCCTTGGCGCGAACCTCGACGCGTGCATAGCAATCCCCTTGCTCGCTCATAATGGGCTCAAAGGAGTTCAGCTTGGAGTAAGCCCCATGACCAAGCATACGCACATCGTTGTTTACCGCGCTTGCGCGCGCGAAGGGACCGACCATACCGTAGTCGAGGGCCTGTTCATGCGAGATATAGCCAACACCAACGGTCCTGTTCTTAACAGAAGAGTCGTTAAGGAAAGCCGAGCAGATTTCCGCGTACTCGCCCTTAATTCCGTTGATGGTGTCTTTGATGAAGAGGAGAGTCGGCTCGTCCACGTCCTTGGCGACGCCGCCAAGCAAGGTGTACGACAGGATGACGCGACCACCGGCAACCGCCTCGAAGATATCGAGGATGCGTTCACGCAGACGCCAGCAATGGTGGAAAAGGCTCTCGAAACCGAAAGCGTCGGCAGCCAAGCCCATCCAAAGCAAATGCGAATGGATGCGAGAGAGCTCGTGCATGATGGTGCGCAGATACTCAGCGCGCTCGGGAACCTCAACGTTCATCAGGCGTTCAATGGTTTGAGCATAGCCGTAGGAATGGCCAAATGCGCAAATGCCGCAAATGCGCTCGGCAACGTAAATGAACTGATGGATATCACGAGTTTCAGTAAGCTTTTCCAAGCCGCGGTGAACAAAGCCGATGCGCGGCACAACGTCGATGACTTTTTCGTCCTCGACAACCAAATCAAGATGAAGGGGCTCGGGTAGAACGGGATGTTGCGGGCCGTAAGGAATCACAAGATTGCGAGCCATGATTTACTCCCCTTCCTTGATTTTGTTTGATAAATCTGATGGGTTCTTTTTTGCATCGCGAGCAGCCTTTGCCGCCATAGCGGCACGCACTTTAGCGGCCTTCTCGGGGTCCATAGCGGCAAGCTTGGCCTCCAACTCGGCATCCGCCTTTTCCTTTGCGCGTGCCGAAGCAGCCTTATCTTGGCTTGCATCATCGGAAGCTTTCGCAGCCTGATCCGCAAGCTTTTGGGCCTTAGCTTTCTTAGCGGCCTCGAGCTTGGCTTTCTTCTCGCGCGCGGCAAGCTGTGCCGGTGTGACGATGGTCATGGGAGCCTCGACGCCCTCCGCGAAATTGTAGAAATGACCATGGAAGTCAAGAGAGTTACCCGTGATCGTAACGCCGAACAGGTCATGCGCCTCGTTCTCGAAAACGAAAGCTGCAATGAACATGGAGGTGATGGAGGGAACCTTGGTCAAGCCTTTGACGACGTTCAAGACTTTAAGGTTGATTACCTCGTTGAGCTTGTTGAAGGTGTAAATCAGCGTGATGCGATCGTCTTCCTGCATCTTGGGAAGAAGCTGCACCAGACGATAGCCTTCGCCCTTGAATTCGCGCGCACGAGCCACCAAATCGGAAAGATCGATAACTTCGTAGTTATCTTGATACTCCAAAGTCTGCATCGTCCTACCTTTTCTTCTTCTCGGCCTTCATAGCCTGAGCCTTCTGCTCAAGCACCCCAATGCCTTCTACCACAGCGTCGATGATGGACTCGGGCCGAACCGCGCAACCAGGAGCGTACACATCAACGGGAATCACCTTGTCAATTCCGCCGAGGACGTTGTAGCAATCCTTGAAGATGCCGCCCGTGCAAGCGCAAACGCCGCAGGCAACAACAACCTTAGGCTCGAGCATTTGGTCGTAAATCTCTTTGACAACCGTTTTGTTCTGCTCGTTGACACCACCGGTGACCAAGAAGATATCGGCATGCTTGGGATTGCCGGTGTTGATGACGCCGAAGCGCTCGGCATCGTAGCCAGGCGTAAGCGCCGCTAAAACCTCGATGTCGCAGCCATTGCAGCTCGAACCATCGTAATGAATAACCCAGGGGGATTTAGAAACAAGAGCCATGACCCCTCCTTTACAAACAAGCAAGCGCGGTCAGATTAATGCCGCAGAGAATGAGCGTGACCAGCCAGGCAGACCAAAGCAGAGCCTGCCATTTCACGCGGGCGAAGTTGTTGTCGATCCAAATCTCGAGGAAATAAACAACAACAAGCGCCACAAGCACCGCAGCAATGGCAAGCGGGCTAGCCCACACGAAGAACATGCCAACCCATCCAAGGAAGAGCACGTTCTCAAGCCAGTGCATGATCTCGACGTAACCAAGCGTGGGGCCGGACATCTCGGTGGTAACGCCTTTTACCAAGTCTTGGTGCGCATGGTGAGAATAAGACAAATCGAAAGGAGACTTGCGCAACTTAATAGTAAGAACGAACAAAAAGCCGACAAACACGCCAAAAGTCACACCGATGATAGGGCTGGGCATATGCAAAACCGAGCTCACATCGAAGCTGCCGGTTGCCAGGTAAAAGGCAACAGCCATTAGCAAAATCATGGGCTCGTAGGCCATAACCTGCAGAGTTTCACGCTGGGCGCCTAAATCCGAATACGGCGAGCGAGCAGACCAAGCAGCCAAGATGAAGAACAGCTCGCCCAATGTCAACACGAACACGCAAAGTAGCAAATTACCGCCCGTGAAGAAGATCCCGCCCGCAACGGCAACGAACAACAGCGCAACCATGATGTAGGCATCCATCGCACCATTGACGCGCACGCCCTCCTTCGAGAACAGCTTGATAACATCGTAGAAGGGCTGCAAGACCGGAGGCCCGACGCGACCTTGCATGCGAGCAGAGAGCACGCGATCGATTCCAGCCAAAAAGCCACCGACCAAAGCCGCAACAAGCGCGAAAAGCGCCGAGGCAACGAGGGTGATCGAAATCAAGATGATGGTTTGCATCGCTCTTACCTCTTAACCTAAAGCGTCGGGGCAACGCCGAGCATAGCAAGGATTGCCCAAACAAACGCAGCGAACAAAAGCAGATAGGTGGCCACGTAACCGATGCGCTTCAGGCGATTTTCGCCGAAGTACTCTTCCATATACATGTTGCGGCCCGATGCCTGAAGTGGCTGATCTTTAGCGTCGTTGAAGATACGACGCTCGTTGTCAAGAGAAGCGCCGGCAAGATAGACGCCGACCTGGCGCTTGCCGGAAGGACGGTTAAGACCGAACACCATGACTCCGACAAGGGCAACAGTAGCTAAAGAGCAAAGCCACAAATTATCATCGGAAATAGGCTGAATCGACCAACCCGAGGTGCTCACGATGTAGGGCTCGACAAAGACCTCGGAGATGATTGGCATCAGCACGCAGCAGAGCACAGCAAGCGCAGCCATCAGCATTAGAGGGAGCCATTCCGACCTGTGCACCTCGCGCTCGACGTTCTCGGGCTGAGCGGCGATACCAGTGAGCTTGCCCATCCATTTCGCGTAATACATGAAGGTGGCGGCAGAGCCGTAAGCCAGCAAGAACAACAGGATGAACTGATGCGTATCCACGAAGCTCACCAGCGTGGCCCACTTGGCAAGAAGCATGCCGAAGGGCGCGATGAACATGACCATGATGCCGATGAGCATCAAGCGCGCAAGCTTGGGCATGCGCTCAAAAAGCAGATCCATGTCTTCGATGTCGCGCGAGGAGATGTGATGCTCGGCCGTGCCAACGCACAAGAACAGCAAGCTCTTCGCAATTGCATGGAAGATGATGAGGAAAATAGCCGCCCAAACTGCCTCGGTGGTGCCAACGCCTGCGCAAGCACAGATAAGACCAAGGTTGCCGATGGTTGAATAGGCGAGAACGCGCTTTGCGTTCGACTGTGTGATGGCCATGAAGCTTGCGAGCATAAAGGTTAAGCCGCCTACCAGGATGATAAGCATGGAGGGTGCAAAGCTCACCGCATAGATAGGCGCGCATTTAAGGATTAGGAAAACGCCCGCCTTAACCATGGTCGAGGAATGCAGCAACGCCGAGGTGGGGGTAGGAGCAACCATCGCGCCCAAAAGCCAGGTATGGAAGGGCATTTGCGCCGCCTTGGTCATGCCCGCAAGGGTAAGGCAAGTCAGCGGGAACACGAAGAGCGCCGGCGCGTAGGCACCGTAAACGATGAACTGAGCAAAGTCGATGATCTGATAATTAACCACCAGGTAAATCAAAGCCACCTGAAAGGCGATACCGCCAATCATGTTCATGATGATCTGTCTAAAGGAATTAACGATGGACTCGTTGGTCTTGGTGAAGCCGATAAGGAGGAACGAGCAAAGGGTGGTTACCTCCCAGGCGGTGAGCAACCAAGCCAAGTTGTTGAAAAAGACGATGCCGTACATCGCGCCCAAGAAGACGAACATAAGCGCGAAAAAGGTATGGCTGCGGTTCGTCTGGCTGGGATTGTGATCGTAGTGATCTTTCATGTAGCCCAAGGAATAGATAATGATCCCCGAACCGATAACGCCGATGATGAGCACCATGATAAGAGACAGTGAATCGAAGTACAGGCCGCGCTCGCAGGTAGCGAGAGGGGCGACCAGGAACTCGTAGGCAATCGCCAGCGCAAGCATCACCACCGCAAGCAAAGCCGCCCAAAGCTTGCGGTACTTGATGGCATAAACCAGCACCACGGCACCCACCAAACAATCGATTCCGAACGCAAGGTAGTTGACTATCTCCGACTCGAAATCAAAATAGTGGCCTTCGGTGCCCACGTTAAGCGCAACGAAAACGATCGAGGTGATCGCGATGACGCAGGTGGACAAGCACACGATAACCGCGCGCGCCATCTCGTGCCGAAGAAGCATCAGCAAGCCGGCGATGAACACCGGAAACAAAATCAGGAATCCCATGAGTTCCATGCGATGTACCTTTTCTCACGAAAATACGGACAAATTGCGACTTTTAGCCACCTGCATAAAGTACGCTTAATCTATTCGTAATGTGAGCGCAGCAGTAACAATTAGCGGCAAGGCTCGGTAAGCGGGCTTAGCTCGCAAATGCTCAATCCGCTCACGGCGCATGAACGGATTCACCAGGCAATAACGCGCTGGCGAATAAAGGCCGATTAAAAGACGTTGGATCCGTAGGTAAAGCGCGTCTCAACGATGTTCTCGCGAACATAGGCGAAGCACTCGTCCTCCCCCACCTCAGCGAAGAACTCCAGAAGCCAAAAAAGAAAGGCGCGTGTTTCCTCGTGCATCAAAATATGCCCGAAGGACTGTTCCATCAAGAAATAGTTCAAAGGGGAGCGCTCGGTGTAGGCATCGCCCTGGTACACCTTGCAGGCAGCCACGCGATCGCAGAGCATCTCGACCACGTAACGAGTCGGCATGGGCTTGCCCACGTATTCAGGATCGCGATTGGCGCGCTGGTCGATCCAATATTCGAAGTGATGCTTGTTCCTGCCCTTATGGTGCAACCAAGCACGCGAATAACCCAATTCGTCGCGCTCCGCCGTGTTTGGAGAGCACGAGCCCTGGTAGTAGCGAACACCGGTGAAGAATTCCTCGGGGCTGTATTTCGACAGATCGTGCGCAAGGCCCTGACGATACAAACCAACCTGGAAGCAATGGCGCATGACAAGCATCTTATGACGGTTGATGGTGGCAAGATGCTTACGGGCATTATCTAAAGTACTCACGCTTAACCCATCTTCTCGAATCGAACAAGGTGACTATACCAGCACGTCAAACGAAGCCAAAGCATCGATGGAACCAAGGTGCTTAACTAGCGATTCCCCTCCACATGACGGAGCACCTCGTCGGTCAAAGCGCTAATCAAGCCAGCATTGGCGCCCAGAGCAGGAACGTAGGTGAAACTGGCGCCCTCCCCTGCTGCCGCAAGGAAGAAATCGCGCGCCTCCTCGGCAACCTCCATGCTCGTTTCCAAGCAATCTGCGGCAAAACCGGGGCACACCACACAAACATCCTTCACACCCTGTTCAGCCCAAAGTTCAAGCGTTGGCTCAAGCAAAGGTCCAAGCCACTTGCGATTGTCGAAGCGGGATTGATAGGTGACCTGCCACATCTCATCAGGCAAGCCAAGGGATGAAGCAAGCTTTTGCGCAGTTTCGTTGATTTGATCCTGGTAGGGATCGCCGTCCTCGATGAACTTAACAGGCTCGGAATGAAAGGAAACGGCCAAACGCGATTTCGGCTTAGGGTTCCAAGCTTGGCTTACGCTCTCAGACAAAGCCTCTAGGTAAAAGGGGTTGTCATAATAATGACGCACCTCTAGCAAATCGGGGCTCCAATCGCTGTCAGTCAAAACATCGAAAAGTCGTTTTACCTCGGGCAAGATAGTGCCGGTACAGGATTTGCACTCCTGAGGATACATTGGAATCACAACAAGCTTGCTTGTGCCCGCTTCCTTCAAAAGCTCGAGCTTGGAGGCGATGGAGGGGTTTCCGTAGCGCATGGCTACCTCAACCTTGGCATCAAGTCCGCGCGCAAGAAGCTGTGCTTCCAAGGCGCGCCCCTGCGCCAAGCTCTCAAGGATGAAAGGGGAACCTTCCGGCGTCCAAAACCTCTTATAGCGTGGAACGTTTTTCTTGGGCCTACGTGGCAAAATAACGTAATCCAAGACGCGTCGCCAAATGGGCATGGGACAAGCGATAAGCACCGGATCGGTAAGCATCTGCTCAAGCCAGGTGCGAATCGCCTCCTCCTCAGGGGCATCCGGCGTGCCACTGTTAATAAGAAGCACGCCAATATGCTGTGTATCCTTGGAGCTTTTCATGGTGATTTTAAGCGTTGTTCTCCATGCTCACCAGGTTATCGGCGCCGTAGCGCTTCCTGAGCACCGGCTTTTCGATCTTGCCCGTTGGGTTACGAGGAACCTCAGCGAAAATAACTTTGCGAGGACGCTTGTAGCGTGGAAGCGACAGGCAGAACTCGTTGATATCTTCCTCGGTGGTGTCCTCAAAGCCGGGTTTAAGGGAGATGACGGCAGCGCTGATCTCACCCAATCGAGGGTCGGGCAAACCGATGACTGCAACGTCTTTGATGGCAGGGTGTGCAGAGAGGAAATCCTCGATCTGAACGGGATAGATGTTCTCGCCGCCCATGATGATGACGTCCTTCTTGCGATCGACGAGCCAATAGAAGCCTTCGTCGTCAAGCTTGGCCATATCGCCGGTAAGAAGCCAGCCGTCAACAAGGGTATCGGCCGTGGCCTCGGGATTTTTATAGTAGCAGGTCATAAGCGCTGGTCCTTTGACGCACAGCTCGCCTACCTCACCTTGGGCGACCTCGACACCGTGCTCGTCGATGATCTTGGCTTCCCAGCCCCAGCCGGGAACGCCGATAGCGCCAACATGGTCGATGTTCTCAACGCCCAAATGCACGCAGCCGGGGCCAAGGGACTCGGACAAACCATAGTTGGTGTCGTATTGGTGATGAGGGAAAATCTTGCGCCATTTGGCAATAAGGCTCTTGGGGACGGGCTGCGCACCGATGTGCATCAGACGCCACTGGTCGAGCTTGTAATCCTCGACCGAAAGCTCGCCCTTCTCAAGCGCGAGCAGAATATCTTGCGCCCAGGGAACCAAAAGCCAAACGATGGTACAGCCTTCGTTACTCACCGTCTCGAAGATGGACTTGGGAGTAACACCACGCAAAAGTACCGCCTTGGAACCACTGAACAAGCTGCCCATCCAATGGAATTTTGCACCCGTGTGATATAGGGGCGGAATGCATAGGAAAACATCGTCGCGCGTTTGGCCATGATGATGCACTTCGACCTGGGCCTGATGAGTCAGACTTTGATGGTTGTGCAGAATAGCCTTGGGGAAACCGGTGGTGCCGGAGCTGAAGTAAATGGCGGCATCGTCCGAATCGGACAAGGGGATCATGGGATCGGAGCTATGGCAGTAACCGGCAAGCTCACGATAGTTTTCTGCGAAAGAGGGGCAATCGTCGCCCACGTAAAAGAGCAGGCGATGACGTGAGAGCGTAGGGGCAATAACCTCGATGCGGCCGATGAACTCGGGGCCGAAGAAGAGCACGTTGATGTCGGCCAAGTCGACGCAGTACTCGATCTCATCGGAAGCGTAGCGGTAATTCAAGGGGACGGCAACGGCGCCGGTTTTAAGAATGCCGAAATAGATGGGCAGCCATTCCAGGCAGTTCATCAAAAGGATACCGACCTTCTCGCCCTTTTTGATGCCGCGTCCCAAAAGCAGGTTTGCCACTCGATTGGACTTCTCGTCGAAAGCCGCCCAGGTAATCTCCCTGCGGAAGGGCTGAGTTTCGGTTTCCTGCACCAGATCGTAATCACGCCAGGTGACGTGGCGAACTTCCTGGATTTCAGGATTCACCTCAACCAATGCAACATCGTCGCCGTAATTATGGGCGTTGTAACGCAGGTAATCGATGACCGGCATCTCTTCAGCTTCCTTCGTTTCGGTTTCATTTCGTAAGTTCAGATATTACCTTACTTACTATGACGAAGCATGAATATTAGGCGATATAACAAAATATGAAAGCCTGCGGTCAAAGGCCGAAAACACTAGTTTTTCCCATAGCGGCAAAAATCCAAAAGCCCAACGCAGGCATCACTTATATCCTCGTAGCTTGTTTCGAAATCGCCCGTATACCAAGGATCGGCAACATCGCCATCTCTGCCTGCGAATTCCAAAAGCTTGTAGATTTTCGCGGCGGCCTTTGCGCCCAAGACCTTGCGCATATTGCGAACGTTAGCCTCATCCATTCCAATAAAAAGGTCCCAATCGTCTGACTCGTTGGCAGTGATACGCCTTGCCCTTCGCTCGGCGTAGGAAATACCATGCAAGTCTAGAATCCTACGTGTGCCATAGTGAATGTCGTTGCCGATTTCTTCTGAAGAAGTGGCGGCGCTTTCAATAACGAATTGGGAAGCCAAGCCAGCGCGTGCCACTAAATCTTTCATGACGAACTCAGCCATAGGGCTGCGGCATATGTTGCCATGGCATACGAAAAGGATGCGGAGCTTTCTGCCGACCAAAAGCTGCCCTTTGTTTAAGCCTGCTGTTCTGTTCATCAAGCCTCCAAACTAAAACCCCAGGCAACGCAAACGGGACCCGATCGTGCAGACCGGGCCCCGTGCTTACCTGCTATCAGGTGAAACTTTATTTACGGATACGCTTATCCACCTTGATGGCAAGCCAGTCGCAAATGGACTGGAAGCCCTGAACGAGGATAACGCAGATGACGACCGCGACAACCATGACATCGGCCATCCAGCGCTGATAGCCGTAACGGATGGCGATGTCGCCTACGCCGCCGGCACCGATGGTGCCCGCCATGGCCACGTAACCGAAGAGGTTGACCCAGGTAATGGCAACACCGCGAATCAAGGAAGGCACGGATTCCTTGAGCATGACCTTGGTAACGATCTCGAAGGTGGTGGCACCGAAAGCCTGGGCGGCCTCGATAAGGGAGCCGTCAACCTCGGCGATCGACTGCTCGACGATGCGCGCTACGAAAGGTGCCGCAGACAAAGTCAAAGGCACGATAGCGCCCGGAACACCCAGCGAAGTGCCGATCACGAAACGCGTGAACGGGATGATGGCGACCATCAAGATGACGAAGGGAATGGACCTGCCGATATTGATGATCCAACCGATAACGGTATTGACCACGCGCATAGGATGAAGGCCAGTGGGGACGGTTAGCGCGAACGCAACGCCCAAAGGCAAGCCAATAACGTAGGCAAAGAAGCAGGAAGCGAAGGTCATGACCAAGGAGTCGGCGATACCCTGGGCAAAAAGGTCTCCGTACGATGCGATGAATGAAGTAACGATATCCATGGATGCACCTACTCCCTACCAGCTTGATGATGGGAAATGAGCTCTTTTGTCACCGGGTGCTGAGGGTTGGCGAAGATATCATCGGTAGCGCCCTCCTCGACGATATGCCCCTTATCAACCACGGCGATGCGGTTGCAGATATGCTGCGCAACCTCCATCGAATGGGTGATGAGGATCATGGTGACGCCCAGGCGATCGTTGATGTCCTTCAGAAGATCCAAGATCTGAACAGTGGTCTTGGAGTCCAAGGCGCTCGTTGCCTCGTCGCACAGAATGATCTCGGGGTCGGTGGCAAGAGCGCGGGCAATAGCGACGCGCTGCTGCTGACCACCCGAGAGCTGGCTGGGGTAACGATGCTCCATGCCCTCAAGCCCTACGAGCTTAATGAGCTCAAGCGCTTTTTCCTTGGCCTTTTTGTCGTCGGCCTTGCGAACCTCGAGGGGGAACAAAACGTTCTTCAGCACGCTTGCCTGCTGAAACAAGGCAAAGCTCTGAAAGATCATGCCGATCTTCGTGCGCAGGTCGCGCAGCTCCTTGCCGGAATAATCGGTGACGTCGGTCCCATCGATAACAACGCGGCCCGAGGTGGGGCGCTCAAGAAGATTGATGTGGCGAACCAGAGTGGATTTACCGGCACCGGACGAGCCGATGATGCCGAAGACGTCGCCATCGTTGATGGTCAGGGAAACATCGTCAAGAGCCTGGAAAGACCCTTCCTTGGTTTCATAGACCTTGGAAATGTTCTTGATTTCGATCATGGATTTTCGCTTCACCTTCCTTTCCTTAATTCCATTGGAGGCTTTATACCTCTACTAATTACTTAGCTAATGCCAAACTTAAAGCTCTTGCGCAAACGCAGAGCAAGATGCTCACTATAGCCAATTGAAAAGGATGCGTCACTCTTTTAACTGAGCGACGCATCCTTTAGTTAACGACTATGAGTGCGAATCAACTCTTAGAAAACCGGGAGGACAGCGCCCTTGTAGTTCTCGTTGATGTAGTCGCGGACCTCATCGGAGTGGAGAGCCTCGGCGAGAGCCTTGATCTTCTCGGAATCCTGGTTGCCGTCCTTCACGCAAAGGATGTTTGCGTAGGTCTGAGCAGCGGTACCATCGGAAGCCTCAACTGCAAGAGCGTCCTTGGAGGGGTTGAGGCCAGCCTCAAGAGCATAGTTGGAGTTGATGGCGGCCAGTGCGATGGAGGAGTCCTCGTAGTTCTTGGCAACGGATGCTGCCTCGAGCTCCTTGAACTTCAGGTTCTTGGGGTTCTTCTTGATGTCCTTGGTGGTAGCGGTGATGCCAGCGTCCTTGTCAAGCTCGATCAGGCCTTCCTGCTCAAGAAGAAGGAGTGCGCGAGCCTCGTTGGTGGTGTCGTTGGGAACAGCCACAGTGTCGCCGTCCTTAAGGTCGTCGAGGCTCTTGATCTTGTTGGAGTACAGACCGAAGGGCTCGTAGTGGATGGACTCGACGCTTACCAGGTGAGTACCGTTCTCCTCGTTGAAGGAGTCAAGGTAAGGAGTGTGCTGGAAGTAGTTGGCGTCAACATCGCCATTCTCGGTTGCGGTGTTGGGCTGAACGTAATCCTCGAATTCGGTTACCTCAAGCGTGTAACCCTGCTTCTCGAGGAGAGGCTTGACGACGTCGTTCAAGATCTCGGCGTGAGGAGTGGGAACCGCCGCAACCTTAATGGTCTTGTCTTCGGAAGAGGAACCGGAGCAACCGGTCAAGGCAGCAGCTGCGATTGCGATTGCCGCCACGCCAGCAACGGCTGCGAAGCCGAAGCGCTTAAGAGTTCCTGCGTTTGCCATGGGGATTTTCCTTTCAATGGGTTTTGCACGATTTGTGCGGGTTGGGATGAGAGCCTTGGAATCCATCTCGCATCAAGCCTGCCGCTTGGCGAAAGCAGCCGACGAAGGGGGAACTGCGAGATGGCCCTACATTCGACGGCCAGGACCGGCGGAACAAGCGCCGAAGAGCGTCCACGCAGCAGATGCGGTATGTGTCTTCGTGCTGTTCAAAACTAGAATCCTTGTCGTTTGCAATGTTAGGAGGGTTTCCCGAATCGCTCTCTTGCCTCTCGGGACGTTGAGCATATTGCCCAACGAGCAGGCGCTTTGCAAGGATTTTGGCTATCGATAAAATTTTTAGCCAGGTATTAATCCAGGTCAGTTTTGGTTTTTGGCTTGTTTACACCAACGACTATTCGACGAATGACGGCCGCTTTAGGGTTAGAATGGTCAGGCGCCAAAGCACGAGCGACCATCGTTTCGATGGCGCAAACCACCAATACATAAGCTCATCTGCGTCTTAGCTCGGAGCTTGAAGCCCGACGACCATCGGGAGTACGACACGCGCGCCTATTTCCCATGACGCGCGAAGGAAAGGGACCTACATGATTGACATCAAGGAATTGAGAAAGTCGCCGATCGCGATTTTGGGCGGCGGAGCCGTCGGCAAAACCTGCGGCGCTGATTGCGCGCTAGCCGGCCAGGAAGTGCGCATCTGCGACGTGGACCCCTTCTTTGAGAAAACCCTCGGCAGCATCCTTCGCACCGGAATCACCCTGCAGGACAAGCACCCCGGCACGCAGACCAAGTACGGTTTCCGTCGCATGGGCAAGGGCGAGTTCGCCATGGCCACCAACTCCATCGCGGAGTGCGTGAAGGGCGCCAAGCTTATCATCGTCGGCATCCCCAGCGTCGCTCATGAGATCTTCTTCAAGGAGCTCATTCCCAACCTCGAAGATGGCCAGATCATCCACATCATCCCCGACAATTACGGCAGCCTTAAGCTGCGCAAGATGATGCGCGAAATGGGCTGCACCAAGAAGGTCATCATCGGCGGCTGGTCGAGCGCTCCTTACGGTACCCGCGTGGACACCGAAGGCGGCGTCATCAAGCCCACCTGCTCTTTGGTGTATCGTGCCATCACCCTGCGCGGCGCCGCTCTTCCCGCATGCGACACCGAGGACTTCGTCGAGTCTTCCAAGGCTCTGGGCTGCTTCGACGCCATCACCGAGGGCGACGGGGCGGTTTGCGGAGACACCGTACTCGACATCGGCTTCTCCAACGTCAACCCCGTCATCCATGTTCCCGGCACCGTCCTCGGCGTCTCCACGATGGAGAACTTCAGCACCGTGCTCCATCTGAACAAGCACGATTACAGCATCTACAGCCATTCCTTCTGCCCCTCCATCTCCGAGGTGCAGTACCAGTTCTACAACGAGGAAATCGCGCTGGCTAAGGCCATCGGCGTCGGCATCCAGCCCTTCAAGAAGGAAGTGTTCTACCAGCGCACCAGCGTTCTTGGGGAGGAGTACATGGGCGAAGGCACCTACGTGCCCTTCGAAGAGGAATGGGAAGTCGGCTATGCCACCGGCCCCTTCACCATCCAGAACCGCTATGTGACCGAGGACGTTCCCGTGGGCTGCCATGTTTACCATGAGCTCGGCAAGAAGTTCGGCGTTCCCACTCCCATCATCGATTCCATGATCGTGCTGGGCGGCGTCATGAATAAAACCAACTTCTTCGAGACGGGCTTGAAGCTCGAGGACCTGGGCATCGGCCACATGGACAAGGAGGCCCTGAACGACTACCTGCGCAACGGCAACTACACGGAATAGCCCCAATCCGCTCGTCCAACGCATCACAAGAAGGATTTCGAAGATATGCCCTGGCAAGCACCCATAACAGACGAACAAGCACGGCACGGCGTTTTCAGCGCTCCGGCGCACTACACCTCAGGTGCCGCAATCGGCGTCATCACCGTGGATTTGGATTACCCCAAAATTCCCGGCAACGTTGCCAACGCAAGCACCTTCGATTTCCCGGTGATGTACAAGAAAGTTGAATTCGAGATCGAGCGCCTGTTCGCCGGCGATCCAAGCCTCGTTGACGTGGTAATAGCTGCGGCAAAGGAGCTCGAAGCCGAAGGCGTGCGAGCGATTGTCGGGGCATGCGGCTTCTTCGCTCATTTCCAAAACGATGTCGCCAATGCCGTAAAGGTTCCCGTTTTCCTTTCAAGCCTTACCCAGCTGCCTCTTATCAAAATCAGCCTTGGCAAAGATCAAAAGATTTTGGTGATGGCAGCCGACGGGCCATCCGTGAACAACGACATGCTTGCCAAGGTGGGCACCGACGACGAGCAGGTGATCGTTCAAAACGTCGGCGACCGCGAGGCCTTCTCCCCTATCAGGTGGGGCAAAACCACCCTTGACAACGGTGCGTTAATCGAGGATTTGGTAAGCCTGACGAAGAAGCAGCTGGCCGAAAATCCCGAGATTGGCGCCATACTCCTTGAGTGCAGCGACCTGCCACCCTACGCGTTCGACCTGCAGGTGGCAACGGGACTCCCGGTGTACGACTTCATCACTCTGATCAACTGGATTCACTCCAGCGTTGTGCAGCATCCTTACTACGGCTGGCTCTAGCCTTATTTGCATACTAAAAGCCGAGAGGGCTTGGTTCGAGCGAACCAAGCCCTCTTCTTACGCCAAAGCAGCTGGCATCAACGCTTTACCTTCACCTTTTTGCCTGAATATTTTTTCTTGAAAGCCTTTTTATATTTCTTCACGTATTTCTTGTTAGCCTTCTTCGAGCCGAGCTTCACCTTAATCGATTTAACCGAAGACCCTTTAAAGCAGGATTTCACCTTTTTCTTGGAAAGATGTTTGGTCTTCACAGTCAAACTTTTGACCTTGCTACATCCCTTGAATGCGTACTCTCCGATGGTTCTTACGTTGGAATCGATAGTGAGCGAGCCGAGCTTCGAGCAAGACTCGAAGATGCAAGATCCGAACGAGGGCATTCGACTTGGAAGGGAAACCGATCGCAGCATCGTACAACCGCTGAACGCAAACTCGTTTCTCCAGATTTTCGACCCACTGAACCTACTTAGGTTAATAGC
>CAVHFE010000002.1:0-94124 GCA_963635145.1 Oscillospiraceae bacterium
CCCTTTGGTCGATCTTATCGCTGAGCGAGGCGATGCCGTTTTCCAGCGTGTTTGCGCGCTTATCGGGGTGTTGATTGCCGGCTTTGTGGCGGTGGGGAATTTCATCCCGGCAAATGACTGGTCAAGCCCCGTTACCTGGGCGATATACGGGGCTTTGGTGCTTGCTGCTGGCGTACTGCCCCATGTGGGTGTGGCGGCGACGCTCGTTTTCTTCGGCGTGGCGCTTGCCCTCAACGGCGGGGTGGCTTGCGGCGTTGTGCTGGTGCTGGCTACGCTTTTGTGGTGGTTTTTCGTGGGGCGCTTCAGTAATGCTTCGGCGAATATCGCCTTGTCAACGGTGGTTTTCGGCGCGATGGGCGGCGCTGCTTTGGCGCCTTTGCTTGCGGGCTGGGCGCTTCGGCCCAAGAACGCGCTTATCACCGCGCTTGAGTCTGCCGTTGTTGCCTTCTCCTTCGGCGGGCTGGGCTCGTGCTCCTTGTTCGGCTGGGAGCCTCTTTCTAATTGGCAGATTCGCATGTGGACCGATCTTAACGCCAATTATCTGAGCATGGTGTGCGACCCGCAGATGTGGGCTATGGCTGCGGCCTTCGTGCTGGCAGCGCTGGTGATGAGCCTGCTATGCTGCTTCAATCGTTCGTGGCTGAACTACCTGGGGGCCATTCTGGCAAGCGCGGTCCTGGTGGCGGGCCTGCTCGTGGGGCGCCTTGCCTACACGGGTGGTCTTTCCTTCGCGCCGAGCACTTTTTCGATTTTGCAGGTAATTACAGTGGGCATCGTGATGTTCATCGTATGCCTGGCGGGCAGTCCCCAAAAATACGATGAGGACCTGACCCTCCAATTCGGCCACGCCCCATCCCAAGAAGACGAAGTCCCCTGGTAGCGGCTACTCCCACTCGTTGTAGGTGCCGGATTTTTCCTTCTTTTTGCTGCGCTTGATGCGGGCGTGCACGCGTTTGAATTCGTAGTTGGGGTGGCGATGCACGAAAACTGCACGGCAAATCCTGGTAATTACCAAAGCGATGACGGCAACCGCCAAGAACATCCCGAAGAATTCGAGCATGCCTTGGTTGCCCTCGGCAAAGCAGTAGAGGCATATTAGGCCCAGCGCGATGCTTAAAGCCCCGTTCAGCGTCGTGAACACCTTTATCAGAACCTCTTTTGCGCGGTTGGGCGATTGCGTGTAGGCCACCACCAGATAGATAAGGCAGGCTAAAATAATCAAAGCCACCACCAAGGGCAGGCATTGCATTAAACGAAGAATTGCTCCCATGTTTGCCCTTTCATCGTCTGTGGCCGTGGCATAATTCTAGCGTCAGAAACCAAGAATCACTCAAATGCAAATCCGGAAGGCATGGAATCGATGTCATTTCAGCAAAACAATTCCCAGAATTCGCTTACTCGCGTTCTGGTGATTCTTATCGCTGTGGTGCTGATTTTCATCGTCCTTCGTTTAGCAGGTTGCATTGGTGGCGAGTCCGATTCGGCCGACGAGCTTGCAAGCGCCGAGACGAGCACCGAGGTCCAGGACGTCACGGTCGGCGCTCAGGCAAGCACCGACCAGTCGGCCGAGGCCGGGCAGGCAAGTGCCACTTCAAGCCCTATCTCCATTAGCTCTGCGGACGGCACCCAAGCCACCGACGGCCAGGCAAGTGCCACGCCCGCCGATTATGCCAACATCGACGAATCGGCCTTACAAAACTTGCTGGGCAAAAAAGTAACCAAGGCTCTGGTGAAGAAGGCGCAAACCAACGAAGACGCCGCATGGATAGCTGCAAACTATCAAAGTTACGAGCAGTACGGCCAAGATCAGCAGGTGAAATTGCTCACCTTGGCTTCAAAGGAAACCCAGGCGCTTGCCTTCGTGCGCAACTACACTGAAAGCGAGACCGAGGCCTCGGCTGGCTGCGACACGCTTCGTTCCGGCGCCATGCCCGAGCTTTACCAGTGGGACACGCGCTGGGCATGGGTGAAGTACAGCGAGCATTGCATCGGCACTTCCGGCTGCGGCGTTACCGCGCTTGCCATGGTGTACCAGGGCTTAACGGGCGACACCTCAAAATCGCCCTACGATCTGTCGGTTGATTCGGTCGAGAACAACTACGTCCATAGCGGTACCGACCCCGACTTCTACGCTTTCGAGGCCGAGAAACTTGGTCTTACGTGTGAAGAGGTTTCGGTAAGCTCGTCGAATTTGAAGAGCGCCTTGAAGAAGGGGAGCATCGTCATCATCAATGTGGGTCCCGGTGATTTTACGACGGGCGGTCACTACATCGTCGCCTATGCGGTCGACGGCTTGGGCAAGCTGCATGTTCGCGACCCGTATTCCGCAGTCAATACCGCCAAAACCTGGGATCTTGATTCCGTGGTGGGTCAAGCTAAGCGTCTCTTCGTCTTCAGTAAATAGGGAAGGGTTCGGCGCTCAGTTCGGCCTCCCGTTCGAGTCTTTTGACGCTCCTGTTTGAACGCATGCTGAATCAACGAAAACCAAGCAAAAGCAACGCTTAAATGGCCTCGCCGAATAACGAAAAATTTTATATTAAGTGGCCTTTACTATCCTTGAATTTTGTAAAGACGCAGTTAAGATGGGGGCTAACTTGGCAAACACACCAAAAACGACCATCGCCGGGTTCACTTCAGCGGATAACCAAGAATAATCCGCCGAGCTTGATTTCCGACATAGCCGTGTCGGTTGCGAGCGGCGCCAGTGGTGCCTCGCGCAACCGATCGGTTTTTTGCTGAGCGAAACGATTCTGTTTTGCATCGGAAGGGGGGGGGTACCAAAGGTACCCGCTGTCATGGTAGGGAAGGCTACGCAGCATACGGGCTCACGCAAGTTCGTGGGCGCTCTTGTCGCTGCTGTCGTACTATGCCTGTTCGCCTTGTTCTTCCTTGTTGGCAGCTGTTCTTTGGCAAGCTACGCCAACCCTTCCGCCTCGTCCGACCCTCTTGTTTCTGCCGCCTCTTTGAACGATGCCCAGTCAGGTGTCGCTTCGGATGGCGCGGCAAGCTCCGAAACCGCGCAATCATCGAGCGCAGGCTCGTCCGGCTCAAGTGACACTGCAAACAGCCAAAGCGCGTCCAGCTCAAACAGCTCGAATAGCACGGTGGATGCAAGCGCCGATCAATCCGCTGCCCAGTCGGGTCAGGCGCAATCAAGTGCATCTCAGTCGGATTCCAGTCAAGCGGATTCCGGGGCAAGCTCCTCCAATTCCGAGGATGCTTCGTCTGCCGCCAACGGCTCCGATGACGAAGTGGTTGCTCAGTCGAATGATGATGCTCTTGCCGCCGCGGACAGCTCAAGCAGCGTTTCCGACAACTACGGCACCGATACCGATCCGGTTTCCCTTAACCTGCGCGTGGTCATCGGCGGCGAGTGGAAGTACGTGGGCAAGGACGGCAAGGTCTATGACTCCACGAGCGACGAAGGCTTCGAGCCCATCGTCGTTACCAAGGAGGCCTACCGTGCTGGCGGCACGCGTGAGATCATCCCTGCGTCTGCCCTGGTGGGGCCGCTTGCTCAATTCGGCTTCTCGGTCGACGAACTTTATCGCGCCGACAAGGACTACACCGGTGGCAGCGTCGATTGGGGCAATTTTGTCTTCGGTTACTGCGACTCCGGCGCTAACCAGATCTATGCCGACGTTTCGCCGCAGCTGGTTACTAACGGCGATGCCAAAACCTGGTACGTCTTCACCAAGGGTCGCCAATGGATCCACGAGGGCATCGACGACAAGAGCCTTGATCTGTACTACCTGCCGGCCAATCGCAACGACGGCGCTTTCACCACCCCTAGCTCCTTCTTCTGTGAGACCTCCCGCTACACCACGAACGAACAGCTCATCGCCGATAACAGCTTCTATCCTGTGTCGGTGAGCGACGGCGATAATCGCATTTACGACGAAGGCGAAACGCGCCCTTCGGGCTATGTTGCAGCATCGGCTGGCACCGCTAAAGCGAGTTTTACCGTTAAGAAGCCCGCAAAGGACACCGTGAAGTGGAGCGTCGTTGACGAAGATGGCAACGCGGTGGAGATAAGCGACGTCGTGGAGAACGACGACGGCACCCTCACCTATACGCTTGCTGGCATCGAGAGCGCGGTCACCTTCAAGGCCATCGACTACAACCCCAACAAGTTCGACCTTGTGTATACGGCTTCCCTAACCAAGGCCGATAGGGTCACTCTTGGCAACATCGAGGCTGCCGACCAGGTGATCATCGACTCCGAGAACGCGACCATCGCCGACGGCAAGGCGAGCCTTACGGTGAATCTTAATGCCGCGGATGGCGGTGATTACACCTTCCTTGCTCCCGACACCGACATTGCCACGGTGTATTGGACGCAGAAAACCACGCGCAAGTTCATCTACTCTTTTGCGGGCTGGCAGATTGCGGGCCAAAGCAAGGTTTACGCGGCGGGGGATACCATTTCCCTGGCCGAGCTTAAAGAATTGGCCGCCAAAACGGGCAGCGTGAGCGTTAAGTCGGTTTGGTCGGCAAACGACACCAATACTTCAAGCCCGCACATCCGCAGTGCGAACTTCTACCTCAACCTCAATTGCGAGATTCTGGACGTTGACGGCAGCTCGACCTCCCAGGGCTCCGACAACTACACCGAATCAATCTATTCCACGCGCGTATCGGGCACTGATACCTTCGGCTCCGGCGGCTTCACCCTGCTTGCGCCTGCGGATGCGAGCTCGGCCTACGACGTGGATGCGCAGATTCGCGCTGCCACGACCAACGGCGGCACGGGCATCAAGCCGCCTTCCAGCTGGACCAACTACACGCAGGACGGCGTGACCTTCGAACGTATCCCCACCGATGAGGAAATCTTGGCCAAGGCGCGCGAGTCTTCGAGCACCATTAAGATCGATGACGAGGTAATCGACAAGACCAACCTCACCACGGCGAACTTCACGGTGCGTTGGAGCGCGGTCAAATACGACGAGACCGACGGTTGGCACGTCGATGGCGTGCTTGTGGCCAAGAAGGCGCGCCTGGTGGTGACCAAGACCTTCGAGGGTGAGACGGACGCGCTAGAGCAGTTCAAAGCCGAGCACGGCTACAGCTCGCTTGACGATTACGATTCCAGCGCGGGCTTCAACATTGATGTGACCCACGAGGCTACCGTCGACGGCGCCACGACCGACGTCGTCGATTACGAGTTGCTTCTTCTTCCCGAATCCGACGTGGCTCAGGCGCGCACCGGCACGAGCGATCGCCGCTATGGCTATACCTCTTACGACGCGGCCACCAACACCTACACCTGGGAAATCGACGCGCGCCAAAACCGCTTATACACCGTCAAGGAAGAAAACTACTACCTCAACCAAGACGATTGGAACAATCTCACCTGGTACGAGGTTCACAACTCGAACTCCACTTACAACACCAATGGCTGGACGGAATACAACATCACCACGGGCGCTAACGTGAAGGTGCTCGCAGCCGCTTATCCCACCGATGTGCCCTCGTCGGCGTGGCAGACGGTCGGCTTCCGCAACGCCTACGTGCACAAGGGTACGCTCGCCGTGTTCAAGAACGACTACACCACCGGTGCCGCCATGGCGGATGTGGGCTTTGGCGTCAAGCAAACGGATACTGGCGCCCAAAGCGTGCTCTATCAAAAGACGGGCACTAACGAATACACCACGGATACCGCGATCGTGAACGAGCATCCGGATGCCTACACCAAGGTTGAACAGGCGAAAACCGATGCCAATGGCGTTTTCTTCCTATCGCTTGCAGCGCCGCAGGCCTCAGCCGACGTGAGCGCCACCTACGTTCTTACGGAAAAGAAGGAAGACGTGGTGGGCTACGACGGCCCGGACACCATCACCTTCACGATGACCTATAACGAGGGCATTGCCGACGGCAAAGTTGAAACCGAGGGTGGATCGTCCGAGGTCACCTGGGCCAAGGTCGGCAACAACCAGTTCATCCTCAACATCTACAATCGCTCGGCCGCCTACACCTCGGTGACGGCCAAGAAGGAATGGGCCAAGGGCACGGTGGACAAGAAGCCGGTGACGGTGCAGCTGTGGCGCAGCTACGGCAGCGTGGAGGAGATAGTGCCCGAGTCCGGCGCCAGCGGCAAGAGTGCTCTGGTGGACGTTGACGGCAAGGAAGCTTCCAACGAAGTACAGCTTTCCAGCGAGAACGAATGGACATTCAGCTGGGGCGAACTGCCGCTGTTCATCAACAACAAGCCGGTTACCTACTTTTTGCGCGAGGCCTGGATCGGCAACCCCACCAGCAGTGATTCGGTTGCCTACGATGCCTCGGCCGACCCGAACGACGGCTACCTTGATTACGCGGTGACCACCGAAAGCGCCCGTTACACCAGTGCCGAGCAAATGCCCGATACCACGGTTGATGACCCGCGCGATAGCTTCGATCGCGAAACCTCTTCGTGGGAGGCAGAAGACGGATCCATCACCTATGCCAAGCATGTGCTGTTGATGATCGACAATGCCGAGGTCAAAGGCATTATCTCGTTTACCAAGCAGGACCGCGAGGGCCTGGCGGGCAAACCCTTGGCAGGCGCTACCTTCACCTTGTATTCGGATGCGGCCTGCACCAAGGAACTCGAGAGCGTGACCACCGGCACCAACGGCGTGGTGAGTTTTACCAAGCAGCCGGCGGGCACCTACTACATCAAAGAGGTTCAGGCGCCGGCGGGCTATTCCTTCGAGGCCTCAACGGTTTACAAGGCCGTTGTCTCAAACGGCAGCCCCACCATCACTAAAGAAGGCGACGCCAGCCAAACGGCGGTGACGTCCGTCACCAACAAGTTCGGTGCGGGTTTGAACGTTAAGAAGATCGGCGAAGGCTCACTGGAAGATGCTGCCGGAGTTTCGGGTGCCGAGTTCACGCTTGCCAAGGTGGATGGCACGGGCGACTGGGCTCAGGCGCACAAGCTCATTACGGATGCTTCGGGCGGCTTGAGCTTCACTGGCCTTGACCAGGGCACCTACACACTCACCGAGACGAAGGCCCCTGCCGGCTTTGAGGCGACGGAGAACCTGAGTCTGACTTTCACCGTAGAAACCGGCGAGGATGGTAAAACCACCTTCGCGCTGGAGGATGAATCGAAGATCGACGAAGATGCCGATTCCGGCTTCGTTAAATGGGATGACAACTCAAGCGACACCAACGTGGCCTACACGCTCACCGTGCGCGATGTTCCTCTTACGAGCTTGCCTTCGGCGGGCGGCGTAGGCATTGGCCCCTTTGTTGTGGGCGGATTGGCCCTGATGGGGGCAGCAGCCCTTGCTTGGTACCTGCGCGAGAGGCGTTTCATTCGACAGGCGAGGGAGCGTGGTCGCCATGCCTAGATTCTGGTCGGCCGGCTACCCGCATGGATGCCATGGCAAGAGCGACGCAGGGGATGGAGCCAGCCACGGAGCTGGCCTACGAACCGGTTTTCTGCTTGCGTGATAGCGAGCGAACTTCTAACTCAAAAGAATCCAATGACCAAAGGGCATTGAAATAAGAGAAAGGCAAAACGATGAGCACCATTATGAAGCGTATGAGCGCAATGCTCGTTGCGTTGGTTCTGGCGCTTGTGGGCTTTGGCGCAACAGCTGCCTATGCCGACACTAGCAAGTACGCCCAGAGCCTGGAGCTAACCGGGCTTTCCGACGGCGAAACCGTGCAGGCGTACAAGCTCATGAGCTATGGCTCCGACTACAACACCTACGTATACGATGACACGACTACGGGTGGAAAGACCAGCTTCAAGGCTTACCTGGAGGCTGCTGCTCAAAAAGATTCCAAGAGCGCTGACGATTACCTGGCAAGTCTTTCCGGCGATAATTTGTCCTCATTCCTGGGTACCTACCTGTATGGCACGGAAACCTACGCCAAGCCCAGCCCCGCTGAAACCACGGTGTCCGGCACCAGCGCGAAATTGACACTTGAGCCTGGTTACTACCTGATTTCGATCAAGACCACGACCGCCGGCGCCAACGTCTATAAGCCTTTCTCCGCTTTTGTGAAGATGAACGGTGAGGCTTCTGCCATTAAGGCCGGCGATGGCGACTGGGGAACCGCGACGGTTGCCATGAAGAGCACCAAGGGCCCTTCCATCGAGAAAAAGGTCATGCGTGCCAACGGTACCGACATGGACTCCTCCTGGAAGGATACCAAGACCGTTGCCGTGGGCGAGACCGTTACCTATCGCGTGAAGCTCACCGTCCCCGATTGGCAGCGGGGCACGACTCCCCGCTTGGAGCTCGAGGATACCCTGGTGAACCAGCAGTATGAAACGAATTCTATTGCTCTGTGGTCTGAAGAAGGCAGTGAGGGTTCGAAGTGGATGCCGTCCACCAGGGTTGAATCCTCCATCTCCGAGAATGAGATCGGCGCCTATACCAACGGCAAGCAGAGCATTTCCTTCAGCATCGATTACTCCAAGCTCACTGGTGGCAAAACCTACTACATCACCTACACCACCAAGGTGATGAGTGATATCACGGGCAGCTCCAACGCCGGCGACATGAAGGCGACGAACACCGCCAAGGTTGTCTACAGCACCAGCGATGCAACTACCTCCACCACTACTGAGAGCAAGACTACCCTGTATACCTATTCCGCCAAGCTCACCAAGCAGGACGTTGATGGCAAGTTGCTTCCGGGTTCCGGTTTCACGGTGTACTCGGACGAGAAGTGCACTCAGGCGATCAATTTCGAGAAGGTGACGAACGCTGACGGATCTTGGTACTACCGTGCAAAGGACACGGGCGATGTGACCGAGATCCTTGCCGATGGCAACGATTCCTACCTCCTTATCAAAGGCCTGGATCCTTACAAGGACTACTACTTCAAGGAAACCACCACGCCCAAGGGCTACTATGCGCCCTCCAATGCCTTCAAGCTCGACCTTGATTCTCAGATGACTGAGGCTGACGAAACCGAGCATTCCGGCACGCTTTCGATTGACTCTACGGTGACGGCGCTTGACCAGGTCGATAGCAAGCTCGTTTCCGGCAATGTCGACGCTGCCGAATCCAACCAGTACGACATCGTGATCAAGAACTCCAGCACGCCCTCTTTGCCGACTACGGGCGGCATGGGCACCTTGCTCTTCACCATTGCGGGTCTTGCCCTGATGGTCGTTGCCGCTGCGGTGTACTTCGCTCGTCGCAGGAAGAGCAACAACTAGCAAAGCTAGCGCGTGCAGCCCAGGGCTTCCAGCTCGGCGGCCCTGGGTACGCGATGTAAACGTAGAGCCTCAACAAGCAAGGAACAACGATTGGCAGAAACCAAGGACATGGCAAAAGGCAAGAAGGCGCCGGGCTTTCTGGTGCCAGCCCTCATCTTCGTTCTTGGCTTGTGCATCCTGCTTTACCCCACGGTCAGCGATCTGTGGAACCAGTTCCGTCAGAACCAGCTGATCAGCGACTACCAGGAATCGGTGCAGCAGCTCTCGTCCGAGGACTATTCCAAGGCCAAGGCAGCTGCTCGGAAGTACAACGAGTCCCTGAAGCTGAGCTTTGCCGATGCTTTCAGCAGCACCAAACCCGAGGCGGCGGTCGACGACGAGTATTGGCAGCTGCTCAACGTGGCGGACGACGGCGTTATGGGTTACGTCGAGATTCCCAAGATCAGCGTTAGGCTGGCCATCTACCACGGACTTTCCGACGAGGTGCTGCAAACCGGCCTTGGCCACGTGCTGGGAACCTCGCTGCCCATCGGCGGCAAGGGCACGCACTGTGTGGTGGCGGGGCACCGCGGCCTGCCTTCGGCTTTGCTCCTAACCGATTTGGATCAGATGGAGCTGGGCGACACTTTCGCGGTGTACATGCTGGACGAGAAGAAGAGCTACGAGGTCGATCAGATTTCGGTGGTCGACCCGGACGATATCTCGAGTTTGGAGGTGGACGAAGGCGAGGATTACTTCACCTTCGTCACCTGTACGCCCTACGGGGTGAACACGCAGCGCCTGCTTGTTCGCGGGCATGCGGTGGAGAACACCGAGGTGGCCTCGGTCGACCCGCTACAGCAGGTTTTGGCAAGCCTGGGCTGGCAAGGGAAGCTTGCCCTGGCTCTTGTTGCCTTGTTGGTGCTTGCCCTGGTGGTACGCGCGCTAAGGCGGCACTCTCAAGATACGCAATCAAAGGGTGCACATGCTCGTTAAGGGAGGAGGAGCGAAAGTGACGAAACATTGCAACTTGCTAGCTGGGATTTCCCGGCTCTGTGCGCAAATTGCGACGCCGAGCGCGTATCTTGCAGGGCGGCCGTTGCAGTCTGCGGAATCGCTCGCGCGACCTGCGTCGTCGATAGCGCAGCGTGCAATCAAAGCCGTTGTTGTGCTTGCTCTGTTCTTGCTCTTCCTCCAACTTGCGCCTTGCGCTGCGCACGCTGCGAGCAAGCCCGACCTTAACCAGAGGGGGAGTTTGACCCTTGCCTGTGTGTACGATTCCGCACCGGTGAGCGACGTGGAGTGCAAAGTCTACGAGCTGGCGCGCTTCGAGCCCGATGGATCCTTTGCCTTGACCGAGGATTTCGCTCAATCCGGCCTGGAGCTTAATTCCACAGGCTCCGCAAGTGCATGGCGCAAGGCGGCCGAGCAAGCTCTTGAGTACGCCCAAGGCAACAAGCTCAAGGGCGCCGAGCTTACCGCGAACAAAATCGGCATCGCCTACTTGGGTAACCTGGAGCCAGGCCTGTATCTGGTGGATATCGCGCAAAAGAAGCTTAAGGGCTACCGCTACACGAGTCTGCCCGCCATCATTTCGGTACCTAATTTGAGCACCGAAGAGGGAGGTGCGAGCGAAGGCCAGACCAGCGAGGCTTCTTGGGCTTACAACGTGGTCGCTCAGCCGAAGTTCGAGCGCACGAAGCTGAAGGGCTCTGCCGCAGCTGGCTCGAACGACCAGGTCTCGGACGCTAAGAGCGCTGGCGGCGAAGACGAATCGCACGGCCTCTTGCAAACGAGCGACGCGGATCGTCTGCTCTTCATCGTGGGCTTGCTCGTGATGCTTGCAGGTGCCTTAGGCATTGCCCGCGCCGCCCGGTACCGTCTGAAAAGGACCGAATAAATCAAACAGGCCCCGAAGCACCTGCTTCGGGGCCTGTTTCTTGTCAGCGCTATTTTCGGCGGCTATTCGATCCCCGCTAAATCGCGGATCACTTGGCCGGCGATGATGAGGCCCACGACAGAGGGCACGAACGAGATGCTTCCCGGCGATTGTTTGATGCGCTTTTCGGCAGCGGCCTCGGCGGCCAGCTCTTCTTCGGATTTGATGGGCGCTCGGGGCGGCTCGGTGGAGTAGACCACCTTCACCCCGCGTATCCCGCGATGGCGGAGCTCCTTGCGCATGACTTTTGCCAAGGGGCACACGCTGGTGTTTTCGATGTCGGCCACCTTGAAGAGGGTAGGGTCGAGCTTATTGCCCGCGCCCATGGCGCAAATAACGGGCGTGCCCGCTTTTTTGGCCTGCTCAACCAGGGAAATCTTGGCGGTTACCGTGTCCATGGCGTCCACTACGTAGTCGTACTGGGAAAAGTCGAACTCGTCCATGGTTTCGGGCAGGTAGAAGCACTCATGCGTGTGAACCGTGGCGGTGGGGTTGATGTCGTGCACGCGCTCCTTGGCAACCTGGACCTTTGCCTGGCCCACGGTGCTATGCAGGGCCACAATCTGGCGATTGATGTTGGTCACGTCGACGCAATCCTTGTCTACGAGCGTCAGCTCCCCAACGCCGGCGCGCGCCAGACCCTCGACCACGAAACCGCCAACGCCACCCACGCCGAACACGGCAACGTGGCATTCGGCGAGTTTGTCCACGGCATCGCCGATGCAGCGACGCGTGCGTTGATGCTGGTCGAGTTCTTCCATCAAGGGTCCTTACCTTAAAACGCTTATCTAAAAAAAACGGCTATCTGTTGAGCAAATAACAGATAGCCGTTTTGAGTTCATTTCGTCAAGCGTGCTGTAGGTGCCGGTTCTGGATTGGTCGCCCTCGTTGTGCTCTGCCTTGCATGGCCTCGTTCTTCGATCGGCCCGCCGGGGTTCGCTGTGCCACGCGTTCGCTTAAAGAAGCTTGGTGATATCGCCCAGGATGGACTCGAAGGAGACGCCGCGTGCCTCGAAATCGGGCTGCTTGGCGCTCACGAGCATCGCATCGTGGGTGAAGGTGCCCGCAAAAGCCACCGCTTCTTCAAGGGTCTTGCCGGCCATGATGGCGGCAAGCAGGGAAGAAGCGTACACGTCGCCCGTGCCATGGAGCATGTAGGGCAGGTACTCGTTGCTCACCTCGGTGAAAGGAACCAGCTCGCCGGCGACGAAGTTGCGGATGACGCTTTCGCCTTCGCGCTGGATGCCCTTCAAAACGACGTTTTTGGCGCCCTTTGCCAGCAGCGCGTCGATGATGCGCTTGGCTTCTTCGTCAGAGATGTCGGTGCCTGCCCAGTCGTCGCCGATGGGCTCGCCCAGGATGATGGCGGCTTCGGTGAGGTTGGGGGTGAGGATGTCGGCATCGGCCGCAAGATCGGCCATAGCCTGGCAAAGCTCGGGCGTGTAGGTGGGGTAAACCTGACCGTGGTCGGCCATAACGGGGTCGACGAGCTTGAGCGCATTGGGGTAGGTCTCGTACAGGTCGCGGATGCGGGTCACCTGCTCGGCGGCGCCCAAAAAGCCCGAGTAGATGGCGTCTATTTCAACGCCGATGTTCTTCCAGGCGTTGGTGTAGTCGGCCATGATGTCGGTGGTGTCGTGCATATACCAGCCGGGAAATGCGGTGTGGCTGCTGAACAGGCCGGTTGGCACGGGGCACACGTCGCAGCCGGCGGCGGAAAGCACGGGAATCGCAACGCCCAGCGAGCATTTGCCGTAACCGCACAGGTCGTGCACGGCGGCGATGCGGGGAATGTAGTCGGGGTTGGCGGAGCGGTCGTACAAAACAGTCGAGCTCATAGCGATTCCTTTCCAAGGGTTCGTCTTAAAAAAGTCGATCGGTCAAATGCCGATCGGGCGTTCAGCGGGTTTGTTGGTTTTAGGCAAAGTGCCTGATAGACGTCGTGCTTACTCGAAGTATTCGGCGTCGCGTTCCTTATCGGCATGGTCCACGAAGCGCTTGCGCGTGCGATATTCCATGATGGCGGCGGCGATGATGCTGATGATCAGGCTTGCTCCGATAAGTATGCCCAAGCCGGCATAGCTTTCAAATAGAAAAGAATAGATAGCCTGAAAATCCATGAGCTCCCTTTCGCCAAAGCCCTCGAATATGTGGTCGAGCTTAAAGTATACTAATTCGAATCCCATAAAGGGACGATATTCGTTTCAGTCGAAAGGTAAGCCATGTTGGACATTCGGTTCGTTCGTGATCATGAAGCAGAAGTAGCTCAAGCTATGAAGAACCGCAACCACTCATGGGACCACGAGCGCTTCGCCTCGCTTGACGCCGAGCGCCGCGCCACCATCGCTTCCGAGGAAGAACTGCTTGCACGCCGCAATGCCGCTTCCAAGGAAATCGGCACTCTCATGCGCGACGGCAAGAAAGACGAAGCCGAGGCCCTGAAGGCCGAGGTTTCCGAGCTCAAGGATAAGATCGCCGAGCTCGCCGAGAAGCGCGAGGCCGCTGAATCCGCCCTTAACGACATCATGATGTCGACCCCCAATATCTGCCATCCCACCACGCCCGTCGGCGCCTCCGAGGACGACAACCCCGAGGTTCGCCGTTGGGGTACGCCCACCGAGTTCGATTTCGAGCCCAAGCCCCACTGGGATCTGGGCCCCGAGCTGGGCATCATCGATTTCGATCGCGGCGTCAAGCTTGCGCATAGCCGCTTCTATTGCCTGGCCGGCCTGGGTGCGCGCTTGGAGCGCAGCCTGATCAACTTCATGGCCAATACCCATACCTCCCGCGGCTACAAGGAATGGTGGGTTCCCGCAATCGCCAACGCCGAAACCCTGACGGGCACCGCTCAGCTTCCCAAGTTCGAGGAAGACCTGTTCAAGACCACCGACGGCATGTACCTCATCCCCACGGCCGAGGTTCAGCTTACCAACCTGCATCGCGACGAGGTTTTGGAGGCCAAGGACCTTACCACCAAGTACTGCGCCTTCACCCCCTGCTTCCGCTCCGAGGCGGGCTCTGCTGGCCGCGATACCCGCGGCATCATCCGCGTGCATCAGTTCAGCAAGGTCGAGATGGTCAAGTTCACCAAGCCCGAGGATTCTCAGGAAGAGCTCGAGCTCATGGTCAAGGACGCCGAGAACGTCCTGCAGCTTCTGGGCTTGCCCTACCGCGTGATCAGCCTGTGCACCGGCGACATCGGATTCTCCAGCTGCAAGACCTACGACCTGGAGGTTTGGCTTCCTTCCTACAACGCCTACAAGGAGATTTCCAGCTGCTCCGACTGCTGGGACTTCCAGGCACGCCGCGCCAACATCAAGTATCGTGACCCCGACAACTTCAAGGGCACGCGCTACGTGCACACCCTCAACGGCTCCGGTTTGGCGGTTGGCCGTACCATGGCCGCGATCATCGAGAACTACCAACAGGCCGACGGCTCCGTCAAGGTGCCCGAGGCGCTTGTTCCCTACATGGGCTGCGAGTATATCCGCCCCGAGGAACTCTAGGATCCTCGCGCCTGCCGCATGACGCGCGATACTTTTAAAGAACAAGGTTCCGCAAGGAACGAAGACCAAGGGAGGCTTACCCGAAGGGGAGCCTCCCTTCGTCGTGCAAGCGAAAAGCGCGCGGAGGGTACGGCCGTGCCCTCTTCCAGTCGGTCTCGCGCAAGTGTGCCGGCATCGGCCGCGTCCGGTGAAGCACGCGGGGGCTCTTCATCCGGAAGGGTGCGCGTTCGGGTGGATGTGCCCGGTAACGCGCGTAGTGCCGCATCTGGAAGGGCACGAGGCGCTGCGGTCGAAAGAACGCGTGATGCCGCGCAGGGAAGGGAGCGTGGCGCTGCGTCCGAAGCTGGTAGGTCGAGGACTGCGCGTTCAGGCAATCGCGCTGCTACTCAAGCCGAGGCGAGCGAGAAATCTCGCTACTCCCGCGATTCGTATCGGGAGGCTGGCAAGAACCGCGCCGAGAAGCGTGAGCGTAAGCGCCTGTGGATTTTCCTCGGCGCCTTTGTGGCCGTTCTGGTGGCCGTGGCGGTGGCGCTGTCGTGGAATTTCTGGTGGCGCTATGACGATGCCGCCGATATCCAGGGAACGTGGGAGCAAAGCGGAACGGGCAACAAGGTTGTCATCACCGACTCCTCCATTTATTTAACGTCCACCTTGTTCTACAGCTACAGCCTGGACACCGAGAACAAGCACATCACCTTCACCTTCGAGGACAAAGAGGGAAGCGGTGTCTATTCCTTCAGCGACGACCGCAACATCCTGACGATTGCGGAAGCCGACGTCGAGGCTTCAAGCGACGAGAGCCCCAACATCTATACCACGCTCACGCGCGTGCAGGATGATTCGACCGATTCGGGTTCGGGCGATACGAGCGCTGACAGCTCGAGCTCTTCTATTGGCGCAAGCTCTTCCAACGATTCGGGAAGCTCGAGCTCGTCAAATTCAAGTACAGGCGACGCTTCGAGCACAAGCGGTTCCAGCGTGAATGATGCTTTGGATTCGTCGAGCTCCTCCAACTCTTCGAGCGACGCTTCCTAGCATGCAGCCTTTGCTTAAATTGAAGAAGATCACGGTGCTGCCCGATAGGCTCGAGCTTATCGTGTGCGTGCGCGACCCTGAATCGCGCCTGGTCGCCGCATGTATGGCCGACGCGTGCCTGAGCGCTTACCCGGAGCTTGCCTATCACCCCTGCAAGAACACCAAAGGCCCCCTGTTCGGCGATGTGCTGCGTACCACCAGCGTGCCGCACCTTCTGGAGCATCTGGCTATCACCTTGCAGGTGCGTCACGACGCCAAGGAGGGCTTGCCTGTGTTCACCTATTTGGGCGCTACTCAATGGACTGACGAGGCGGCTGGCTTTGCCAAGGTGAGCCTTCGCTTCCGCAACGACGCGGTGGCGCTTTCTTGCGTGAAGGAAGCGCTTTCTTTCTTGAATGAGAATTGCTGAAGGCGTTGCGGCGAGTGGCTGCGCGGCTTTGCGCTGCGAGTAGCTGCGAACAAGCTTGCAAGAACGCACGCTGCGCAACGGCGCTCTTAAGCGCGCTCGTGCCCGAAGCTGCTTCATCGTTTGCGCACATATGCAAGCCCAGCTAAACCCTGGAATCCTTGGTGCAGCGCGCCCTTTCGTGTTGTCCGCATGAATTGCGGCGTTTCCGCCTGGCAACCTGGTCTCGGACGTATAATGTGTTCAATAAGCTTTTGAGCTTGATAAACAGGTGATCCAAGCTGGCGTAGCGCCACTTATCGCAGCTGATGGCTGCAAGAAGGGAGTCCCCATGGGTAGGTTCGCAAGTCTTTTGGTTGGCGGCGCCGTCGGTGCTGTTGCAGCTTTTCTCTTCAGCCCTCGTAACGGTGCTGAGAATCGTGCCGTTCTGTCCGAGAAGATCTCCGAGCAGGCCGCCAAGCTCCCCGCTGGCGTGAAGGATCAGGCAAACAACGCCCTTTCCGCCCTTGCCTCCGGCTCCACCGTTGCCATCAACACCGTGGTCGATAACGGCTCCGATGCCCTTAAGGTCGTTAAGGGCAAGGTCAAGCCTGTTCCCGCTGCCGTCGAGCAGGCTGCCGCTCCCGTTCTTTCCGAGGCAGACGACCTGCGCGAGAAGATCGACGCCGCTCGTGAGCGCATTGCCACTCAAGTGGCCAAGAACGCCGAGGCCGTGCAGGATGCCGCAGTCGATAAGGTCCCCGGCCTGGTCGACGCCGCGCTTGAGGCCAAGGCTCAGGCTGGCGCTCATGCTTCCACTGCGCAGGAGGCCATCTCCGACACCGCCGCTGCCCTGAAGGAGCGCATCATCGGTTCTGCCAAGGAATCCGCCGATGCCGCAGCTGAGGCTGCCGAGGAAGCATCCGACAAGGAGTAAATCCTTTTAGATTTTCCTTCCCCGTCAGCGATGCGATGCGTCGTTGGCGGGGTTCTTTGTACCTAAACCCGTGTTTTGCGAGGTCAGATGAGCGATAAGACCTATTCGGTTAACGAGCTGTGCGGCAGGGCGGTCTACGACTGCGCTCGCAATGGCAAGCGCATCGGCAAGTTGCATACCTGCATCTTCCACCCTACGCGTCGTTTGGTGGTGGGCTTCACCGTCAAGCGCCCCGATGTTGCGTGGATGTTCCGCCGCTCCGAGCTCTTCGTCGCCTTCGATGCCTTCCAAGTTGAAGGCAAGAAGGTGCTCGTTCAGGATAACGAGGCGGCAACGGGTAAGGCTGCCTGCAAGCGCCTGGGAATCTCCTGGGACGATTGCATCATCTGGCAAGGCTTGCCCCTGGTAACCGAAGACGAGGCCTCGCTCGGCTACGTGGGCGACGTCGTTTTCGATTCGGAGACGGGCGCCGTGGTGAGCCTTAGCGTCGATCAGGGCGCTTCCCGCAACGCTCTTCTGGGAATGTCTCACCTTAAGGCTAGTCAGATCAAGGGCTTCAAATTCGGGGTGGGCGAAAACCTCAACAGCGCCGAGGAAGGCGAGTTCGTGCAGGGCGCGCTCATCGTCTCGGATGATGCCCTTGATGCCCTAAAGGTTGGCGGCTTGGCCGAAAAGGCGGGCGAGGCTTCCACCGTTGCCGCTTTCAAGGCGGGACAGGTGGCCACCGCCGCCAAGCCGAAGATCGACGAGGCGGCGCACAAGGCCAAAGAAGCCGCCGCTGCTGCCAAGGAAAACGCGACAAACGCCGCAGGTCAAGCGGCCAACGCCTGGCATGAGCGCCCCGATGGCGAGGAGATGACCAAGCGTGCAAGCGATGCTCTTGAGGGCGGCGCGCTCAAGCTCGGCAAGCAGATGGGCAAGGCACGCGGCATGTTCTCGGGCTTCAAGGAAAACTACAAGCAGGCCCTCAACGAAGGCAAGGACGAGTAAATGAACGGCAACAAGCAAGCTAACGAGCTTGAGCAAAGCACCGAGGGTCAGGCGGCCACCAGTCAGACGGCTGAAGGCAAAATCGTCGCCGACTCCGAGCAGAGCGGCAACACGGTCTCGATTTTCGGGCGCAAGGTCAAGCAGGCCGACCTCTTCAAGCTTTTGGGCTTGGTGGTTTTCTTCGTCGTGGTGGGCGTTATCGCCGCGGTTCTGTACCCCAGCTTCAGCGGTCTGTTCGAGGAAGGCGGTGTGGAGCGCACCATCGAGCGCATTCAGAGCCGTGGCGCTTTCGGTGTGCTCACCCTTTTGCTCATGCAATTCCTGCAGATCGTGGTGGCCTTCATCCCCGGCGAGGTCGTGCAGATTGCCGCGGGCATGCTCTACGGCCCCATCTGGGGTTGCGTGCTCATCTTCATCGGTTGCGTGATTTCAAGCGCCTTCATTTACACGCTCGTTCACAAGCTCGGCGCGCCCTTCGTGCAGGACATGATCGGCGAGAAGAACCTTGCCAAGGCGCGCGCCTTCGAGGAATCGGGCAAGCTCAACGTGCTGGTGTTCATCCTGTTCTTGATTCCGGGCATGCCTAAAGACACCTTCACCTATTTGGTGCCTTTGACCAACATGAAGCTGGCGCCCTTTTTGATCATCTCCAACTGCGCGCGCATCCCGGGCATCCTCATCACCACCTTCGCCGCAGGCGGCTTGGCGGATGGGGACTACACCCAAAGCATCATCATCTTCGCGATAGCCGCCGCAATCGCCATCACGGGCATGATCGGCTATCGCTGGTACAGCAAAAAGAAGGGCCTGTAGCCTTAAATGACCGTGCAGCCTGAATTAGACTTGCGATTTGTCGTATCATTTACAAGCTGAACGTAATTTATTCGCGAGCGCGGGCCCACCAAGGGTGCATGGGCGTAAACATTGCTCAGCCCGCAGAGCCTTCAAGCTCGCATAATCGCGCGGAGTGCCTTTTTGGTGCCATCCGTCATAAGGATAAAAGGGGATAACACATGTCTAACGTGGGAAGTTTCGAAGCAAGCCTTAAGCGCTCCGAGGCGCTGGTCGCCGACCTGAACGAGCATCCGTCAAAGTACACCATGCTTACGGGCGATCGTCCCACGGGCCGTTTGCACCTGGGCCACTACTTCGGCACCATCACCGAGCGCGTGCGCATGCAGAACATGGGCGTCAACACCCGCATCGTCATTGCCGACTACCAGGTGATCACCGACCGCGACACCACCGCAAACATCCAGGACAACGTGTACAACATGGTCATGGACTACCTTGCCTGCGGCATCGACCCCGAAAAGACCCCCATTTTCACGCATTCCCAGGTACCTGCGCTCAACCAGTTGATGCTTCCGTTCCTTTCCTTGGTTTCCGAGGCCGAGCTGCAGCGCAACCCCACCGTCAAGTCCGAGATGGAGGCATCGGGCCACGCGCTTACCGGCCTTCTTCTTACCTATCCGGTGCATCAGGCCTGCGACATCCTCTTCTGCAAGGGCAACGTTGTCCCCGTGGGTAAGGACCAGCTGCCTCACATCGAGCAGACCCGCCTGATCGCGCGCAAGTTCAACGAGCGCTACGGTAAGGTCTTCCCCGAGCCCGAGGCTATTCTGCAGGAAACCGTCGAGATCCCCGGCCTTGATGGCCGCAAGATGTCCAAGTCTTACGGCAACGCCATCAGCCTGTGCCTGACCGAGAAGGAAACCGAGAAGCTCATCAAGAAGTCTCAAACCGACTCTGAGCGCTTCATCACCTTCGACAAGGAAAATCGCCCCGGTGTGTCGGCCCTGCTTACCACCGCAGCGCTGTGCACGGGCCGTTCCGAAGTCGAGATTGCGGCCGAGATCGGCAACGACGGCGCCGGCGCCCTTAAGCGCTACGTCACTGAATCGGTGAACAACTATCTGGCGCCCATCCGTGAGCGCCGTCGAGCCTTTGAGCAGGATCTTGATTACGTCAAGGACGTTTTGCACGAGGGTAATCGCAAGGCCAACGAAATGGCCAACCAGACCTTGGAAGAGGTTCGCGCGGCGATGGGCATGGTCTACTAGCGGCCGGCCCCTTTTAAGCGTCGAATAACTTGCGTTTGCGTTAAATACGCCTCTTTTGGGGGGGGGGCGGTGCGCAAGGCGTGCGATAATTGAATAATCAGCAATTTTGCGAAGCAAGGGGGCACACTATGGGGCGAATCAGCGACGATACTCCCTTTGACTTCGACAAAGATATTTTCCTGGTTAACGATCACTACGACCTGCCTCCGGCAACCTTTTCCACGGTGCAGGATCTGTTCGAGGAGAATTTTGCCGTTGGCATTGTGGCGGGCCGCTACGACGAAGGCCTGACCATCACCTATGCCAGCCGCATCTTCTGCCGCAACCTTGGCTACACCGACGATGTTTTAAGTCACATAAAGGGCTCGTCCTTGGTGGATCTTGTTTACGGCAACGATTCCGAGCTTCTTCCTTGCGATGGCGAGCCTTCGGACGCCTGGCCCCGACGCTTGCGTTTGTCGGATGTTGGCGGTGCGCCCACCTTCGTCACGTTGGCTCATCGCAACGTCACGGACGCCGAAGGCAAGCCCATTTGGATGCTTTCCGTGCGCCTTTCCCCCGATGCCGAGATTATCACGCTTCTAAACGAAGTGAACCAAACCGGATCTTGGTCGCTCAGCTTCGATGCTGATTTGGCCATGGTGGCCGTCGATTTCGGGGCGCGCTTGCGCTCGATGCTCGGTTACGCCGATGAGCGCGACTTCCCCAATTCGATAGATTCGTTTTACCTGGTCATCCATCCCGAGGATAAAGAGCGCTTTCTCAAGGAGTTTCATCGGGCGATTGAAAGCACCGATCCCAAATGCCGATTCGACGTCACCTATCGCGCTTACTCCAAAAACGGTGAGCTTGGGTGGTATCGCAGCATAGGTAAGGCGAGCCGCCGCCGCGATGGCTCGGTCAGCCGTATGAGCGGCGTTGTGGTCGATATCTCCGAGCGGCATAACTTGCAGGAGCGCACTGAGTTTTTGCTGAGCCGATCCTTGGAAAAGGAGCAGGTGATTAACGGCATGGTGCGCCTGTTGGCCTGCTATCTCGTCGTTGATTTTGAGCAGGATTCTTACGAGCTCTACAGCCTTGAAAAGCATTTTGAATGCGCTCCCCGGGGGTCATACTCCCAATGGATCGTGGAGGTTTCCGAGCTTACTAATATGCTCGACGCCGGCCAGAGCGTGGAGGAAGCCTTCTCCGTCAAGGCCATCCGCGATCATCTTGTTGATGAGGGCAGTGTCTATCGCTTCTCCTACCGTATGAAGGAGGGGGAGCAATTTTACAACATGGCGATCGTGCCCCTTGAATTCAAAGGTGGCGTGCTTGTTCGCGCGCTTTTCTTGGCGCAGGATGTCACGCAGGCCATGCGCGAGAACCAGCGTGCACGCACTGCCTTGCAAGAGGCGTACGAATACGCAAACAGGGCAAACGAGGCGAAGACGCAGTTCCTCTCGCAGATGAGCCACGAGATTCGCACTCCCATGAACGGCATCGTCGGTATGACGGCCTTGGCTGCAGCTCACGCCGACGAGCCCGAGCGCGTGCGCGACAGCTTGCGCAAGATCACTTCCTCAAGCAGGCATTTGCTCTCGCTTATCAACGAGGTGCTGGACATGTCACGCATCGAGAGCGGCCGCGCGAGCTTGAACGAGGAGCCTTTCTCGCTTCCAACGCTTATCTCCGATTTGATTTCCATGGTGCAGCCCCAGATGCGCGAAAAACATCATGATTTTCTGGTTAACGCCTACGACGTGGCTCACGAAAACGTGATCGGCGACGCCCTGCGCATTCGTCAGGTGTTCATGAACCTTATGGGCAACGCCATCAAATTCACGCCCGAAGGTGGCCGCATCGCCTTCTCGATTGCCGAGCACCCGTCGTACCAGGAAAAGGTCGGATGTTACAAGTTCGTGTTCGAGGACAACGGTATCGGCATGAGCAAGGAAACGCTTGCCACGATATTCGAGCCCTTCGTTCGTGCACAGGATGAGCGCGTTGAGAAGACGCGCGGTGCGGGCCTTGGCATGACCATCAGCCGCAACATCGTGCGCATGATGGGCGGTGACATCCATGTTGAAAGCGAGCTCAACGTTGGCACGCGCTACGAGGTGACGCTTTACCTTAGGCTTCAGGCCGAACCGAAGCAGGATTACGCCCAGTTCGAGGGATTGGACGTGCTCGTGGCCGACGACGACGCCGATGCACTGAAGTCCACCTGCTGCATGCTTAAGAGCCTAGGGGTTAACCCGACCTCCGTTTACAACGGTGAATCCGCCCTCAAAGAGGCCGCCGCTCGTCATGGGCAGGGGAGGGATTACTTCGCCTGCATCCTTGATTTCAAGATGCCGGGCATGGATGGCATTGAGCTTGCGCGCAAGCTGCGTGGTCTGGTGGGCGACGATATGGCAATTGTTCTTATTTCGGCCTACGACTGGAGTGATTTTGAGCAGGAAGCGCGCTCGGCGGGGGTCGACAGCTTCATCCCCAAGCCCCTGTTCCGATCGCACTTGGTAAGCGCTTTCAACGAGCTGCTTGGCAAGGATCCCTCTGAGGAGGATGCGCCCCTCAATTCTTTGGGCAGCGTCCGTTTTGATGGGAGGCGCGCCCTGGTTGCCGAGGACAACGAGCTTAATTCCGAGGTGATCTCTGAGATTTTGGCTTTGATGGGCGTTGAATCCGATGTGGTGCCCGATGGCAAGAAGGCGCTCGAGTGCGTGGAGGCCTGCGAGCCGGATTATTACGACATCGTTTTCATGGACGTGATGATGCCCGTCATGGGCGGCCACGAGGCTACGCGCGCCATCAGGGCAAAGGGCGGTTGGTGCGCCCAGGTGCCCGTCGTAGCCATGACCGCAAACGCCTTTGCCGAGGACGAGCGTGCAAGCAAGGCGGCGGGTATGAACGCCCATATCTCAAAGCCCATCGATGTCGACCGTCTAACGGCGCTTTTGAAGTCCTACTGGGGATAGGCCCTGCCATCGCGTGTTGCGCCGTGTGCTTGTCGTGAACGAATACGTGGTGATTTTGGGGTGCAACGGTTTTGGCGATGAGGTTTCAGTTAAAAGGAACCCACTTGGTAAACCCGAGAAGTGCGCAGTAGGCCTTGACCGGAAGTAAAGCCCAAGCCGGAAGCACCCGCATAGCAAAAGGAACGGAGCCGCATCGTGCGACTCCGTTCCTTTGTTCGGGCAGCTGAGTTCTGCCCTGGGAGGGTTTGCTCGACTGAAGCGCGAAGGGTCGCTCCAGCGAAGTCCTAGAAGTTCTCGAGCGTTTTGCTCTTGTCCTTGGCAATCAGGAAGTAGACGGTTGCCGCAATCGACCAAGCCCAGACGATGTGACCGAAGATCTCGGAGAAGTGCTCGGTCCAAGGCTGATCCCAAGGAGCGGGGACGGTGCCCAGTGCGGGCATCAGGATGACATGCCATGCTACCCACAAAACAAGACCGTAAACAGCGCCTTGTGCCAAGCCGACCTTCTTCCATTTCTGGATAAGCGCCACGAACAGGATCGCGAAGACGATCGCGAAGGAGAAGTGGAGGATCAGCGTGAACCAGGCAACGGGCTGGTCGGCGAAGTAGACGTTGCTGAAGATGATGTCGTCGGGGATGCCGATCTGCTGGGCAAGGTGTTGGGGCGGGTTGATTTCGTTTCGGGCGATGGTGCGGGGTGGGAAGATGTTTTCCCAGCCAATCTTCACCATGCCGGAGATCATGCCGGCGATAAAGCCGTACCAGATGATCTTCCAGGCTTTCATGCCTGTGCTCTTCTCTGCCATCGGAGTTCCTTTCCTTTGCTCTTGCATTGCTTGGCCCTTCGGGCCCGTGTTCTCAAGATGCAGGCAAGCTCTAAGGTGTTCGGTGGACCTTGAGCTTGTTCGTACCTTGCTTATCTGGCTTTGACAGGACTAAACCGTTGGCCGATAAAACGAACACGTTCGCCTTCATGCCGCAGCTCACTATACTCTTATTAATCAAATAGAAAACAAAAGATTGATAAGTTGTGCCTATATAAATCTATACATTTATCGGAAATCTGTAAAGTTTTTCGAGTTCGCCATGAATGATTCGTTGCAAGAGTAAAAAGAAAGCCCTCCTTTCAAATTTTGAAAGGAGGGCAAATTACTAAACGATTTAGCTACATTTGTTTAGTTTTGTGGCTTCGTTTGGCTTGCGAGCGAAGCAGGCAAGGCAGGCTTTACGCCTTTGCTAATTCCCTTGTGGGCTCCTGGCCGGAGGCGAGGGCCTCGATGGAGGAGAGGTTTGCCATGGTGGAGCGGATGATGTCGGAGCGGGAAATCGAACCGATCAGGATGCCGTCCTTGTCCACCACGGGCACTTTCTTGATGCGCTTCTCGGAAAGAAGGCTGCATGCCTTGTCGAGCTCGGTGCCGGATTCCACGCTGACGACGTTTTGCGTGGCGATGCGCATGACGTTCATGTCGATGAGCTCGGTGATGCGTTCCATGAAGTTCTCGTTGTCGGGCACGCGGTAGAGCATCATCGTGCCGTCAAGGATGGCGGCATCGCTGCGACCGATGTACTTCATGATGTCGCCGTCGGAAATGAAGCCGACCACGTGCTTCTTCTCGTCAACAACGGGCACGCCGGAAGTCTTGTTGGCGGCCAGGATCTGGGCCACTTCGCGGATGCTGTCGGTGTCGTGAACGAAGTAGGGGTCTTGGTTCATGGCCAGGTCGACCGAGATATGGTCGTCGGCCTTGGTGGGAAGACGCATGGCGTCGAGTCCCTGGGCGGTGCTCTTGGCGGACTTGTCGTCCTTCTCGCGTACGACGATGGTTACCAGAATCAGGATGATCACCATGATCGCTGCGGTGAACAAAAACGCGATGCGGTCGCCGGTCATGGTCTGCTCAAGTGCGGGCATATCGGGGAACAGGAAGGTCGAGGTTGCCGAAAGGGAAACCAGGATTGCCGTGCCCAGGGATGCGCCCACCTGGTTGGTGGTGTTCTGCAGGGCGTTGGCGTGCTGGATAACGCTGTTGTCGAGCGAGTTCAAGCCCCAGGTGTTGAGCGGCGTGATAAGCGCCTGCATGCCCACGCCCAGGCATCCGTAGATAAGGATGATGAAGATGACGGGGGTGTCGAGATTGAAGCCCACCAGGCCGCAGCCGCCGATGGCCGCGATGACGGCGCCGGGGATGATGACGCGCCTGGGGCCCACCTTGTCGAACATGCGGCCGGCGTAAAAGCCCATGGCCGCGCCCAGCACAGCGCCGGGGAGCATGATCAGGCCGGTGCCCAGAGCCGAGATGCCCAGGAGGTTCTGCAGATAGATGGGAAGCAGAACGCCCGTGCCCACCAGTGCGGCCTGCAGCATTGCCACAACGCCGACGGCGATGGCGTAGCGCCTGCTCTTCAAAACGGTGACCTTAAGCAGAGGCACTTCAAGCTTGAGCTGCCTTTTGATGAAGAAGGTTAGCAGCACCACGCCGACGACGATGAGCACGATGGACACAAGCACGTTGTCGGTGGAGCTGATGGTTGCCAGGCCGTAGAGCAGCGCGAGCAGGCCCAGCGAGCACAGGGCAACGGAGGGCTTGTCGAAGGAGGTGGGCTCGAACGCGCCGTAGGACTCGAGCTTCCAAATGGCTGCAGCAACGATGATCACCGCAAGGATGAACACGAGGGCGAACAGCGCGCGCCAACCGATGAAGTCGACCAGCAAACCGGAGATGGAAGGGCCGACCGCCGGTGCGAAGCCGATGACGAGCGAGACGATGCCCATCGCGCTGCCGCGCTTCTCGCGCGGGAACACCAGAAGGATGACGGTGAACACCATGGGCATGACAATGCCCGTTGCGCACGCCTGAAGGATGCGGCCCAGAAGGATCACGCCGAACACGGGTGCGAGCGCTGCGCAAAGCGAGCCGATTGCGAACAACGACATGCCGAAGATGAAGAGCCTGCGGGTGGGGAAGCGGCCCAAAAGGAATGCCGACAAGGGGATGATGATGGCTTCAACCAGCGAGTATGCCGAGGTGAGCCACTGAACAGTGGTCGCGTCGACGTTGACGGCGGCCATGATGGCGGGGAAGGCTGGCGAAAGCAGCGTCTGGTTAAGAACCACAAGCGTTGCACCGGCAAGAAGAACGGCGACGATGATCACTTGATCGCGGGTTGGACCCATAGAGTTCCGATCACGGGTTGGTCCCATAAAATTCCTTTCTGGCGGTTGGGAACAGGTCCGCCTAGATATATCCCAGACAAATAAAGCTCCCTGGGGAAAGAGAGCTTAAGTAACTATGTGTTACGTATGGTAATGAAATTCAAGTAAAAAGCTTAGCTTTCCTAAGTCTTTCACAATTCTTTGACAAACAGGCTTCGCCGGTGCGTTGCTGTGCTTGGCTTTTGGCGGAGAGCCCCGTTTTTCCGCCTGGTTGCCGAGTCTGGTTTAGGGGTTTTGCGGCAATGGGGCGTCCCGCTTGGCTTCTGCTGGTTTCTTGCTTCTTTTTGCGGGCTTTGCCGCCCCCGTTTCCTGGCAAGTCCCCTGTGCTGTACACGCAAGGCCTGGTGTATGCCGTAAAATAGGACGTCAAAGTAGTTTTCACCGATGGAGGTCCTATGTTCTGGAAGCGCAAGAACGCCAAGAGCAACGAGGGGGAATCCACCGGTGGCAAGGCTAAGGTCTCCCTGTTCTCGGAGCTCAAGGAATATAAAAAGGAAAAAGAGGAAAAGAAGAGAAGGGAAAAAGAAGAGAAAGCCTACGCCGTCACCCACAGTGAAAGATATCTTAAATTTCAGAAGAATTATCGCGCGTGGCAGGAGTGGAACGACGGCGGGGAAGAAGCCTATTACCACGATCTGTTTGAAAGATATATATGTGTTTTCGAGGAAGACGGTCGCCGTGAAACCGAGGAGGAACGGGATCGGGTTCGTTGGGAGATGGTATCCGCTTTCAATTGCCTTTCGGATGAGGAGAAGGCGGCTGCTCGCAAAGAGATGGCCAAGGATCTGCCGCGAAAGAGACTCAAGCACGGCGAGCCTGGGCGTTCCTCTATCATCGGTGCTCCTTTCATCTTCTGGTATGAGCTGACCGACGGCATGGACGGCTGGATGAAATTCTTCACCTCTTCGGCCATCATCATCGTTCTGCTTTTTTGCATTGTCTTTGCTCTCCCCATGTGCCATTCCCTGGGTGTCTCTTCTTGCAGCGATTCGACCTCAAGTTCCACCTCGGTAAGCAAAAGTTACAAAAGCAATTCCGAAGACCTGGTTGACGGAGACGTGGACGACGATGACGATGAAGACGACGACGAGGAAGAGCTGACCGAAGAGGAGAAGGCCGCCAAAAAGAAAGAGGAAAAGAAGCTTAAGAAAAAGCTTAAGAACCTGGATAAGAAGCTCCCCTTCGTCGGCATGCCCGTTGAATACATTAGTAGTACCTATTTAGGGGGATATACCAAATATAAGGATACTTATGTTAGCTTCAGCGACGAGGAGGGCAAAAAGCTTGGCAGGAAGGGGCGCTCCTACAAAGCACGCATCTATTATTGGCGCGTTGGTTCGAACAAGAATAGGGATCTTTTCAGGGCCACGGTGAGCTACGACGACTACTTCAGTGACCATGACAGCAGATTCGTCTATATGTACGGGAAGGTTACGAGTGTCGAGAAGCTACTTACCTCAACCAATTATTGGCCAACCGGTTCCAAACTGCCTGATTTGGAGAATGGCAACTTTGGCTTGAATAAGGCAGCTTTGAAAAAACAGGAAGAGGAGCGGGCTGAAGAAGAGAAAGAAGCCAAAAAGAGCAAGTCCTCCAGCAAAAAGTCCGTTTCCACCGATACCGTCCCCGACCCATCCGATTACGGTTCGGCTACCGCTTACGCCGATTCCGAGCAATATTGGTTCCGCGATCATGGCTATGCGAACCCCTATGATGCAGCTTATGATTACTTCAAATCGTATGGCGACGATCGCGATTTCGAGGAGCTGTAGCTATGAAGCCTCTGAGCATCCGTGACATCATCGGGCCTGTGATGGTTGGCCCTTCCTCTTCGCACACCGCAGGCGCCCTGCGCATTGCGAGCATGGTGCGCAACCTTTTGCAAGCCGAGCCGGCCAAGGCCACCTTCACGCTTTTCGGATCTTTTGCGCACACTTATCGCGGTCATGGCACCGACCGCGCCCTGGTGGCGGGCTTGCTAGGTCTGCACACCGATGATCTGCGCATTCGCGAGTCCTTCGATCTGGCTGCCGAGCGCGGCCTGGAGTTCGAGTTCGTGCCCGACACCATTGCCAAGACGCCGCACCCCAACACGGTTGAGGTGGCGGTTGTTGACGTTTTGGGCAACCAAGTTCTGGCGCGTGGCGTTTCCATCGGCGGCGGCGCAGCCGAACTTTCGCGCATCGATGGCGTGGACGTGCGCATCACGGGCGAGTTCAGCAGCATGATCGTGCGCCAAAAAGACCTTCCTGGCACGCTTGCCCACATCTCGAGCACCCTTGGCCAGGCAGGCATCAACATCGGCACCTCCACTCTGCATCGCACGCGCGTTGGTGGCGATGCCTTCACGGTCATGGACGTTGACGATCCGGTGCCTGCCGAGGTTATCGATAAGATTTTGGAGTTCCCTGCGGTTCAGTCGGTGCGCTTCATCCCGGCCGACGGCCTTAATCGTAAAATCGGCGAGGATTCCGACGAGTTCGATCCCGAGGAGGCTCTGGCTGCTTTTCGTAAACTCGATTTCCCCAGCGCGCGTAAACTCTTGGATTTCTGCGAGCGCAAGAGCATGAGCCTGAGCGCCGCCGCCGAGCTGCGCGAACGCGCGCTTCTGGCAACCAAGGGCACCTCGGATTCCGCGATTGAGGGTTACCTGTCACGCGTCATCGAGGTCATGCGCGCCTCGGCGAGCGCCCCCGTCCAGCAGCCGGCACCTTCGATGGGCGGGCTTATCGGCGGCGAGGCGGCCAAGCTTGCAGCCCTGGAAGCGGCGGGCGCGGGCGTTGGCGGCACCCTTGTGGCAAATGCCACGCGCAACGCCGTCGCCGTGCTCGAGACCAACGCCGCGATGGGCTTGATCGTTGCGGCCCCCACGGCGGGTTCTGCCGGCGTGATTCCTTCGGTTCTACTTTCCTTGCAAGCCGAGCATGGCTTCAGCGACGAGCGGCTTATCTGCGCGCTTGAGAATGCGGCTATTGTCGGATCCATCATTGCGCGCAACGCCACCGTTGCCGGCGCCGAGGGAGGCTGCCAGGCGGAAATCGGCTCGGCTGCCGCGATGGCGGCAAGTGCGGCCTGCGAGCTTTTGGGCGGCACGCCCCGCATGTGCCTTGCGGCCGCGGGTTTTGCCCTGGCCAACATGTTGGGCCTGGTGTGCGACCCTATCGGCGGCTTGGTTGAGGCTCCCTGCCAGAAGCGCAACGCCGCTGGTGCGGTGAATGCTCTTTCGGCGGCGCAGCTGGCCTTGGCGGGCATCGAGGGCAAGATTCCCTTCGACGAAGTGGTGGACGCCATGTACAAGGTTGGACGCAGCCTTCCCTACGAGCTTCGCGAGACTGCCCTGGGCGGCATGGCCGCTTGCCCTTCTTGTGCCAACTATTGCCACTAGGCGTCCTTCGGCAGCAATACCGAAACCAAGGTGTCACAGCTCTGAAACCTCGCAAACCTAGGCTTAGATGAAAATCCAAGGCTAGGCAGGAGGTCGAGCATGTATTCCAAGCTCGTTCAGCAGACTCCGAAAATCAATGCTCAGCTCGCTCGTTACGGCGTTAAATTCGGCCTGTACAAACAGGGGGAATTCCGCGAGCGGCTGTTTCCTTTCGACGCCATCCCGCGTATCATCACCGCTTCGCAGTGGAGCTACCTTGAGCGCGGTTTGGTGCAGCGCGTCGATGCCTTGAACGCCTACCTGCGCGATCTTTACGGCGAAAAGCGCATCATCAAAGACGGCGTGATCCCCGAAACCTTCGCCTTCGCTTCTTCGGGCTACCTTCCGCAATGCGAGCAGATCATGCCCCCGAAGGGCGTGTATTCCCACATATCGGGCATCGATTTGGTGGAAGGCGATGACGGCGTTTGGTATGTGCTCGAGGATAATCTGCGCATCCCTTCCGGCGCGTCCTACCCCCTGGTGGCTCGCAACCTGTGCCGTCGCTGCGATGCCGAGACCTTCCGCACCCTTTCCATTCAGGACAATCGCAACTACGGCGAGCTTCTGCGTGAGACCATGGACTACGTCAACTGCGGCGGCATCAACGTGGTGCTTACCCCCGGGCGCTACAACGCGGCCTACTTCGAGCACTCCTATCTTGCCGAGAAGGCGGGCGCCGTTCTGGCCGAGCCAAGCGAGTTGTTCGTTAAAGATTTGAAGCTTTACTACCGCGATGCGAACGAGGACAAGCTGGTGGGTGCGGTGTACCGCCGCACCTCCGACGAGTATCTTGACCCTTTGTGCTTTGTGCCCGAAAGCCTGATTGGCGTGCCCAACCTGATGAGCGCCTACCGTGCCGGTAACGTGGCCATCGTGAACGCGCCGGGCAACGGTGCCGCCGACGACAAGGGCATTTACTACTTCGTCCCCAAGATGATCGAGTACTACCTGGGTGAGGAGCCCATCCTGCACAACGCGCCCACCTATCTGCCCTATTACCCTGACGACCTGAATTACGTGCTCGAAAACGCCCGTTCGCTGGTGATCAAGGATGTTGCCGAGGCGGGCGGCTACGGGGTGGTCTTCGGCAGCGATTTGAGCGACGGGGATTTAGCCGAGCTTCTTGCCAAGGTGAAGGCCGAGCCGCGCCGCTTCATCGCGCAGGAAGTCATCGATTTCCTCTGCCTGCCCACCTACGTGGACGGCGAGGAGGTTATGCGCAAGGCCGACCTGCGCGCCTTCGTTTTGTCGGGGGCAAGCACCAAGGTGTGGCCGAGCGGGCTTACGCGTTACTCGCGCGAGGAAGGCTCCGCCGTGGTCAATTCGTCTCAGGGCGGCGGCTTTAAAGACACCTGGGTCTTGGGCGCCGATTTGGCGGGTTCCAAGGAAGAGGCCGATGCGGTGCGCGCCGCGAGCGAAGTTGCCGAAAACGATTGCCAGGAGGACTAATGGGTTCCCTTTCGCTTGATAAGATCGATCATCTTCTGTGGCTGGGGCGCTACGTTGAGCGCTCGCAGACCACGCTGCACTTCATCATGAGCACCTACGACGCCGCCATCGACTCGCCCGACGAGCTTTGGCGCGGCCAGCTGCAGGCGCTCGGCTTCGACTCCGCCAAGGACTCCGCCGCCCTGTTCGAGGAGTGTCTGTTCGGTGAATCCTGCCCTTCGAGCATCAAGAACTCGCTCGAGGCCGCCTACGACAACGCAGTGGTGTTGCGCGATGTCATCGGGACCGAGACCATCGCCTACGTTCAGATGGCCGTCAACAGCCTTGAGCATGCGCAGGAAAGCAACGCTCCCATGCTCGATTGCGCCCTGATCATCGACGACATCATGGCCTTCAAGGGCTGTTCGGACGATTACGTGGCCGACGACGTCGCCCGCAACATCATCAAGTGCGGCTTCAGTATCGAGCGCATGGACCTCTACCTTCGCCTGGGCTACAAGCTCGAGCTTTTGGAGAAGGAAACGCACAAGCTCGCCAGTAGGATCGACCGCATAGGCATTCCTTACGACCGCGCGGCCTTTAAGGAATTCATCGTGCGCGTGTATGCACCGGGCTTCCCTGAAAATGCCACTCCTGAGCAATTGGCTCAGATGTTGGGATTCATGGAACAGATTTTCTAGGGTGTTGCAATGCGTATCTTGAGCTATTCCTTCGAAACGCAATTGAACTTTTCGGGGCCGGTGACCAACCACGATTTCATCCTGCGATGCGCGCCTAAGTCGACCCCGTTTCAAAAGGTGCTCGACTCCCAGATGATCATGATTCCCGGCACGCATTTGATGGAGCAGGTCGATGGTTTTGGCAATCGCCTGCACGTGGGAAGCATCCCCGAGGCACACGATTCCTTTTCGTTCACGAGCTACGGCTTGGTGATGGTCGATCAAGAAGCTGAATGTGCCGAGGCGCCGCATCCTATGTATCTGCGTCCTTCGAGTTTCACGCAGCCGAGCCACGAGGCGGTGGTGTTTGCGGGGCGTGCGCTGCAAACCATCCCCAACGCGCATGTGTGGAAGCGTGCGGTTGAGCTGATGCATGCGGTGTATCGCCATTTCACCTATGACCCTCTGGCAACCACCACGGCTACCACTGCAGCGCAAGCCTTCGGCATGGCAGCGGGGGTTTGCCAGGATTACGCGCATTCGCTCATCATGATGTGCCGCGCAAAGGGGATACCCGCCCGCTATTGCGCCGGCCTGATGGAGGGCGAGGGGGCAACCCATGCTTGGGTTGAGGTGCACGATGGTTGCAATTGGCGCGGGCTCGACCCCACCAACAACCGCGTGGTGGATGAGGCTTACATCGTGTTCTCGCATGGCCGCGATTTCGAGGACTGCTCGATTGAGCGCGGCGTGTTCTCCGGTGCGGTCGATCAGTCCCAGCGCGTTAAGGCAAGCGTCAGCAAAGATGGCGGCGCCACCCGTTTCGCGGAGTTCGCCGAGGCCGCCCAGCAGTAGTAACTACTCCCTTGTTTTCGCGAAGCCACGCCACGGACGTGCTGCCGGCGGTATGATTGCCGCAAGTAATTTACGGGCCGTTTTAGGCAAGGGCGATTTCACGAACGGGGGCAGCCGCATGATTTTGGCTATCGGGGCTGATCTGACCAGCGCCGCGCGTTTCGAGGGCGTTCTTGACCGTGCGGAGGACGGCGGCTTCGAAAATCCCCTGGCGCGCCGTTGCTTTTCGGAAGAGGAGCTGCGCTACGCTGAAGGCATGGCCGACCCCGCGCAGCATCTGGCCGCCGCCTACGCCGCCAAGGAGGCCTTGGCCAAGGCCGTGCTTTCGGCATCCGGAAGGGAAACGCTCGATTTCAGGCGCTTCAGGCTTTCCCACACTCCTGCGGGTGCACCCTTTTTCGTGGACAACGAGGTCCTGCAAAACATCAAGGATGAGCTGGGCATATCGCGCGTCCATGTGAGCTTGAGCCACGAGGGCGCCCGCGCCCTGGCCTTCGTGGTGCTCGAGGCCTGATGGCGATGCCGGCTCCGTTAGCGCTGTGGCGCCCGGCTTGGCCTTCGTGCTGTTCGGGGCTTAGGTGCTCTTTCGGCGGGTTGGCGCGATGCTGAGCAGGGGAATTCCGACCTTCCATAAATCACAATCCACCTGGGGAATTCGTTCTTTTCTTTTGGCGTCAAAGGCTACAATGAGGGGCAAGAACAATAAGGATTCGGGAGGGCTTATTAAGGGTGATCCCCTGGGACGGTGACCCTTTTGGCCCTTCATCTTTTTGCTGAAAGAACCATTATGGCTACACGGAACGACGCCTCCGCTTCCGCTGAAGCGGGCCGAAGTAACACCACCTTAGAAGAACTGTGCGCGCTTAACGCCGATCTGCAAAATCAGATGCAGGTGAGCGCAGGCCTTTCGAACGATTATTCCTCGGTATGGCTTTTGGACGTTGCCAGCCGGAAGTTCCGCATGGTTCAAAAGCGCAACATAAGCATGGCCTCCGATGCGATTTCGAGCGTTGCTCGTTCTTCTGAATATCAACAGGCCATGCTCCGGTATTGCGCAAACTATGTGCATCCCGAAGACCAAGAGGAATTCAACTTGGCCACGGAGTTCGATCTGGTTAAGACTGCGGTGCGCCGCATGCCTATCTATCGCCACACCTATCGCCGCGTTTACGAGGGGCATATCGAGTATTTCCAGGTTTGCTTTGCCACGCCGGGCGATGATTTTTCCAGCAAGACCATCATCGTTGCCTGGAAGGACGTGGACGACGAGGTGCGCGAGGATCGCCGCCAGCGCGATGTTTTGCTGCAGGCCTTGCAGGCCGCCGAGCGCGCTAATGCTTCCAAGACGCTGTTCTTAAGCAATATGAGCCACGACATCCGTACTCCCATGAATGGCATCATCGGCATGACGGCCATCGCGCGCGCCCATCTGGACGATCGCGAGCGCGTGCAGGATTGCCTGAACAAGATCGCGGGCGCAAGCAGGCATTTGCTGTCGCTTATCAACGACGTGCTGGATGTGTCGCGCATCGAGTCGGGCAAGATCACCCTGAACGACGAAACTTTCAGCCTGTCGAGTCACCTGGACACCATGATCAGCATGATCTCTTCGCGGATTAAGGAAAAGAAGCTTGAGCTTTCCGTGGTGGTTTCGAATCTGGTGCATGAAAACGTCATCGGCGACCCCATGCGCTTGCAGCAGGTGTTCAGCAACCTCAGCGACAACGCCATCAAGTACACGCCCGAGGGCGGCCACATAAAACTGACTCTGGAGGAACTGCCTTCGACCTCGAGCACGATGGCGGAGTACCGCTTCACTTGCCAGGACGATGGCTATGGCATGACGCCCGAGTTCCTTGAGCGCGTGTTCGAGCCCTTCGAGCGCGCCGATGATGCGCGTGTGCGCGATATCCAAGGCACGGGGCTTGGCATGGTCATCGCCCGCAACGCGATTCGCATGATGGACGGCGATATCACCGCCGAATCGGAATACGGCGTGGGCACCACCTTCACGGTGACCTTCTGCCTGAAATGCCAGAACCTCGCCAAGGAAGACAACGCCGTACTGGCCGACGTTCCCATCTTGGTGGTGGACGACGAGCCTGCGATTTGCGAGAGCGCCTGCCTTTCCCTTGACGGCATGGGCATGAAGAGCGATTTTGCAAACTCGGGCGCCGAGGCCATCGAAAAGGTAGAGCTGGCCAGAGAGGCCGAGCGCGATTATTCGGTTGTTCTGATTGATTGGCGCATGCCCGAGATGGACGGCGTTGAAACCACGCGCCGCATTCGCAAGATCGTGGGCCCCGATTGCACGCTCATCATCATCTCGGCCTACGACTGGTCCGACATCGAGGATGAGGCCCTGGCCGCGGGCGCCGATGCCTTCATCGCAAAGCCTTTGTTCCGCTCCCGCTTGCGCGCGACGCTTACCCAGGCTTTGCTTGACGAACCCATCGAGACGCCCGGCACATCTTCTTTGTTCACTGATTTTTCCCGCCTCAATTACTCGAGCAAGCGCATTTTGCTGGTTGAGGACAACGAGCTCAACCGCGAGATCGCTTGCGAGGTGATCGGTGAAACCGGCGTCATGATCGAATGCGCGACGAACGGCGCCGAGGCTCTTCAGATGTTCAAGGAGCACGCCTCGGGCTACTACGACATGATTTTCATGGACGTGCGCATGCCCGTGATGGACGGGCATGAGGCCACGCGCGCCATCCGCGCGCTCGACCGCCCCGATGCGAAGAAGGTCCCTATCCTTGCCATGAGCGCCAACGCCTTTGCAGAGGACATGGAGGCGTCGCGCCGCGCGGGGATGGACGGGCATATTGCAAAACCCGTTGATTTGCATAAGCTTTTAGCTGCAATGAGTCGTTACCTAGGCTAGGGGCAGGCATGAATCCAATCACGATTAAGGGCACGGTTTTGGGCGAGGGCTCGCCGAAGACGATCATCTCGATTATGGGCGCCGATGTGTCGGAATGCCTGGCCACCGTGCATGAAGGAAAGGAAGCCGGCGTCGATTGCTTCGAATGGCGCGCCGACTTCAACGAGTGCCGCCACGATTCGGCCGCGATGGTCGAGCTAGGGCGCGCTTTGGCCGCCGAGCTTTCCGACAAGCCTTTGCTTTTCACCTTCCGCAGCACGAGCCAGGGCGGTAACGACGAGTTCTCGGCTCAGGAATATTACGAGCTCACGCGCGCGATCATCGAGGCCGAGGTCACCGACATGGTGGACATCGAAACCTGGATTGGCGATGAGCTGGTTAAGGAGCTGTGCTCCTGCGCCCATGAGCATGGTCTGGTTGTCTTGGTTTCGTATCATGATTTTACGGGCACGCCCGCTACCGAGTGGATGGTCGATCTGATGAACCATATGCTCGAGCTTGGTGCCGATATCCCGAAGTGCGCGGTCATGGCGCATGATGCCGCCGATGCCCTGCGCCTTCTGGCCGCCACCGAGGAAGTGCACCGTACGCGCAAGGTGCCCCTGCTCACCATGGCCATGGGTCGCGAGGGGAGCATCACCAGGCTTGCGGGCGAGTACTTCGGCAGCGCTCTGACCTTCTGCTCCTTAGCCAAGAGCTCCGCGCCCGGTCAGGTTGACGCGCGCCTTGCTCGCACCATCATGGACGAACTCCATTCGGTTTTGGCCTAGCTTTTCGTTTTGATTACTGGGGCTGTTGGCCTGCTTGCGCTAACGATCCCAGTTTTTTGGACGCCTTGCCTTCGCTGGTTCGCGGGCGGCCTGTATACGCTCTGCGTTCGTGAGCCTACCTGCGCGTTTCCTTCGTTCTCGTTGCGTCAAGCCTTTAAGCCTGCGCTTGTATCTGTGGATGTCTTGTTATGGGTGCGAGCTTTTAAGCTTTCTTTGAGCGCGGTCGCGTAGTATGGTCAGTCGATTCAAGGCGGGCTAGCCTTGAAACATGTGCTGATTATTACTCAATGCTGTTCAAGGGGATGAAGGGCTTTGTCCGCAAAAAAGCGTATGCTCTGGCTCGATATAGCCAAGGGTTTCGCAATTGCCACCGTGGTATTGGGCCATTGCCTAAGCGACACCACGGCCCTGCACGATTGGGTTTATTCCTTCCATATGCCGCTTTTCTTCATGCTCGCAGGCTTTACCATGCGTGCGAAACCACGGCTTGAGGTGCTTGAAAGCTCGTTTCGGCGCCTGCTGATCCCGTATTTCATCGTGTGCGGTATCTTGCTGTTCTTCGCCTTCGTTCCGCCCGATTCCATCAGTGCCAACCTTGACTCTCAGCGCTCGGTGCACGACGTTGTCGTTGAAATCCTGTTCGCCTCGGGGCAGGAGGGCGCCTTCCTGGGGCATAGCTATCAGGCTATCGGCGCTATCTGGTTTTTGCCTTGCCTGTTCTGGGGGCGCCTGTTTTTGAACGAGGTTCTGTTGCGCACCAAGGATGCTCGTGGTGCGTGTCGTGCGCTTGAGCCTTTGCTTGTGGCGTTTATCGTCGCCTTCGGATTCTTTGTGGGCAAGGAAATGCGTCTGCCCTTCGACCTGGATACTGCTTGCATTGCCGTGTTGTTCATGTATATCGGCGTGCTTGCCAAGCGCTTCGATTTGTCGCGCGTTCTCTGGTGGCAGTGGTGCGTGTTGGTGGCCGTGTGGTTGCTCTACACTTACGCGGGGAGCAACGAGATGGCCGTGCGCGCCTATCTGGAGCATCCTTGGTCTTTGCTTACCGCGGCGGCGGGCAGTCTGGTGATAATGAAGGCCTGCATGCTGGCCGAGCGTCTTTCCTTGGACAAGGTGCACGATGCTTTCGCCTGGATGGGTGTTTCATCCCTGACGATTTTGTGCGTCCATCGCGTGGAGAGCGCAATTTTCAATTGGCAGAAGATCATGGAGTTTTTCCGCCCCGATGTGTGGAACTGGGATGTGCTTTACCAGGGTTTGTACTGGTTCGTGTTGCGTTACGCGCTCGTTATCGCGTGCGCCATCGTTGTAGTGAAGCTGAATAAAGCCGTCCGCGCCCGAATTGCCGCCGCGCGCGCCGCGAGGAAAGAGCCTTTGGGGTAGTATGGGTCGGCATTGACCGATTTGCCCCGACGCCCCGATTAATTGGTTTTGAACAGGTGGACCCGGGCGGCTGGAGCTTGGTTTGTTGGAGTTGCGCTTGCGTTTTCTGCTTGCTTCTTGGGCTTCGGCGGTCAACGCTAACGGTTTCGTTTCGTGCTTAAGGATTGATGATGAAGATAAAAGGCCCCTTGCTTCTGCTGTTCACGGCGCTGTTGTGGGGCATGGCCTTTGTTGCGCAGACCCAGGCAGCCGACGCGGTTGAGCCCTTCACCTTCAACGCCTCGCGTAACTTCATCGGTGCCCTGTTTTTGGTGGGGGTTATTTTCGTGCGCATTCGCCTAGGGCACGATGTGGCGCCTTCGAAGCGGGAGGCTTCGCCGGCAGCGGCTGGTTCGGCGGCCGCTGTTGCCTCGGCTGATGGCGCGCCCTCGGGCTCGTCCGGACGGTTGAGCGCTTATTCTTTTCGCGCCCTTCTTGTCGGTGGCTTTTTGTGCGGCTTGGTGCTGTGCTTTTCCTCGTATTTGCAGCAGGCGGGCATCTCGTCGTATCCCGATGATGCCGCTGCATCCGGGCGCTCCGGCTTTATCACGGCTATTTACATGATCTTGGTTGCCTTGTTCGCCATTTTCGCGGGCAAGAAAGCTCATCCCATCGTTTTCGCGGCGGTTGCCGTGGCGATGCTCGGCATGTATATGCTGTGCGTTCCGAATGGCCTTGACCAGGTGTACTGGGGCGATGTGTTGGTGTTCATCTGCGCTTTCGGCTATGCCTTGCACATCATAGTGATAGACCGTTTTACCTACATCGACGGGGTGCGCCTGTCTTTGGTGCAGCTTTTGACTGCGGGCGGCATTTCGCTGGTGTGCGCTTTGATTTTCGAGCATCCGGACTTGGCGCAGATTATGGCCGCGGCCCTGCCCATTTTGTACGCGGGCGTCTGCTCGGATGGCATAGCCTTCACTTGTCAGATCGTCGCGCAGAAAACCACCGACCCCACGGTTGCTTCCATCCTTATGAGCCTGGAGGCGGTGTTTGCCGCTTTGGGCGGATGGATCATTCTGGGCGAAGTTTTGGGGTCGGTTGAACTGATGGGCTGCGTGCTTGTTTTCGTGGCGGTAATGATGGCGCAGGTTCCCGATTTCATCGAAAACGCGCGTCGCAAAAAGCAAGTTTGACGCTAGGATTGAAGGGCTGCGTCACGTGAGCTCGCCCTTGAGCGTTAGGTTTGACCTTTGCGCGTTGCGCTTGGTTTTGCGTGGCTAATAGCGTTTTTTGCGCTTGACGAAAGGGCATGCGCCTTCGTTTTCGTCCGGCACCGGGGCTTTGAGTTTATGGTGTTTGCAGGATGCTTCGTCCTGTGTGCCAGCAGCTTTTGTCTCGCCCGCAATCTTCGACCCTGGAAGGAGGGCCTTGTGATAGGAACGATCGTAAATACCTGCTGCATCCTTGTCGGGGTGACTATCGGCGGTCTTATCAAGCGCGGTTTGAAGCCCTCTTATCAGGAGGCCATTTTCACCGCACTGGGCTTGGCGGTTGTGGGCATGGGCTTAAATGCTGTGGTTCAAAATATGCCGAACAGCCAGTACCCGGTTCTTTTCGTGGCAGCCATGGCCATCGGCTGCGTTATAGGCACGGCCTTGGACTTGGAGGGGCGCTTCAACCGTGTGGTGTCCAAACGTTCGAAGGGCGGCTCCGATTTCGCTAAGGGGCTCTCAACAGCCATCATGCTTTTTTGCATTGGCACGCTTTCCATTTTGGGACCAATCAACAGCGCCCTGTACGGGGATGAAACCTATCTTTTCACCAACGCCATGCTCGATCTGGTTTCCTCGATGGTGCTTGGTGCGTCCTTCGGCTTCGGCATAGCTGCGGCTGCGGTGGTCCTGTTCTGTTGGCAAGGCGCCATCTATCTGCTTGCGAGCGTGCTTGCGCCCCTGATGAGCGGCGGCTTGATGTGCGAGGTCGCGATTGTCGGTGGCCTGCTGATCATGGCAAGCGGCATCAACCTGCTTAAAATCAAGGAAATCTCGACGATGAACCTGCTGCCGGCGCTGTTCGTTCCGCCCGTGTGGTTTGCGATCGTCTACGCTACAGGCGGCCTCTGGGGCCTGATCTAGCGCCCCTGGCTTCGGCGGGTTTACGGCTGTCGGGCTGCAGGCTCTGTTTTACTTCAGGCTTTCAAGCTGGGTCTTAATGCCTGAAGAGCAGATGCCCGGGGTCCTGTCCAGGTGGACCACCTCACGCCCATGCTCAAGGCACCACTGCTCTGCGCGCTTGAAGCCCTCATGGTTCTGGTCGCCGCCGACGGCGAAAACGTCGAAGTCCACTTCGGGCATCAGAGCATCAACATCGCGGTAGATGATTACTTCGTCCACCACTTTAAGCGAGCCGACGATGTGCTTGCGCTGTTCGGTGGTGTAAAGGACGTTGGCATCGGGCTTGGTCTTGAGGATGCAGTCGCCATCCTGCACGGCGACGATCAGGTAGTCACCGAACTGCTTGGCATGCTCGAACAGGTTCAAATGACCCAGGTGGAAGTAGTCGAATACTCCGACGGTTAAAACTTTCTTCAAAACATGCCTCGCTTTTAGCGCGTGTAGATACGATTCGAATAAGTGTAGCAACAAAAGCATGCACGGCAAAATAAGAGGGGAGTGCGCCTTGCCCGGGTTCGCCTTGTTCGAATGAGTTTTGAAGTGCCCACCCAAGGCCTCTCTTTTGCTTATGGGATAATGAACGGGAGGGAGATTTCACCAGTTGGAAACTGTGGTTTTGTATAATTAAAGGTCTACCTGAGGTTTAACTAGCCAGTTTTCCGCCTTGCGCATGTTGCTTTGGGCGGTGCTGTTTTTACGAAGGGGGCGAGCATGAAATTGATCCTTAAAAAGGCAGTTGTGTTGTTGCTCGTTTTCACCTTCATCATTGCCGGTATCTTCGTTTATTTGGGCTATGCAGCCCAAAAGATCTTTGAGGATAGTTCGGGCCATCTGCAAACCACTTATCAACAGATAAGCAACAACTTCACTTCGTTTTGCACCATCAACTGGTCTTTTCTCGACAACTTCGAGGACAGCCTTATGGAAGATGGCAAAACCCCCACGTCCAAGAAGATGAAGTCCGAGTTCGCCCAGTTCAAAGAGCTCCAAAGCGAATACGGCTACAGCGAGCTGTACCTGTTCAATGAGGATTCCGACTATGCAACGGTCGCGGGGCGTCATGGTGCCGCCCAGAGCATAGAGGGTGTGTTCGATGGCATGTTCAAATCGGGCGAGCCGGTGGTAGCAAGTTACATCTCCAGCAATAACGTGCGAAAGGCCGTGTTCGCGCGTCCTTTGCAGAACTCGATCAAGATCGGCAGTAAAAAGTACACGGCCATCGCCGTTTGTTACGAGAATGAATTTATCGAAGGTCGCGTTGTCGGCGAGGTTGGCAACGATTACAGCGACTGCTACCTGGTAAAACCCGATGGGCAGGTTGTGCTGTCCTTGCAGCCGAAGACGGTTTTAACCGATTTCGTCGCTAACTTTTTGGATTACGTGCAGCCCGATGCCGATTCTTTCGAATATGGAAGCTTCGACGAATTGAAGGCGAATCTGTCGGCAGGCAAAAGCGGTTCGCTCCTTTGCTCGCACAATGGCGAGTCTTTGTACGTGGTAAACCAGCCCGTTGGTATAAACGGATGGAGTATCGTGGCCGTGATCAGGGCCGATGCCGCCGACGCTTCCCTGAAGGAGCTTCAGGTAGTCACCAGCATAATCGCTGCATTTGTGGCGGTGGTGCTTTTCGCCTTCCTGCTTACCATTTCGTATCTTAGGTCAAGGCAGCGCTTGAACGCCGAGAGGCTGCAGCGCGCGACGGCCGAGCACGAGAACAAGCTGATGAGCCAGCTTTTCGATGGCATGACCTGCGTTGTCGATCGCTTTTCCACGGCTAATCTGAAAACGGGAACCTATGAATACCATGAACGCGTGAAGAGCAGGGCGAATTATCCGCGCAAGGGTTCATACATTGATCTGGTTCGTATGATTTCGGACACCTACGCGATCTTGTCAAGCACCGAGAACATCAAGTTCACGCAGGTTTTGTCGTCTGAAAACGTGAAGAAAGCCTTGCAAAAGCCCGGCGACATCATGCGCATCGAGTACTGCGACCGCACCGGATCCGAGTACAAGCTCATGAGCGTGGTCCCGGTTTCGTGGGATAACGATGGCAATCTTGTTGAGTTCATGATGATTGCGCAGGATATCGGCAAGAAGATCGAGCTTGAAAAGGCGGCTAACACCGATGGCCTTACGGGCTTGTTCAACGAGCGTTGCTTCAGCACCGTTCTGCATCGCAAGGAAGATTTGGGGGAGCCCTTTACCCTGTGTTACCTGGACCTCGATCGCTTCAAACCCGTCAACGACGTCTACGGTCACGACATGGGCGACAAGCTTCTTAAGCAGGTTGCGCGCCGCATTCAGTCGTGCATTCGCGACAAGGATTACGCGTTCCGTATCGGCGGCGACGAGTTCTGCCTGGTTATCAGCGCGGCGTTTTCTGACGAGGAATCTTCAGCCTTCGTTGGACGCGTTAGGGAGGCTTTGTCCGAGCCCTACGTGATCGACGGCGTTGAGCTGGACGTTGGGGCAAGCTGCGCTTATGCGCGCTACCCCGAGGAAGGCTCCGACCCCGGCGTGGTTCGTAAGCTCGCCGATGCACGCATGTACGAGGATAAAAAACGCCGCGCCGCTAACAGATAGGGCTTTAGTTGGCGCACTGGCATGAGGCTGCGGGCCGGCATGCTATAGGGCAGTGCGTCATGTTGGCATAGGGCTGCGGGTCGCTCGACACGGGGCTGCGCACCATGTCGGCGCAGGGCTGCGGTCGCACGCTTTGCGGCTTTCTTTAAAGTACGAAGAGGATGATGGACAGGAACTGGCAAACGGAGCCTGCCAGCACCCACAGGTGGAACACCGAGTGCATGTAGCGGATGCTCTTCGTGCGCAGGTAGAAGAGCGCGCCAACGGTGTAGCAGACGCCGCCTGCCAGCAGCAGCCAGAAGCCTGCAGGGGCCAGAAGCTCGAAGAGTTGCGGGACGAACATCAGAACCGACCAGCCCAAGAGCACGTAGGCCAAGGCCGACACCCAGCGTGGTTTGTTGCGCCAGAAGACTTCCATGAACAGGCCTGCGATGGCAACCACCCAGACGAATATCGCCAGATAATAGCCGCCTTGGCTGGCCAGGGTGACAAGGCAGTACGGCAGATAACACGCCGCGATGTAGATGAAGATGAACGAGTGGTCGAACACGCGCATCACACGCTTGCCCTTTGAGGGCGGCACGATGTGGTACACGGTGGAGAAGGTGTATTCAAGCAGCATGCAGATGCTGTACACCAAGGCGGCAAGCAGATGGAAACCCGCCCCGTGGGACACGGCGGTAACCACACACAAGGGAACGGCCGCTATCGAGAGCAAAATGCCCACGCCGTGGCTGATTGAGTTGAAAACCTCCTCGCCCGTGGTGTAATCGCGTGGCTGTTGGGGCTTTTTCTTTTGCTTGCGCGGTTTTTTCGAGTTTGCAGGCTCTGCGGATTCCTTACTTGCGCCCTGTTCGTTTGCCCTGCAGGTATTCAGCTTGCTTGCCGTGGCCTTGATTGCGTTTGCTGTCATGGGTTCCCTCCTATGCAGTCTTTAGGTTTTTTGGTGCGGTTTTGCATGGACTGGTTTTCGTGCACTTTTGGATCTCTTTGATGCGCTTTGGCGAAATGCTGGTATTTGCGTGACGGATGTTGAACGGTGCAGCTTTGAGGCTGCACGCTTTCCGTTAGTTTAGCTTGCCCCAGTGTAGCGTGCTTTGCGCATGCGGCCGCTGCCGTGCGTATTTTCGACAGATAGCATATAAACTCAGGTTTCGGTGTCCCGCAAAGGTCCCACTTAGAATATTTTCGCTTCTTATAATCGCTCGTATGAAATACGAACATCTGTACGTGTTAGGAGCGAAGCATGAGTAACGAACGTGAATATATCGCTAGCTTGCAAAAGCTCGATTTCGAGCAGCTTATCTTGGAGAAGGAAGATCTTGTGGGCAGCTTGTTCGATCTCGAGTGGAACATTCGGGAGCAGGCCTGCCCGGCTTCGGCGGCGCAGCAGTCGTGCGATCTGCTTGAGTATGCGCGCACCTTGAAGAAGCTTTCCGTTCTAAGCCAACATATGTCTGGTCGAACCATCGAGTTCGCCGAAGAATGGAGGATGCACGTTTAGTTGCTTAAGGCCTGGCTTTTCGGCGTACTGAGCTTTTAGCTTGGGCGATTGCCCTGGTTCTAGGCGGCTTTCGCATGGCGATAGCGGCGCCACTGCTTCAAGTTGGTAGTTTTTGTGACGGACGATGCTCAACGAGGCTCTGAAGAATGCCTGGTTTCGTTGTGGCGTATAACGCTTTGAGGTACCTTTCTATAGGTGCGCCCAAGTATGAGGCGTGCATGAAGCAAGGAGATTTCAATGTCAGCCCAAACCATGACGCCCACCCAAGAGCACCTGTTCAAGCTTCTGCTTGAGATTGACGACATCTGCAAACGTCATGGCATCGAGTACTTTTTGGACTCGGGTACGGTCCTTGGCGCAGTGCGTCATGGGGGCTTTCTTCCCTGGGATGACGATTTGGACATCGTGATGACCGAGCCCAACTACGACAAGTTCGTCGAGGCTTGTCAGGCTGAGCTTGATCCCAAGACTCGCTTTTATTGCGACAATCGCCTTAACCGTGAATACCCCACGGTTTTCGGGCACTACATCGACACTACCTGTTGCCGCTTAACCGACCGCACTCCGTTCTGGGATTATCACTGCGGCCAGACCATCGATGTTTTCTGCCTGGTGGAGCTTCCCGGCGATCTGGAGGAAAACCGTCGGATTTCTAATTTGTATTTCGCCTACGACGAGTACGTCAACCAGAGTTTCAATCACTACAAGCGCAAGACCGAGGAAATCAACCGTATTTACCACGAGCTTTACGAGCGTGAAAAGCAAATCGGCCGCGAGGCAGTGCTCAAAGAGTGTGAGAGTCAGATCTTCGGGCATCATTACGAGGATTGCACCATGCTCATGCTTACCAGTGCGCATATGCACTGGAACAGCTTCTTGCCCAAGAGCATTTACGATACCTCGCGCATGGTCGAGTGGAACGGCCATGAGTTCCGCATTCCGGGCGACTGGTACACCCTTATGGCCATCGACTACGGCGACAACTTCTGGCAGATTCCGCGTGACGTCCGCGTCCATTCCCAGATGTCGCATACGGGCTACCCGGTGCAGGCCTACATCGACGACTTCATGGCTACCACGAATAAAGATGAGCTTTTAGCCGAGCGCTTGAAGATGAAGAACCTTGGCTTTGAAAGCGGTCTTAGGAACACGCGCCTTAACAAGCCAACCTTCGAGGCTCTTGGCGTGCAGATGTGCGCAGAGCTCGATGAGCGTCTTAAGGGGTCGAGCAAGGGGTTGATGGAGCTTGTTCATGAAAATACCCTCGAGGCTGCAGATGAGTTGGAAAGATTGCTGGGCGATTACTTCACCAAGCAAACCCATTCCACCATTTATTATTGGCGCAGCCATTTCGGTCATTCCGATGCCGCCGATTGCGCCATTTTGCAGGTTCTTCTTTTGAAGTACGCCAATATTCAGAAGATGATCCTTTTGATGCAGGTGCGCTTGCAGAACGGTCTTGCCATAACCGACGAGATGCAGCGGATTTTGGATGCTGGCAGGCACTTCCGTCGCATGAAAAAGCGTTGGTATTACAAAGAACTTGCGCAAGGTTGCGCCGAGGAGCAATGGGTTTGGGATAACATCCCTCACTCCGAGGAAGTGCGCGTGTGGCATGCGCTCTACAACTTCTATGGGCGCTACTTGGGCGAAGGGGAGTCTGGAGTCGTAGGCCAAGGCGGGCTCGACGGTGCTACTCAAGGTGAGTTTGATGTCATAGTCCAAAACGAGCCTGTTGCCCAAGAGGAGCTTGACGGCTTAGGCCATGGTGGGCTTGTTGCCCAAGGCGGGCAGGTGGGCGTTGCGCTTGAGGCATGCTTCGCCGAGGCCACGGCCCTTCATCAGGAGTTTCCTGAAAACGATCTTGTCACCAAGCTTCTTGCGGATGTTCTTGCCAAGCAGGGGCGCTGCGGGGAATCGCTCAAGTTGATGCTCGAGCTGGAGCCCGTAACCAAAAACGGCTTCATTTTGAAGGAAGTCCGTGCAGCTCTTGAGCTTGCTCCCCAGGCAGAGCTTGCTTCGGCGAAAAAGGCTCTGGAAGAAGCTCAGGCTGCCCAGGAGGCTCCCAAAAAGAAAAAGAAGAAGAAAGCCCCACGTTTCAGGCAGATTCAGAATCACCTTATTGCCATGGCGAAAGAGCTCGACCAGGTGTGCAAGGATCTTAAGGTTCCCTATGCGCTTTGCACGCATGAAGCTGCCTGGGCGAAAAAACGCAAAGGCTTCTACGGTTCGCAATATGGCATTCATGTTATGATGCGTGCTCCCCATGCCTTAAGGGTGAAGGCGGCGCTGCAGGCAAAGGGTATTCCCAATCGCACTTTTGAGGATCTGTCCATCAATCCGGAGCTGCCCTTCAACCATATTCGCTACGTCGACACCTCCACCACGATCATGGACATGAGCGAGGATTCCAATAATCAGGTTCTTTACCAGGCGCTTGGGGCGGCCATCACCATTCATCCGCTTTATACCTGCCGCCCCGATGCGATCCATCGTCGTATTGAGTGGGGGCATCAGCTTATCAAGGCGGGGCGTCGCTACGGCGACAAGCCCATGAGCGCGAAAAAGGAACGCGCCCTTGCGCAAACCAAGCGTTTCGAAAAATCGTTTGGGTCCAAAGCTGTGGCCAAGTTTCTTTTCAATCGCATGAAAAAGGATAAAGCGGGAAGCAAGCTCTACGCCTACGATGCGCCTACTGGGCTTATCGCCATCGATGCAAGCGCCATCGATAAGGCGAGCTATGCCAAGTTCGACAAGATGGAGCTGCCTTATCCGCACAAGCTCGATTCCTACGTGGAGGCCTGGTGCGGCGCCCCTTGGTCCAAGCTGGATCGAAGCAATTGGCAGCCCGCCCGCGCCAATCGCATTAAATGCATTTCTTCGCCTGATCTTGGATACGAGCGCATGCTCGCCCTTTTCAAGGAAAAAGGCGTTGATTATCGCGAAACCCAAGCTATGGCCAACGAGTTCTTCCATTGGCAGTGTAAGGAATTCACACCGCAGGAGCGCATTGTCAGCCGTGATTACGCTCGTGCTCGCTTAAGCCGTGATCGCATTGATATGTACGTTTTCTTAAACAAGCGCGAAGCTGACCTGGCCCAAGCCTATAGCGCAAACGACGTTGAGGGCTTGCGGGGGATTCTTGAAGAATATGGATATCTTGACCGAACCGAGCGTTTTTATCGGAACTATGGCTTAGGCTTGTTCGTCACGCCTAAGATTTTCCAGTATGCTACTAAGGTTTGGGAATCCGAGGGACGCCCGGAATTCGCCCAAATGGTGCTTGATTGCGTGCCGGAACGTCATAAAAACGTGGATATCGCTGAATATTTGGCGCAGTACCCACGCTATTAAGCGCTTTAAGTGCCATGAGGCCTAAAAGGAGCGCCCTTGCGATTGCGCAGGGGTAAACGTCCAGCTCCTAGATGGATGTTTGGCTGCAGACGAGCATTTGGCGAATACCCAGCTTGAGTGTGGGTATTCGGTAGATGCTTGGCGTGCAGGCCCGCGTTCAGCAATCGGGCTTTTGGCAAAAACAACAACGAAAGAGATTTTCACTACATGACTGACTTTGAAAGCCTTGGCCTAAGTGTGCAAACGCTTAAGGCCGTTGACCTTTTGGGCTATGAAGGCCCTACGCCCATCCAGGAAAAGACCATTCCCTGCGCCCTTGCGGGGCAAGACCTTATCGCGGGTGCGCAAACCGGCACCGGCAAAACGGCGGCCTTCTGCCTGCCCTGCTTGGATCAACTTCCGCACGCACGGAAGAACTGCGGTCCCTTGATGCTGGTTATCACTCCGACGCGCGAGCTGGCCGACCAGATCACCGAGGTGTGCTCGACCATTTCCCAGGCAACGAAGCACAAGATCACCACTGTCGTCGGTGGCGTAAGCTACAATCCTCAGCGTGAGGCCTTGAAGCGCGGCACCGATGTGCTCATTGCCACTCCGGGCCGCCTGGAAGACCTTATCGGTCAGGGTTCCGCGAACCTCGACCAGGTGCAGGTGCTCGTTTTGGACGAGGCCGACCGCATGCTCGACATGGGCTTTTTGCCCGCCATCAAGCGCATCGTGGGGGAGTGCACCGGCGAGCATCAGACCTTGCTTTTCAGTGCCACCATCGACAAGCAGGTTGAAAAGGTTGCGCAGAGCATGCTTAAAGACCCCCAGAAGGTTGAGGTGGCTCGCCGTGGCGAAACCGCCAAGACCGTAGAGCAGTTCATCGTGCGCATCTCGCATGCCGCAAAGCCCTCCGCCCTTAAGGCCGTGCTCGATGAGCATGGCGCCAAGCGCGTGATCGTCTTCGCTCGCACGCGCCATCGCGCGGACGCCTGTTCGCGCCGCCTTCGTCGCGCGGGTTACAAAACGGGCGTCATTCATTCCGACCGCTCCCAGAACCAAAGGCGCCGTGCGCTTGATGCCTTCGACAAAGGTCAGATCAATGTGCTGGTTGCAACTGACGTGCTTGCACGCGGCATCGACATCGATCAGGTTGATTACGTGGTCAACTACGATCTGCCCACCCAGCCCGAGGATTACGTGCATCGCATCGGCCGAACCGGCCGCGCAGGCGCCAAGGGCTTTGCGGTTTCGCTGGTGAACCCCGAGGTGGAAGGTGACCTTAAGGCAATCCAGAAGCTCATCAAGCGCGATATCCCTGAAATGGAGCTTAAAACCCTGGACAGGGAGCAGGTAGAGGCGGATGCCGAGGCGCGTAGCGCCCAGTTGCAGGCTCGCCGCAGCAAGGACCCCGAGGTTCAGGCCGCGGTGAAAGAGCTTGCCAAGGAAAAATCCAAGCAGCGCAAGAAGGCTGCCAAGCAGGCTCAGGAATCCAAGCCCGAGCGAAGCCAGAAGCAGGGCGGTGGCAAGCGCAAAGCGGGCGCCCAGCCCAAGCCCAAGGGTAAATCCGGTAATGCGGGCCAGGGCAAGAACGCCAAAGGTAGGAAGGGCCAGGTTCAGGGCGCAAGGTCGGCAAAATCTTCCGGTTTCAACGACGCTCAAAGCTTCAAGAAGGGCCGCAAGTCCAAGGCGGGTTCTAAGGCGAAGAACCGCAGCGGCGCAAAGTCGAAGTCCGTACAGCCGAAATCGCAGATAAAGACCTACACGCACCAGAAGGACGCATCGCGCCCCCGTCCTGGCAGGTTCTCCTCCGGTTTGCGCTAGGCCTCGGCGGGGCTAGCCGCCTGCTTTGAGCCACTGCTGCTTCAGCGCAAGAGCAAACATATTATGCGGAAACGAAGAGCGACCCCGTTTATGCGGGGTCGCTCTGTTGTGTGGGCGCTCGGCGGAGATTTGCTTGCGCATGCGGAGTTTGGATCGCCAACGCTTGCTGCAAGCACCAATGCTCTTGCAGGGTTTGCCCACAGCCGTCCAACCTGCGCCCCGCTTGTCGTGGCTTCTTACAGGTAGCTCACCGTCTCGGAAAGATCTTTGCGGCTACCGTGGTTGGCAAGGGGGCCGGTGCCTTCGGCGGCGTAACCCAAATCAAGAAGCATCAGCACCTCCTCGTTTTCGGGGAGCCCCAGCTTCTCGCTCACCTCGGCCGGTTTGAAGAAGTTAAGCCAGCAGCTGTCGACGCCCACGCTGGCCGCGGCGAGCATCATGTGCGTTGCGACGATGGCCGCGTCCTCGGCGCCCGAGGTATGCACCCCATCGGGGAAGGTGAACATATTTTCTTTGTTGAAGGTCACGACAAGCACCGTGGGGGCGTTGTAACGGCAAGGGGTAAGCTCGTCGATCAGCGCGATTTTCTCGGGGCTTTGCACCACGTAAACATGCTGCTCCTGCAGGTTCTTCGCGGTCGGTGCCGCCTGTCCTGCAGCTAGGATGGCATCTAGCTGCGCCTTTTCAATCTGTTTGCCGTCGTATTTCTTGCAGGAATAGCGCTTGCGTGCGAGTTCCAAAAAGTCCATGGTTGCTCCTTTGCTTTGCGGGTTTCGGCTATTTCTATCTGGGAGTATCTCACTTTTGCTCGTTCGATCGGCACCTCGCGCGGCCCAACATGATGAAAAGGCTGTTGAGACGAAAGAAAAGGATTCGTCAATATCAAAAATATCAGTGGTTGGAACTCGTTTGCTTATGGTAAATTACCAAGGGTTTGCGAACTATTCGAATGCGGACCAAACAAGCAGATAAGCATCAAAAAATGCGGGGGGGGGGGAGTGTCGAAGCGGATGAATAAGGCAAAGCGTCACCGAATGCGAACTATGGGTATTTTCCTTGCCATCCTTTTGGCAACGTGTTGCATGTTCCTTTTGTCCGCCTGCTCAAGTTCGGGCAACGCTTCATCAAGCGACTCATCTTCCAACGGCTCCGAATACAAGAAAATCGTCATCGGCAGCGATAGTTACCCACCCGCCAACTACACCGATGAGTCCGGCAACCCTACCGGTTTCGACATCGACATCTCGCGCGAGGCCTTTCATCGCATCGGCTACGAGCCTGAGTTCGAATACATCAATTGGGAAGATAAGAACAGCCTGCTTGCCACGGGCGACATCGATTGCATCATGGGCTGCTTCACCATGACTGGCCGCGAAGACGACTACACCTGGGCGGGTCCCTATATGAAGAGCCGTCAGGTGATCGCGGTCAACGAATCGAGCGACATCAAAACCCTGGCCGACTTGAAAAACAAGGTCATCGCCGTTCAGGCAACCACCAAGCCCGAGTCCATCTTGCTTTCGGGCGCTAACAAGAAAGTCCCTGAGTTCAAGGATCTTTACGTTTTCTCCAGCAAGGAAAGCCTGTATCCGGCGCTCTTGAAGGGCTACGTTGACGCCATTGGCGCTCATGAGCTTTCGGTTTTGGAATACGAAAAGGAATACGGCACCTCTTTCAGGATTCTTGACGAGTCCTTGCTCGACGTCGAGTTGGGCATCGCTTTCCAGAAGGGAAACAACAAGGATCTGGCAAAGCGCCCTACCTCCGCGCTTAACGAGATGACCGCCGATGGCACGATGGAAAAGATCCTGTCCAAGTACTTCAACAATCCCTCCGACTATGTTTTGGACTTCAGCCATGAATAAGCCCAAGCTCCGCTCCGTAGATTCGGACTCTCAAAACATGGCATCCGGTCAAGCCAAGCAGGGGGAATCAGCCGATCAGCGTGAGCAGTCTGCCGCGGCCACTTCAGCCGAGCAAGCGTCGCAGGCTGCAGGCGCTACCGCCGACGGTTCCTCTTCCAAGAATCGGCTTTACGCCGTCGCTGTGCTCGTGGGGGCCATCCTTGTTTGCCTGGTTTCGGGCTTTTGCGCCTACTCGGTTTTCTACAATCAGGCAAACGATAAGGCGAACTCGACCGTCTCATACATTCGCGCTCAGTCGATTGCCTACGAATTCTACAATTCCGAGGGCGTGACCAAGAGCTCCATGCGCGCCATCGAGAACGCCAACGTTTTCGATCAGCTTACGGGCAAGGAATCTGGCAAGCTGAGCAAAAGCGACTTACGCGAAGCTATCGATGATTTGCGTTTGACGGGAGCGATTGTGCTCAACGCCAATGGCGTGCTTGAAACTGAGTGTTCGACCGATAAAATCGGTTACGAAAATCTGGAAAGCGAAATTTCCAAGGAAGCCTTGCTCGACGTTGTCGATAACCCTAAGAAGACCTATTCGTCTCGCTTTTACCTTGACGACGGCTCCGCCATCGACCTTGCCGCGGCTTCCCGCGACAACGGCAACGAGATCATCGTCATCTTCTACCACACGAATGCCGAGTTCGTTAAGCGCTACACGCTGTCGCAGCAAAGCCTGCTTTCGGGCTACGACATCGAATCCAACGGAACGATCGCCATCGAGGATTCCGGCCAGGTGATCGCGTCCAATGACAGCTCTTTGGTAGGCACCGCCTTGAATGACGAATCCACGGGCGACCACGGGGCGGTTTTGGCTATTAAGGACGCCGCAAACGCCGCTACCATGACCGCCGTCGTTGCCCCTTCGGGCGTTTACCTGGGCATGATGGACAAGGTCCAGAGCAACTACATTTACATCTATTACTCCATGTGGCAGGTTACCTTGCCCGTTTTGATTGTGATGCTTGCTTCCCTTTTGGTGTACGGCGCTATTGCTTCCGGCCTGTATCTTGTTCGCAGGAACTCCAGGCGCGAGTATCTTGAGCGCAGCTTGGCGGCGCAGCGTCGCTACACCGAGACCTTGAAGGAAGCGCGCGATGACGCTGAGAGCGCCAATCGCTCCAAGACCGAGTTCCTGCAGCGCATGAGCCACGACATCCGCACGCCCATCAACGGCGTCGTCGGCATGGTCGCCATTGCGCAATCCTGCCCCGACGATAAGGAAAAGCAGGCCGATTGCCTGAAGAAGATCAGGCAATCTTCCAATACCTTGCTTGGCCTTATCAACGAGGTGCTCGACATGAGCAAACTCGAAAGCGGCGAGGTCGTGCTGGAACATGTGAGCTTCGACATCTGCGAGATTTTGGCGGACGACGTTGCGCTTGCGGCTCATATGGCCAAGGAAAAGCTTGTGACGGTTTCCTTGAACACGGACGCTATTGTCCATCGGAACGTGATGGGAAGCCCCATTCACGTGAACCGCGTCGCGAACAACATCATCAGCAACGCCGTCAAGTACAACAAGCCCGAGGGCACGCTTGAGGTCACGGCTTCCGAGTTCGACTTCGACGGGAAGGGGGCGTGGTATCGCCTGGAGTTCGCCGACACCGGCATTGGTATGAGTAAGGAATTCCAGGAGCGCTTGTTCGATCCCTTCGCCCAGGAAGGCGCCGATGCGCGCACCACCTACGCCGGCACCGGCTTGGGCATGCCTATCGTGAAGAGCCTGGTTGAGGTGATGGGCGGCAACATCAGCTTCACGAGCGAGCAGGGCGTTGGCACCACTTACGTGATCGAGCTTCCCTTCGACGTCGATCTTGAGCCGAAATCTGCCATCGCGGAAAAGGGCGGCGCTTTGCCGAACGTCGAGGGCGTGCGCGCCTTGCTGGTCGAGGACAACGAGCTCAACGCCGAAATCGCCGAGTACGTTTTGACCGATGTTGGTGTTGAGGTGACCCTTGCCTCCAACGGCGAGGAAGCGCTCAAGGCCTTTAAAGCCAGCGCGCCGGGCGAGTTCGACGTGATCATCATGGACATCATGATGCCCGTTATGGATGGCTACGAGGCAACCGCCGCTATCCGCGCCTCCGAGCGTTCTGACTCCCAGGTTCCCATCATCGCCATGACGGCAAACGCCTTCTCGGAGGACCGCATCCGCGTCAAGCATGCGGGCATGAACGAGCACGTTGCCAAGCCCCTTGACCCCGGCGACCTTGTTCGCATCATCGCGTACTGGACGCGCCGCGACGCCTAAGTCTGGGCGGTGCCATTCATTGCCGAGCTTGATTCCGGCGGCGTGAAGCCCGACAGTATTCAATAGCCCTCGAGGGGCTTGCCAAATCGTCCGATGAGCTGTTTTCGTCGGGCGATTTGCTTTATGCTTGCTTCGTTTTTCGTTCTCAGCGTGAATAAGAGGAAAGGTCTGATAGACGTGAAAACCCTGGAGAAAATCAGCGATTTTGCCGGAAAGTACATGGCGTTCATCGCATTGGCCGTTGCGATCATCGCCATGATCTTTTCGGAGCCCGTGCATGCTGCCATCCCGACGAGCTGGGTGAATATCTTGCTTGGCATCGTTATGTTCGGCATGGGCATGACCTTGAAGCTTGAGGATTTCAAGATCGTCTTCACCAAGCCCAAGGCGGTTATCAGTGGCATCTGCGCGCAGTTCGTCATCATGCCCTTGCTTGCGTGGGTGTTGTGCATGGTGTTCCAGCTGCCTACCGAGCTTGCGGTGGGCGTTATCTTGGTCGGTTGCTGCCCGGGTGGCACGAGCTCCAACGTCATGACTTATCTTGCCAAGGGCGACGTGGCCCTGTCCGTCGGCATGACCGCTTGTACCACCATCATGGCGCCGGTGGTTACCCCGGCCTTGGTTTTGCTTTTGGCCGGCCAGGCGATCGACGTGAGCTATGCGAGCATGTTCCTTTCCATCGTTCAGGTGGTGCTGGTTCCCATCATCTTGGGCTTCATCATCAATCACTTTTTGGCCAAGGTGGCCGAAACTTGCGCGAAGGTGCTGCCCCTGGTGTCGGTAATCGCCATCTCGCTCATCATCATGGCGGTTGTTTCGGCCAACGCCGCAAGCTTGATGACGGTGGGCTTCCTTATCGTCGTGGTGGTGGCTGCCCACAACTTGTGCGGTTACGCGCTCGGCTACGCCGCCGGCAAGTTGCTTGGTCTATCAAGCGACCAGATGCGCACCATCTCCATCGAGGTGGGCATGCAAAACTCCGGCCTGGCCACCTCGCTTGCGACGGTGCATTTTGCGGCAATGCCCATGGCTGCCGTCCCCGGCACCGTGTTCAGCGTGTGGCATAACATCTCGGGCGCGGTTTACGCGAACATTCTTGCCCGCAGCGCCAAGGAAAACTAGCTGTTGCCTACTTGCGGCATCGCCTGTGTTGGGGCTCGCGCTCTTCATGCCGGGCGCCGCCGACAAGTCCTTTCGCCTGTATGGTATGACGAATCCTGAATTTGTAACACCAAAGCGTCGTAGCCTCGTGTATCCTTAACACGAATTTTCGATTCGTGTTACCTACGCCGCGTTACAGGAGGTCGCAGGCTATGCGCACTTACAGTCGCCGTACGTTCGTCAAGGGCATGGGCATCGTCACCCTTGGTGGCATTTTGGGCATGGGCATCACGGGATGCTCCGGCGCTTCTTCAAGTGCCGGTTCTTCCTCGGGTGCGGCGGCTTCCACGGACTCGGTGGTCATCGCGATGAACACCGGCTCCGAGCCTGCCGCGGGCTTCGACCCCTGCATTGCCTGGGGCTGCGGCGAGCATGTGCACGAGCCCCTTATCCAGTCGACGCTCATCACCACCGACGAGAATCTTGAGTTCGTTAACGACCTTGCCACGAGCTACAAATGCTCGGATGATGGCATGACCTGGACCTTCAAACTGCGTGACGACGTCGTGTTCAGCGATGGCACCAAGCTCACCGCCGAGGATGTGGTTTTCACCATCAACACGATCAATGGGTCTTCCAAGGCCGAGGCCGACCTTTCCTCCATAAAGAAGGCCGTCGCGGTGGACGAAACCACCGTCAAGTTGCAGATGGCCAAGCCCAACAACGCGCTGCTCTATACCCTGGCGGTGCTGGGCATCGTCCCCAAGAAGTCCTACGGCAAGAATTATGGCCAAAACCCCATCGGCTCTGGCCGTTATCTTCTTGAGCAATGGGACAAGGGCCAGCAGGTCATTTTCAAGGCCAATCCCAAGTATTACGGGGACGCGCCGCAGATGCAGACGGTGACTGTGGTTTTCATGGAGGAGGACGCCGCGTTGGCAGCCGTTCAGTCGGGACAGGTGGACATTGCCTTCACCAGCGCGACGCTTAGCCAAACTCAGGTGAACGACTACGAGCTTTTCGTGTGTGAGACTGTGGACTCCCGCGGCATCAGCTTCCCCGTTTTGCCCGCAGGCTCGCCAGAGCGTGAGGGCATGGATGGCGAGAAGCATAAGGTCGGCAACGACGTGACCTGCGATATCGCTGTGCGTCGTGCCATCAATTACGCGGTCGATCGCGAAAGCTTGATCTCCAATGTTTTGAACGGCTACGGCTCGGCTGCCTACAGCGTGGGCGATGGCATGCCCTGGTCGAGCGATGACATGAAGGTCGAAACCAACCAGGAAACCGCCAAGAAGCTTTTGGCGGACGCCGGCTGGGCGGCAGGCAGCGATGGCATCCTTGAAAAGAAGGGAACCCGCGCCGCCTTCGACCTGTATTACGCCAGCAGCGACTCGGTGAGGCAGGCCATCGCTTACGAGTTTTCCAACCAGATGAAGGAAATCGGCATCGAGGTTACGCCCAAGGGCGGCGATTGGGATACCGAGCTGTACCCGCATCAGTTCGACACGCCCATCCTGTGGGGCTGGGGCAGCAATTCCCCCGTTGAAATGTACGAGCTCACCTATTCGAAGGGCTGGGGCAACGTCGCTGCCTTTGACAGCGATGTGGTTGACGGTCATTTGGATGCGGCCTTAGCCGCGCCGAGCATCAAGGATTCCTACGGGGAGTACAAGCTTGCCCAATGGGACGAAGACAAGCAGGTGGGCATTGCGCCTAAGGGTGAGGCCACCTGGTGCTGGCTGGCAAACGTCGATCATCTTTACTTCAAGCGCCCGAGTTTGCAGGTGGCCAAGCAAAAGCCGCACCCGCATGGGCACGGCTGGTCTTTGGCCAACAACGTGGACAAGTGGAGCTGGAGCTAGGCCTGCGTGTCTAGGCATGTGCCCTAATGCTGAAGCTCGTTGCTCGAAATATCCTCAAGTTCGTTTTGCTCATGCTTGCGGTGAGCTTTGTGACTTTCGCGCTTGTGGCAGCGTCGCCCATCGATCCGGTGCAGGCGAACGTGGGGCAAAACGCCCTTTTGGGCATGAGTGCGGAGCATCGTGCGCAACTGAGCGCGTATTGGGGTTCCGACCTGCCTTTGTGGGAGCGCTACATTTCGTGGCTCGGCGGTGTTGTGCAGGGCGATTGGGGCACTTCACTTCGCTTCGATGCGCCCGTTGCGCAGGTGGTTGCCGCTAAAGCCCAGAATTCGCTCTTGCTTTTGGCGCTGGCATGGCTCTTCAGCGGAGTGTTCGGTTTCGTTTTGGGAATCGTGGCGGGCGTTAAGCGCGGCACGCTGGCCGATCGCGCGATTAAGGCTTATTGCTATGTGCTGGCGTCTACTCCGACCTTTTGGCTGGGCCTGCTGGTGCTTATGGTGTTCGCCGTTTGGCTAAGGTGGTTCCCCATGGGCTTTTCGGTACCCATAGGCGTGGCTGCCTCCGAGGTCACCATCTTCCAATCGCTTCAGTGCATGGTTTTGCCCGCGCTGACGCTTTCCTTGGTGGGCGTGGCGAACATCGCTTTGCATACGCGCGAGAAGACGATCGACGTGCTGGAGTCCGATTACGTGCGCTTCGCCTGTGCGCGTGGTGAATCCGAGCTGAGCGTGGTTTTGCACCACGGCTTGCGCAACCTGGCCTTGCCTGCGCTCACCCTGCAGTTTGCCTCCATTTCCGAGATATTCGGTGGGTCGGTGCTTGTTGAGCAGGTGTTCAGCTATCCGGGCTTGGGACAGGCCGCTGTGACGGCGGGCCTGGGCGGCGACGCGCCTTTGCTCGTGTGCATCGCCATCGTGAGCGCCGCCTTGGTGTTTGCCGGTAACCTTGTTGCCAACATCCTCTACGGCGCGGTCGACCCGCGCATAGGCGGTGGTCGCCGTGCTTAAGTTAAGTGCTGCCTCGGCGGCAAAGCCTGCAAGCGCGCAGGGGAGTACATCCCTGGCGCGGCCGGTAATCTATCGGCCCCGCCGTACGAGCCGCGGCAATCGCAAGACCGCTTTGCTTGCCTGCATCGCTGCCACCCTGGCCTTGCTCGTCATCGTGGTGGCGGGCCTTCTTTGCCAGGAGGCGGCGCAGGTGGCCGATTTCTCGCGTTCCAATCTGGCGCCGTGCCTGGAGTACCCCTTCGGCACCGATCGCATGGGGCGCGACATGTTCCTGCGTACCGTCGCTGGCTTATCGACGAGCATCCTGGTGGGCTTGCTGGCGGCAAGCGTTTCCTCGGTAATCGCGCTCGTGCTGGGCACGGCGGCGGCCTTGGGCGGCCGTAAAGTCGATGCGGCCATTTCGTGGCTCGTCGATCTGTGCATGGGCATCCCGCATATCGTTTTGCTTCTTTTGATCAGCTACGCGCTGGGCAAGGGCTTTTGGGGCGTGGCCATCGGCGTCGCCCTTACACATTGGCCCAGCCTCACGCGCGTTATCAGGGCGGAGGTCTTGCAATGCAAACAGGCGCCCTACGTTGCAGTGGCCGAGCGCTTGGGCCAAAGCCGTCTGCGCATAGCCGCGAAGCACATCGTTCCCTATGTCTTCCCGCAATACTTGGTGGGCCTGATACTGCTCTTCCCTCATGCGATTTTGCACGAGGCTGCTATCACCTTTTTGGGCTTCGGCCTGTCGCCCGAGCAGCCTGCGATCGGCGTGATCCTAAGCGAGAGCATGAGCTATCTTTCCGCGGGCATGTGGTGGCTGGCGGTGTTCCCAGGCCTGGCCTTGGTCGTTGTGGTTTTGCTGTTCGACCTTGCGGGCTCGAAGCTGCGTAGCATGATCGACCCGCATCAGGCGCAAGGCTAGGGGGTGCAATCGTGCAAGCTAACGAAGAAAACGTGCGCATGAGCGAGCAAAGGGAAGCCGCTTCCGCCAAAGCCGGAGCCTTTAATGCACGGGTGCAACCTGATGCGCATGCCAAGACTGCAAGTTCCGAGGCCTTTGATGCGCAGGCGCAGCCCGGCGCGCATGGCCCGCATGAGGACGCGCAGGAACATCATCATCACACCCATGCCACGAATTCCGTGCATCCAGGGCATCACCATCTTCTTTCGGTGGAGCATTTAAGCGTCTCCTTCAGCATGTACGACGATCAAGCCCCCTTCTTCCAGGCCGAAAAGCGCGATTCGTGCGTTATCGATGATTTGACCTTAAGCGTGCATGAGGGCGAGATTTTGGCGCTTGTGGGCGCAAGCGGCAGCGGCAAATCGCTTCTGGCCGACAGCATCATGGGCTTGTTCGAGCCCAACGCGACGATTGAAGGAACCATCTGGTTCGATGGCGTGGAGCAGGATGCGCAAAGCCTGGCTGCCCTGCGCGGTAGGGGAATCTCGCTCGTGCCGCAAAGCGTCGCGCACCTGGACCCTTTGATGCGCGTTGGCAAACAGGTTGAGGGCTTCGCCCGCGCCGCAGGTTCAAGCCTCAAGGGCCGTCCTGGGTTCTGCGCGAAAGCCGGCGAAAGCGGCGCCCCGGCCAAAGCCAAGGCCGCCCGCAATGCCCGCAGCACCCGATTAGCCCGCGCCGCGCGTCGCAAGGAGCTGTTCGCCCGCTACAAGCTTGACGAATCGGTGGCACGCCTCTACCCGCACGAACTCTCGGGCGGCATGGCCCGGCGCGTGCTTTTGTGCTGCGCGCTCATGGACGAGCCGCGCCTCATCGTAGCCGACGAGCCGACGCCCGGCTTGGATTTGCCCTTGGCAGTTGCCGCCATGCAGGATTTCCGCAGCTTCGCCGACAGGGGAGGCTCGGTACTGTTGATCACGCATGACATCGAGCTTGCCTTGCAAGTGGCCGATCGTGTGGCGGTGTTCAAAGATGGCAGCGTGGTCGAGGAAACCTCGGTGGACTGTTTTAAAGACCCCTCGCTTTTGCGCCACCCTTTCACGCGCGCCCTCTGGCATGCCCTGCCCGAGCACGGCTTCAAGGTGTGCTCCGACGAATCGTCCAAGGAGGCGCCATGTTAGAACTTCGCGATATCTCCTTTGGCTACGATGCGCAAAAGCCGATGTACAAAGGGCTTTCCCTCACTGTTGAGCCAGGGGAGCGTGTTGCCCTGGTGGCGCCCTCGGGCTTTGGCAAGACGACGCTTTGCTCCATTGCTGCGGGCTATCTTTGCCCGAGCGCGGGCGAGGTGCTGGTTGACGGCCGGCCCCTTCTCGGCAAAGGAAAATGCCCCGTGCAGATGATTTGGCAGCACCCCGAGCGCGTGCTCGATCCGCGCATGCGCATGAAAGATTCGCTTGCCGAGGCGGGGCAGGCTGACGAGCAGCTGCTTGCCAGCTTGGGCATACGAAACGAATGGCTTACGCGTTTCCCCCATGAGCTTTCGGGCGGCGAGTTGCAGCGCTTCTGCATTGCACGAGCGCTCATGGCCGAACCAAGCTATCTGGTGGCAGACGAGATATCGACCATGCTCGACGCTTTAACGCAGGCGCAGCTGTGGCGCTTCCTTTTGGAGCAGGCGCGCGCTCGTAATTTGGGGATGCTTCTGGTTTCGCACTCCGAGGCTCTTTTGGACCACGTTGCCACGCGCGTCATCGATTTGCGGGATTTGGCACAGGCCTTGAATTAGGCAAAGCTCATGGCGGCGATTGGGCAAATCCCGCGGCGGCAACGGTGCCGTTTCGCTGCTTTTGGATTTAACTTATTCTTTTCTTCAAGGGGCGCTTGCTATGTGAAAATGGATGGGTCAAAGCATCCTGAACCAACAAAGCGAGCGAGGTGGCAAACTTGCGTGGTTTTGCCCAACAATGCAAGAGGGTTCAGAAGATGGCAGCAACACCTATTCGCAAAGTCAATAAGATCAACCTAGGCATTGCCATCGCGCTGAGCCTGGTGTGCCTTTGCATGTATGCATGGGGCGTTTTCCAATACTCGGATTTGCAGGAGGCCAACAGCAAGTACATCGCCTGCGAAAAGGCCGCCGATCAGATGCAGGAAGGCTCCGACTACCTTACCGCCCAGGCGCGCACGGCCGCCGCAACGGGCAAGATCGAGTACGTGCGTGCCTATTACGAAGAGGTCAACACGACCAAGCGCCGCGAGGCTGCGGTGCAAACCTTCAGGGACTGCTTCGACAATTCCGCGACCTTGGCCCTTTTGGAAAGTTCGCTTGAGGAATCCAACGAGCTCATGTTCACCGAAGCCTATGCCATGCGTTTGAAGCTCGAGGCCGCCGGCGTGAGCGAATCCAAGTGGCCGGCCGAGATAAAGAGCGTCAAGCTCTCGGCGGCCGACAAAGCGCTATCGAAATCGGCTAAGTCCGATCGTGCGGTGGAACTTTTGTACGACGATTCTTACGAAAACGCTCGCTCGCTTATCGCGAGCCACATCACCCGCGCAACCGGCGCGCTCGTTTCCCAAAGCCAATCCGCGCAAGAGTCAGCCGCAGCCGTTTTCAAGGGGTCCTACCTGGCCCTTATTATCGCCATCGTTGGCTTTGTCATTTTGACCATCGCCACCGCTCTTATGATGCGCGATTTGATTGTGAGGCCCCTGGAAAGCCACAGCAGGGCGGTCGAGAAAGGCGAGCTTTTCGAGATTTGCGGCGCGGGCGAGCTTCGTCATTTGGCAAGCGTTTACAACAAGATTTTCCAGGAAAACGAGGAGCGCCAAATGCTCATCCGTCACCAGGCCGAGCACGATGCCCTAACCGATCTTTTGAACCGCGGTTCGTACGACCGCCTGCTTAGCCTGTATGAGAAGGAGGGCGCTCAGTTTGCGCTCATCCTGTGCGATGTGGACACCTTCAAGCAGGTCAACGACGTGTACGGCCATGAGGTGGGCGACCAAATCTTAAAGCGCGTGGCCAGTATGCTCAAGGTCACCTTCCGTACCATCGACCACGTATGCCGCATCGGCGGCGACGAGTTCGCGGTCATCATGGTCGAGATGACGAGCGATCTGCGCTACACCATTGAGGAAAAGATCTCCGTGCTGAACAGCCAGCTTCTTCGGCCAAACGAAAGCCTCCCCGGGGTTTCCCTGAGCGTTGGCGTTGCCTTTGCCGATCGCGAAAGTCCCGGCGCCGGCATTTACCAGGACGCTGACAAGGCCCTGTACCGCACCAAGGAAAACGGGCGTTGCGGCGTGAGCTTCTACGGTGACGGCGACCTGCCGGCTGGATAAGCAACGAATCGGCGCTAAATGTTGCCGATACAGGTTTTATGAGCTGTGACAAAGGGCTATAGGTTGTAAAATTTTTTCCCAATAGGAAAGCGCGAATTCAAAGCGGAGCGTGTGTGTTCGAAAGGGCGTAAAAGCATGATTTCTCAGCGTAAGATCGGCATCATCGGTTTGGGGCACGTGGGTGCCCATGTGGCAAACAGCCTTCTTCTGCAGGGCATTGCGGACGAGCTGTACCTGTGCGCCCTCAACGATCAAAAAGTAATCTCGGAAGCTCAGGATCTGCATGACTCCCTGAGCTTTTGTCCGTACAACACGCAGATCGTGAACGTGGGCGATCGCTACGAGGATCTTGCCCAGTGCAACATCATCATCAACGCCGCGGGCAATGTGGCCGCGGTTGCCGAGAGCCGCGACGGCGAGCTTACCGCCTCCACCGATTCTGCCCGCACCTTCGTCGACCGTATTTTGGACGCCGGTTTCGACGGCATCATCGTCAACGTTTCCAACCCCAACGACGTTGTGTGCACGGCTATCTGGCACCTTACCGGCTACAACCCTAAGAAAATCATCGGCACCGGCTGCGGCCTTGACACTGCGCGCCTGCGCTCCGAGATTTCCAAGGTCACCGGCGTGAGCCCCAAGTCCATCGGTGCCTACATGATCGGCGAGCATGGTTTCACACAGATCGCCGCATGGGGCATTGCCGCCATCGCCGGCAAGCCTATCCGCGACCTTGCCAAGGAAGACCCTGAGCGCTACGACTTCGATACCGCCGAGGTCGAGGAACGCGCGCGCAAGGGCGGCTACGTCACCTATGCGGGCAAGGGCTGCACCGAGTACGCGATTGCCAACTGCACCGCGCGCCTGTGCGCCGCCATCCTCCACAACGAGCATGCCGTCATCTCGGTTTCCACGCTGATGTGCGGCCAGTACGGCGAGGAGGGCATCTACGCCTCCCTTCCCTGTGTCATCGGCGCCGAGGGCGTCGAGCAGGTTTTGGCGCCCGAGCTCACTTTGGTTGAGGAGCACGGCTTCCATCGTAGCTGCGACCACATCCGCGAGAACATCGCCAAGCTTCCTTGGTGGTAGCGGGACGCTAGAAAGAAAACGCGAAAAGAACTAGGACGATTCATGGTTTGCACCGACGATACATACTTTGCTTCCTCTTCAGGGCCTTTGCGCGAAAGCGCCCCTGATGTCGCGATGCAGAGTGAGTTCGCCGACATGTCCGAGATCATCGCTGCTGCCGAAATGGGCATCTGGCACATCGAGCTAGTGGAGGGCAAGACCCCGCGGCTTTTGGCCAATGAAGTCATGCTTAGGCTTTTGGGCTTGGCCGATAAAGGCACTGCCATGTCGCCCGAGGAAATCTACGAATTCTGGTACTCCCACATCAAGCCCGATGCGGTGGAGTCCGTTGCGGCCAGCGTGGCCAAGATGTGCGCCGGCGCGCGCGACGAGAACACCTACCTTTGGGTGCACCCCATGCTGGGCGAGCGCTACGTTCGCTGCGGCGGCACCGCCTACGAGGTTTCCGGCGGCTACGTGCTGCGCGGCTACCACTACGACGTTGACGACATCGTTCGCGAGCAACAAAAGCAGGAAAGGCGCCTTCAAAAGAGTCTTCTTGTTGAAAAGGCCCATTCCGAGGTCATCTCGGCGCTTTCCACCATCTACACGACCATCTTCAACGCCAATCTCATCACGCACGAGTACGAGATCATCAACAGCGTCAAACTTATGAACGATACCGTCCCGCGCAAGGGCGATTTCGAGGAGGTCAAAGAGCAGATCCTCGTTGCCTTCATGGCGCCCGACATGATCGACGACATGCGCAAGTTCCTTGATTTGGGGACGCTTGCCGATCGCCTGCGCGAGTCCAACACCGTCATGTGCGAGTACCGTAATCCGGAGAATCGCTGGTTCCAGGCGCGCTTCATCGTGAAGAGCCGTCTTGATACCGGCGAGGTGCGCGATGTTCTCTACGTTGCGCGCGACTTCACCGAGGAAAAGCACCATGAGCTTGAGCTGCAGCGCCGCACGCGCGAGCAGCTGAAGGTCATCACCGCCCTGGCCACCGAGTACAAGCTTTTGTTCATGGTCGACACCGAGGCGGGCACTTGGTCGTTGTTCAAAGCCGACCGAAGGGGTATCACCCAGGAAGTCTTCGATGTCATGGACGGCTTTATGCAGTACGACCTGGGCATCGCCACCTACATCAACAACTTCGTCGTGGAGGAGCAGCGCGCTTCCTTCGCGAGCAAGATGACGATCAAGAACCTTCTGGCGGAAACCCCCGCCGACAGCCTGCACTTCATCAACTACGAGCGCATTGCCGAAGTGGGCGTGCGTCACTGCCAGGTGAGCTCGGCTAAATTCGTTGACGAAGAAGGCAAGGAATACATCGTCCTGGCCTTCAGGGACATGCACAACGTTATTGAAAAGCAGCTCAAGCAGCAGGCGCAGCTTGAGGAAGCCCTGGCCGTGAAGGAAGACAAAATCCAGGTCATCGGCGCCTTCGCCTCCATTTACAAGGAGTTCTGCGTACTCAACCTTGAGACAAGGCAGTTCCACATCGAGGCCGGCGAGTATTGGGAGCGCCATCGTGATAAGTACGACGGTTCTTTCAACGATCTTATCGGCATGATGTTCAAGCGCAACCTGTCGGCGGAGTATGCCGACGATCCGGACGTGCATGCTTATTTCGATTTGGACACTTTGGGCGAGCGCCTGAAGGATCGCGACGTCATCTCGCGCGATTTCAAGGATATCTATGGAGCCTGGTTTGCGATCGTCTTCATCGTGAAGGAGCGCGGCGAGGATGGCAGGGTCGTCGAGGTTCTGTTCGCCGTACAGGACGTCGACGATCAGAAGCGCAAGGAACTCGACCAGGAAGCAGCCCTAAGGGATGCGCTTATGGTGGCGCGCCATGCGAGCCGCGCGAAGTCCTCGTTCCTAAGCAACATGAGTCATGACATCCGCACGCCCCTGAACGCCATCATCGGCTTCACCGCGCTTGCGCGTACTCACATCGACGAAACGGAGCAAGTGCAGGATTACCTGGGCAAAATCCATACCTCCAGCGAGCATCTGCTGAGCCTCATCAACGAGATTTTGGACATGAGCCGCATTGAAAGCGGAGCGGTCAAGCTGGAAGAGGGCGTGGTGCACATGCCCGAGGTGCTGCACGACCTGCGCATTTTGATTCAGGGCCAGATTGCGGCCAAGCGCCAGCATCTCTACATCGACACGCAGGACGTTGTGGACGAGGACGTGGTAACCGACAAGCTACGCCTGAACCAGATCCTCATCAACATCGTGAGCAACGCCATCAAGTACACCCCCAACGATGGCGACATCATCATCCGCATCGCCGAAAAGCCTTCTGCGCTCAAAGATCACGTGACTTACGTCTTCGACGTCAAGGACAACGGCATTGGCATGTCGCCTGAGTTCGTTGACCATATCTTCGACGACTTCGCGCGCGAGAACACCTCTACGGTGAGCGGGATCCAGGGCACGGGCCTTGGCATGTCCATCACGAAGAGCATCGTTGATTTGATGAACGGTTCCATCGAGGTTAAAAGCGAGCTTGGCAAGGGATCTGAGTTCGTGGTGACCCTCGACTTCAAGGTGGCCAGCCAGTCGGTGGTCTACCGCCCGCGCGTCGAGCTTTTGGGCGCGAAGGTTTTGGTGGTGGACGACGATATAAACACCTGCCAGAGCGTGAGCAAGATGCTGCGCGAGATTCAGATGCGCCCGCAATGGACGACTTCCGGTAAAGAGGCGATCGTTCGTGCGCAGGAGGCCGCCGACATCAAGGACGAGTACAAGGCCTATATCATCGACTACCTGATGCCCGACATGAACGGTCTTGAAACCGTCAGGCGCATCCGTCGCGTCATCGGCGACGAGGCTCCCATTATCGTCTTAACCGCATACGATTGGACGAGCTTCGAGGACGAGGCGCGCGAGGCCGGCGTAACCGCTTTCGTGGAAAAGCCCCTGTTCATGTCGGAGCTTAAGGCGGTTTTGTCCGAGCCCGTTGAGCTTGAGGCTGGCAGCGAGCAAGGCGCTTTGCCTGCTTGCGACTTCAGCGAGAAGCGCGTTCTGCTTGTCGAAGACAACGATCTTAACCGCGAGATTGCCGCTGCGATTTTGGATGACCTTGGCATACAGGTCGACATCGCTTGCGACGGCGTCGATGCGCTTGAAACTTTGGCCGATTCTGCTGACGGTTACTACGACCTGATTTTGATGGACATTCAGATGCCCCGGATGGACGGCTACACCGCTGCGCGCGAGATTCGCTCGTGGCAAGGCACCGCGAAGGCATCCATTCCCATCGTGGCTATGACGGCGAACGCCTTTGAGGAGGATAAGCAGGATGCGCTTTCGGCGGGCATGAACGACCATATCGCCAAGCCCATCGATGCGAACACCGTCGTGGAAACCCTGAACCGGGTGTTTGCCGGATAGCGCTGCCGCTTGAGCTGAGCTTGCGTTTGTCCTCGGCATGCCTGATAAAGTTTGATTTCTGAGAGGCGGCTGCCTTGGAGCGACGTTTGGGGCTCGTCGCTTCAGGGCGGCCGCTTTGCCATTTTTAGCTTTTGCCGCTTGTTTCAGATACTAAAACCTTCTTTTGCGCAAGGTGGGCTACCATAGACATATTCACACTCCTTTGTGCTGTCAGATTGCGCACCTGCCCACGCACGATTTTTCGCAGGTTTCGCGCAACCGAAGAGGAAGGGTTTGCCATGCCTAGCGTAAGCATCGACGGTATCGTTGTGGAGGCTCCGGAGGGCGCCACGATTCTTGATGCCGCAAAACTCGCCGGCGTCGACATTCCGACGCTGTGCTTCATGCCCAAGATCAACGAAATCGGCAGCTGCCGCGTTTGCGTGGTCGAGGTTGAGGGCCAGGATAACCTGGCTGCCGCCTGTAACTCGCCCGTGTTCGAGGGCATGAAGGTGCGCACTTCGACTCCGCGCGTCATCGAGGCGCGCCGCATCAACGTCGAGTCCATTCTTTCCACTCATCGCAGCGAGTGCACCACGTGCAAGCGTAGCGGTACTTGCGCACTGCAATCTTTGGCGGCCGACGTGTGCGCCGAGGAGAGCTTCCAGCCAGCCAATTTCGACTTTGAGGAATGGGATAAGGATTTTCCCTTGCAGCGCGACGAGAGCAAGTGCATCCGTTGCATGCGCTGCGTGGCCGAATGCGCAAGCGTCCAGCATTGCTCCGTTTGGCAGGCCGACCCCCTGTACGCTTATCGCGGCATTCGCGTTGCGGGCAACACGAGTATCGACAAGGCTGGTTGTGCTTTGTGCGGCCAGTGCATTACCCATTGCCCGACCGGCGCATTGACCGAGCGCGATGATACGCGCAAGGTTCTGGCTGCTTTGGCCGATCCCAATCTGGTGACGGTCGTTCAGGTGGCGCCCGCCATTCGCTCCGCTTGGGGAGAGGGCGTGGGCCTTTCGCGCGAGGAGGCAACGCAGGGACGCATGGTTTCCGCGCTGCGCGCGCTTGGCTTCGATTATGCTTACGACACCGATTTCGCGGCCGACCTCACCATCATGGAGGAGGGCAACGAGTTCATCGAATGGGTGAAGGAGGGCAAGCCGCGCCCCATGTTCACCAGCTGCTGCCCCGGTTGGGTGCGCTTTGCCAAGCTGCACTATCCCCAGTTCGTGGGACAGCTTTCCTCCAGCAAGGCGCCGCATCAGATGCTCGGCGCCACCGCCAAGGCACTGCTTACCGATAAAGCCGCCGAAGAGGGCAAGCGCGTCTTCGTCGTTTCGGTGATGCCCTGCGTTGCCAAGAAGTACGAAGCCGCGGTGCCCCAGCTCTCAACCGAGGCGGGCCAGGACGTCGATGCCGTTTTGACTACGCGCGAGTTCGATCGCATGCTGCGCATGTTCAACGTGAACTGCGCCGCCTTGCCCGAGGGCAAGTTCGATGATCCTCTGGGAACCTCCACCGGCGCCGGTACCATCTTCGGTCGCACGGGCGGCGTTATGGAGGCCGCGCTTCGCTCCGCTGCCTTCCTTCTTACGGGTGAGAACCCCGATTTCTCCACCTGCGACACCACGGCGGCAACGCCCGAGAAGCCCTGGGTTGAAAAGCAGCTCGATATTGCCGATTTGCACCTGAGCATCGCGATCGCGAGCGGCTTGGAGAACACGGCCACCCTGCTTGACGCCCTTGATTCCGGCGAGGCAAGCTACGACTTCGTCGAGATCATGGCATGCCCCGGCGGTTGCGTCGGCGGCGGCGGCCAGCCCATCTCATTCAACAAGGAGCTTGCCGCCGAACGTGCGGGCGTTTTGAACTCCCTCGATGGCGCCGATGTTTTGCGCTACTCGCACGAGAACCCCGATATCGCGGCCATCTACGAGCGCCTGTACGATCATCCTTTGTCCGAGAAGGCCGAGGAACTTCTGCACACCGATCAGGAAGCCTGGGAAATCTAGGTGCCCGAAGAGCGAGATACCGGCGACTTCGCACCTTTGCTTGACAAGCTTGCGGGCACGCATGCCCTTGAGCTTGCCGAGTATGAGCAGCTGCTTGCTTGCAGGTCGCCGGAATCCGCTCGGTCGCTTGCGCAACGTGCCGTGGCGCAGCGCAAGCAGGTGTACGGGAATTCCGTCTTCACGCGCGGGCTTATAGAGGTTTCGAGCTATTGCAAAAACGATTGCCTGTACTGCGGCATTCGGAAGTCTAATCCTGGCGCGCGCAGGTACCGTTTATCGGCGGAAGAGATTGCGGCCTGCGCGGATGCGGGCTACGAACTGGGCTTTCGCACCTTCGTGCTGCAGGGTGGGGAAGATCCTTTTTTCACCGACAAGGTGTTGGCCGATATTGTTTCCTCCATCCGCGAGGCGCATCCCGATTGCGCCATCACCTTGTCGTTCGGGGAACGGAGCCGCGAAAGCTACGAGCTGCTGCATCGCGCCGGGGCTGAGCGTTACCTGCTTAGGCACGAGACGGCATCGCCTAGTCTGTACAAACGTTGGCACCCCGAGTCCATGAGCTTCGATAATCGCATGCGCTGTTTAAGCGACCTGCGCGAAATCGGTTATGCCGTTGGGGTGGGCTTCATCGTCGGGGCGCCTTTTCAGGCCAATGCCGATTTGGCGCACGACCTGAAGTTCATCGAGCGATTTGAGCCCGACATGTGCGGTATCGGACCTTTCGTTCCGCACCATGCCACCCCCTTCGCGGGCTTTGCTGCGGGCACGGTGGAGCTTACCTGTTATTTGCTGTCGGTTATTCGCTTAATCCAGCCGAACATTCTTTTGCCTGCGACCACCGCCCTTGGCACCATTGCGCCGGACGGTAGGGAACAGGGGATCTTGGCGGGGGCCAACGTGGTTATGCCCAATTTGTCGCCCGTTGCGCATCGTCGGGATTACGAGCTCTACGATGGCAAAATCTGCACGGGCGAGGAAGCTGCCGAGTGCCGCGGGTGCTTAGGTGCCCGGATGCTCTCGGTGGGCTACGAGCTTGCAATCGACCGAGGAGACAAGGCGCCTCTGCCCGATGGCTTCGAGTCCGTATGAAGTTAAAGTGTTTAGTAAAGCTTAAGTAAGTATTAGTTAGGAAGCGTATTCTTATGGGATTTGTTTATGATCCAAAATCCTTATGTGCCGATGAATTCATCAATGACCAGGAGATTTTGGAGACGCTTGCCTATGCCGACGCCCATAAGGACGATCTAGAGCTGTGCTACCGCATCCTGGACAAGTGCAAGCCGCACCTGTTCCCTGCAACCGAGCACGGAGCCATGATCACCCATCGTGAGGCAAGCGTCCTTCTTGCTTGTGAGGATGCGGGCGTTAACGCGGAAATCAAGCGCCTGGCTCACGACATCAAGCAGGCCTACTACGGCAATCGCATCGTCTTGTTTGCGCCTTTGTACCTGTCCAACTATTGCGTCAACGGTTGCCTGTACTGCCCCTACCATGCCAAGAACCGCGAGATTCCCCGCCATAAGCTTACACAGGAGGAAATCAAGGCCGAGGTCATCGCGCTGCAGGACATGGGGCACAAGCGCCTGGCCATCGAGGCAGGCGAGGACCCCAAGCACAACCCCATCGAGTACATCTTGGAATCGATGCGCACCATCTATTCCATCAAGCATAAGAATGGCGCAATCAGGCGCGTCAACGTGAACATCGCCGCCACCACGGTGGACGAATATCGCATGCTCAAAGAAGCCGAGATAGGCACTTATATCCTGTTTCAGGAAACCTACAACAAGGAAAGCTACAAAAGGCTTCACCCCACCGGCCCGAAAAGCGACTACAACTGGCATACCGAGGCGATGGATCGCGCGATGGAGGGCGGTATCGACGACGTGGGCTTGGGCGTGCTTTTCGGTTTGGAGAGCTATCGCTACGAGTTCGCGGGCCTTATCATGCACGCTGAGCACTTGGAGGCGGCGCACGGGGTTGGGCCCCACACCATCAGCGTGCCGCGCGTGAAGCCCGCGATGGACATCGACCCGGACGTCTTCGACAACGGCATCCCCGACGAGATGTTCGAGAAGATCATCGCGCTCATTCGCATCACCGTCCCCTATACGGGCATGATCATTTCCACGCGTGAGAACCAGGCAGTGCGCGAGAGCGCCTTGAAGTATGGCATCAGCCAGATTTCGGGTGGAAGTCGCACGAGTGTGGGCGGCTACACCGAGGAGCTGCGCCCGCACGACACCGAGCAGTTCGACGTGAGCGACCAGCGCAACCTGGACGACGTGATTTCATGGCTCATCGATCAAAAGCACATCCCCAGCTTCTGCACGGCTTGCTATCGCGCGGGACGCACGGGCGATAGGTTCATGAGCTTTTGCAAAACCGGCCAGATTTTGAATTACTGCCACCCCAACGCCCTGGTCACTTTGGCGGAGTACCTAAGTGATTACGCCAGCCCCGCCACTGCCCAAAAGGGCTTTGCCCTGATGGAAGGGGAGCTGGCAAAAATCAAGGATGACAAGCGCCGCGCCCAGTGCGCAAAGGCACTCGATGCCATCAGGAACGAGGGCTTGCGCGATTATCGCTTCTAAGCGTGCACGCTCTTTTGTTTGCGCTGCGGGTTTGGAGCCGTGGGCGGGGGTGCGCTTCATGCGATTGCGACGGCGCGCTTCAATGCCCCTCTGTTCTTGGGCAGCGTTGACGATTGGCGCTAGGTTTTTAAGGCACTTTAGCTTTAAGAAAGGCTTTGAACTATGAGTTTGAACGAGACGCCTTCGGGCGAGCGAGTGCGCATCGGCTTCTTCGGCCTGCGCAATGCGGGCAAGTCGAGCCTGGTCAACGCAGTATGCAACCAGGAAGTTGCGCTGGTGAGCGATGTTGCCGGCACCACCACCGACCCGGTGATGAAGGCCATGGAGATCTTGCCTTTGGGTCCTGTTTCCATCGTGGATACACCGGGCATCGACGATGTGGGCGAGCTGGGCGAGCAGCGTGTGCGCCGCACCCGCGATGCCCTGCGCAACTGCGACATGGCCGTGCTCGTGAGCGACGCTTCGCGCAGCCTTGCCGAAGCCGAGCGCGAGTTGGTGGAGCTTTTCGCCAAGCAGGAGGTGCCTTGCATTCTTGCCTTGAACAAGGCCGATTTGCTTGAAGAAGGCGCAGCCGGCGAAGCTGTGCGCGGCGGCGAAGCTGACGCGCCTGCCCAGTGTGATACCGGTAATGTTGCTGTTTCCGAAACCCCCGCCCCGGCCAAGGCGGGCAGCCCCGTGCGCATCCTCGCGAGCGCCAAGACCGGCCAGGGAATTGCCGAACTTAAGGAGCTGATGGCGAAGATCGGCTCTACCGTGGAGCCCGAGAAGCTCTTGATCCGCGACTTGCTTGAGCCCGGTGATGTGGTGGTGCTGGTGACGCCCATCGATTCATCGGCGCCCAAGGCGCGCATGATCTTGCCCCAGCAGATGGCGTTGCGCGATGTTCTTGATGCGCATGCCACCGCCCTGGTGTGCCAGCCCGAAGAATTGGCCCAAACGCTCGATACGCTTCCAAGCGTGCGCCTGGTGGTTACCGATTCCCAGGCCTTCGAGTTCATTTCGAAGGTGACGCCCGAAAATATCGAGCTCACCTCGTTCTCTATCTTGATGGCGCGCTATAAGGGCGAGCTCGATCTGCTCGTTCGGGGGGCAGCGGCAATCAACGCGCTTACCGATGACAGCCGTGTGCTCATCAGCGAAGGCTGCACCCATCATCGCCAGTGCGAAGACATTGGAACGGTTAAGCTCCCAGCCTGGATCCGCGAGTGCACGGGCGCAAACCCGCATTTCGACTTCACCTCGGGGCGCGCTTTCCCCGCCGATGTTTCCTCTTATGATTTGGTAATCCATTGCGGCGCCTGCATGCTCAACGCCAAGGAGATGCATTGGCGCATGGGCGTTGCCCAATCGTGCGGCACCCCTATGGTCAATTACGGCGTTGCCATTGCCTTTATGAAAGGAATCTTGCCGCGTAGCCTTGCGCCTTTGGGGTGTTAGGGCTATCCGAATAAGCCCAGCCCCTCAGAGCGCCAATGCGCATCTTGAACCAAGCCGTCCGCCCGCAAGGGGAGGACGGCTTTTCGTTTTGGCTCAGCGCGATTCCCCGCAAGCGTGCGGGCAACGGCACGGGCAAGGGATCGCATTGGGCGGGGGACGGCGGGCGCAGACGGGGAATCGCCTTGGGCAGGGAGCAACGCTGCAGGCGAGCAAATGCCTTAAGCAAGGGCTTAACGGGCAAAGGCTCCCTCAACAGCCGACGACGCGCGATAAGGCGGGGTCCAGCGATAGAAATCGGCCAGGCTGCTCTTCTCTAGGCCGCTGGGGTTGCGCTCGATTGAGGTGCGCACGCCCTCGAAGGTCGCGTTCCAATAGGCGTACTTCTCGGGCTCCTCCAAGATATCGCCGAATTCCGGCAACATGCAGGTCATGGCCTGAACGATTATCTGGCTTGCGTAGCTGCGGGCAAGAAAATTTCGCACCGGCTCGTTCATGGGGCGCCCGCTTAGGATGAAATCGATGTCTTTTTTGGCGGCGGCGCTCCAAAGTCCGCAAAGCCAATCGACGAACTCGTCCTCGCTCGGGGTGAACACTTTACAGTAGTAGGGGGCGTTGTCGTGCAGGCAATGTATGAGGGCATTGAAGAACTTGGTGCCGTCCAGGGTGCGCGCGCCGGTTTCCACATGGGTCCAGTAGGCTAGGCGCTCCACGCTTCCATCTTTAAGCTCGCAATCTGAATATACGAGCAGGCCCGAGGGGAGCTCATGCTCAAGAGCGCGGCTCAAGTCCCATCTGAAAATCCAATAGGCAACATCGAGCTTGGAACCATAGTAGTAGTAAAAGGTGTTGCGGTTGATGTCGAGCGTATCGATGAGCTCGGCAATGCGCACTTTGGAAAGAGACTTCTCGACGACTATTCGTTTGAACTCGTCGGCTATTTGCTTGCGCATGTCTTTCTTCACGACCATACCCCCTCGTCGTGCTTTGTTCCCCAGTACCTACGATAGCAAGTTTCCCCTGTATAAAAGCTATCTTTGTTGGATTTTTTGCTATTTCAAATTGTAGGGCATGTTTTTAAGAAACAAGAATGAACGGGTTCAAAGTTAAAAACCGTCTGGTTTTTTCCAGACAAAACAAGATTTTGTCTGGTTTTTCATGAACAAGTTCAGATTCTGACCGTTTGCGACACGCGCCTTGGGCTGCAAACTGCAGATGTGGCCAAGTTATGAACTTGTTCACAAATTGGTAAGGGCAGCTCAGACGCATGGTTTGAGCTGTTAAACGCCCTAAGCGCAGGGGAATGAAAAGCGCTTCGGGGCAAGTTCTTAGGAGGAACAATGGCAAACGAGCAGAGGCCTCTCGAGGGCGTCAAGGTAGTCGAGATGGCAACCTTCATCGCCGTTCCCGCAGTCGGCCGCATCCTGGCCGACATGGGTGCCGAGGTTGTGAAGATCGAGTCCGCCAAGGGCGATAACCTTCGCTTCACCGCTCCCAACGAGGGTCGTCCTTCCGACCCCCACGAGGACACCAACTTCGACCTCGAGAATGCAAACAAGAAGGGCATCGTTCTGGACCTTCGCAACCCCAAGGGCAAGGAAGTCCTGTTCAAGCTGCTTGACGACGCGGACATCTTCCTGACCAACTGGCGCCCTGGTGCTCTTGCCCGCCAGAACCTCACCTACGACGACCTGAAGGAAAAGTATCCCAAGCTGGTTTACGGCAGCCTCACCGGCTACGGCGAGAAGGGCCCCGATAAGGACCTTCCCGGCTTCGACTACACTTCCTTCTTCGCGCGTTCCGGCTGGTCCGGCTCCCTGTACCAGAAGGGCACCGTGCCTTCCAACCTGATCCCCGCACTGGGCGATCATCAAGGCGCACTTGCTCTGACCGCAGGTGTTCTGGGCGCTCTTTACCGCGCATCCAAGACGGGCCACGGCGAGTACGTCACCACCAACCTGCTGCACACCGGCATCTGGGTTCAGTCCTTCCAGATCCAGGGCGCTCAGTACGGCACCGAGTTCAACGGCGTCATGTATCCCTTCGATCGTCGTGAGAACCCGCTGCCCTATCAGCCCGCAGTCAAGACCAAGGACGACCGCTTCCTTCAGGTCATGGGCCCCAACTTCCATATCTACTGGCCGCTCATCATGCGCGCCATCGGCCGCGAGGATGTGCTTGAGGATCCCATCATGTCCGACCAGAAGAAGATTCAGGACTCCGGTCGCCTGGGCGAAGCTTACGACATCGTTCAGGAAGGCTTCCAGCAGAAGACCGCTGAGGAGTGGATCCCCATTCTGAAGGAGCTCGACATTCCTTACGCTCTGTGCGCTACCTATCAGGAAGTCTCCAAGGACGAGCAGGCCTGGGCAAACGACGTCTTCTACGAGATGGATTACCCCCGCGGCCCCAAGGCACTGGTCCGCACCCCCATCACCATGGCAACCACCCCGCTGCCCGACTACAACAAGGCACCTTTGCTGGGTGAGAACACCGTCGAGGTTCTTTCCGGCCTGGGCTACTCCGAGTCTGAGATTCAGGCAATGGTCGACGACAAGGTCGCCGGCGTCTGGAGCGAGTAACTCCTCCCTAACTGGGCACGAGAGCTGCCTCGCTGCACGCAACGCCCATTGCGGGGCGGCCCCTGTGCCCGATTCACACTCTCAAAGAAAGAAGGGAAACTTATGACTACTGAACAGACAGCCGAGAAGCTCCCTGCCGGCAAGGTTTTGGCCCACATCGTCGACGACGTGTACCGTGAGGCCGCCGAGGCCAAGGAGCGCGGCGAGATGATTGGTTGGTGCGCCTCCAACTTCCCCCAGGAAATCCCCACCACTCTGGGCCTGCACACGGTGTATCCCGAGAGCCAGGCAGCGGCGATTTCCGCCAAGGGCGGCTCGCTACCCCTCCTGGAGCATGCTGAGGGCGAGTTGGGCTTCTCCAACGACCTGTGTGCTTACGCACGTATTTCCATGGCCTACGCCGACACGGGCAAGTGCCCCAACGGTGAGATGGACATGCCCCTGCCCGACTTCGTTCTGTGCTGCAACAACATCTGCACCTGCATGATGAGCTGGTACGAGAACCTGGGCCGCAAGCTCAACATCCCCGTCATCATGATCGATGTTCCTTACTGCGACAGCTACAACGTCGACCAGAAGCGCATCGACTACGTCAAGGGCCAGTTCATCGACGCCATCCACCAGCTGGAGGAGATCACCGGCAAGAAGTGGGACGACAAGAAGTTCGAGGAAGTTTGCGCTTACTCCAACCGTACCGGCGAGGCATGGCTTGAGGCCACCACCTACATGGGTTACAAGCCTTCCCCTCTGAATGGCTTCGAGCTGTTCAACCATATGGCGGTTGCAACCATGGCACGTGGCCACGAGGGCGCCGCCGAGGCAATGGAGCAGCTTTGCGAGGAATATCGCCAGAACGTTGCCGAGGGCAAGTCCAACTTCCGCGCCGAAGAGCAGCATCGCATCATGTTCGAGGGTATCGCTTGCTGGCCTTACCTGCGCGCCACTTCCAAGCCGCTGAAGGAATCCGGTACCAACGTGACCGCTTGCGTCTACGGCCCCTCCTTCGCCTTCACCTACCGCAACCTCGACGAGCTCGCTGAAGCCTACTGCGGCGTTCCCAACGCGATCAACCTTGAGCGCGCCACCGAGCTCCGCAAGCAGCTTTGCGTGGACGGCAAGGTCGATGGCGGCCTCGTTCACATCAATCGTTCCTGCAAGATGTGGTCCGGCATCGCCCCCGAGATGGGCCGCCGCATTTCCGCCGACCTCAACATCCCCATCGTCACCTTCGATGGCGACCAGTCCGACCCTCGCAACTTCTCCGAGGAACAGTACAAGACCCGCATCGAGGGCCTGGTCGAGATCATGGACAGCAAGAAGGAAGGGAAGTAAGCCATGTCTGCACTTGAAACCCAACTCGCCGCATTCGCCGAGGCGGCAAACAACCCCAGCGCAGTGCTTGACGAGCATATTGCCCAAGGCAAGCGCGTGATCGGCGTCGGGCCGTACTACATCCCCGAAGAGCTCGTCCATGCAGCAGGCGCCGTACCCTTCGGCGTGTGGGGCCGCGTTGGAACCGCCAAGGAAGCCAAGAAGTACTTCCCCCCGTTCTACTGCTCCATCTGTCAGATGACGCTCGAGATGGGCATGGAGGGCACCTTATCCAAGCTTTCCGCCCTCATGACCACCGGCCTGTGCGACACCTTGCGCGCCGCATCCCAGAACTTCAAGGTCGGCATGCAGATCCCTCAGATCTACGTTTCCCAGCCCCAGAACCGCACCTGCGCAAGCGGTCGTCAGTACGCCGTGACCTCCTACACCGAGACCAAGCGCAAGGTCGAGGAAGCCGCTGGCAACGTGATCACCGATGAGGCCCTGTCAGCATCCATCAAGCTCTTCAATGAGTGGCGCCACGCGATGCGCGAGTTCGTGAAGCTTGCAGGCACCCATGCCGGCGAGGTTTCCATCGCCAACCGCCTTGCCGTCATCAACTCCGGCTACTACCTGGAGAAGGAAAAGCATCTGGCCATGGTCAAGGAGCTCAACGCAGCCCTTGCCGCCCTGCCCGAGTCCACCGACGGTAAGAAGAAGATCGTCCTTTCCGGCATCTACGAGGACATCCCCGCGATCACCGAGATCCTTGAGTCCAACGACTACGCGGTCGTCGCCGACGATCTTGCCAAGGAGTCCCGCGCCTTCGCGATGGAGGTTTCCGAGACCGGCGATCCTCTGGAGGCCCTGGCCGACGGTTACTGCAGCCTTTCCGGCGATTCCGTCCTCTACGACCCCAAGAAACTTCATGTTTCCAAGGTGGTCGACCTGGTGAAGGAATCCGGCGCAGCTGGCGTGGTCCTGCTTCTGGCCAAGTTCTGCGATCCCGAGGAGTTCGAGGCACCCGTTCTGGTGAAAGCCTTGAAGGCCGAAGGGGTTCCCGTGGTTACCGTCGAGGTCGACCAGCAGACCGAGTCCTACGAGCAGGCTCGCACGCAGCTCGAGACCTTCGCCGAGCTTCTTAGCTAAGCAAGTGGGGGAGGGCCTTGCCCCGCAGGGCCCTCCGCCCCGAGCCCGGGGCGGGCAGACCCCAAAGAAAAGCCGCATTCAAGTGCGGCATTGGAAACTCAGCACTTGAATGCGACTCTTGAAAATGGCTGATAGAATCAGCCTTATGAAAGGACATTATCATGTCTTCCGCAAACACTCAGAAAAAAGGTGGATTCCACTACGCCTTCATGATCGTGGCGGCATGCATCGTTTTCACCTGCATCCCCTGTGCACTCACCCTGAGCTGCGCCGGCATCTACTTCACCCCTGTTAGCAACTATTTCGGAGTTCCCAAAGCCTCCTTCACCCTGTACTTCACCATTTTGAACCTGGCCATGATGATCACCTTGCCCATCGCCGGTAAGTTGATGAGCAAGATGGACATGCGCGTGATCTTGACGGTTTGCGCCATCATCGACGGCCTGGCCATGGTTGCCATGTCCTTCTTCACCGAGGTTTGGATGTTCTACGTCTCCGGCGTGTTCCTGGGTATCGGCACCGCACCCTTGCTGTACTTGGCAACTCCGAGCCTTATCAACGCATGGTGCTATAAGAAGGTCGGCTTCTTCATCGGTTTGGCAATGGCCTTCACCGGTATCGGCGGCGTTATCTTCAACCCCATCGGAACCGCGCTCATCAACATGGGCCCCGAGGGTTGGCGCACCGGCTACCTGGTGTTCGGCATCCTGATCTTGGTTCTGACCACCCCCTTCACCGCGTTCGTTATCCGCTCCAACCCCTCTGAGAAGGGCCTGAAGCCCTACGGCATCGAGGAAGCCCTTGAGAACGCCGGCGGCGACACCGACGCTGTTATGACCGGCGTTTCCGCCAACAAGGCCATGAAGACCGGCGCTTTCGTCTGCATCGCAGCCTTCGCCTTCTTCATTACCTTGAATCAGACGGTTTACCAGTTCATGCCTTCCTACTGCACCTCGTTCGCTGAGTCCGCGCCTGCCGTTGCCGCCCTCTCCGGCGTCGTAGCCTCCGCCTGCATGGCCGGCCAGGCTATCGGCAAGGTCGTCCTGGGCGTCGTAAACGACAAGAACGCCCACGCCGGCTTGTTCCTGGGCCTTGGTTGCGGCTTCGTGGCGGTTGCCCTGATGTGGTTCCTGCCCACGATCGGCTTCGTGATGCTCGTTGCAGCGTTCATCTTCGGTTTCGTGTACGCCTGCACCAACGTCGAGGCTCCTCTGCTCACCCGTTCGGTCTTCGGTTCGCGTGACTACACCAACATCTGGTCCCGCGTCTCCATGGCCGGCACCTTGGGCGGCGTTATCGCACCTACCCTGTTCGGCATCCTGGTCGACCTCCCCGGTGGCTTCAACATCATGTTCGCGGTTTCCGTCTGCTGCATGATCGCCTGCCTCCTCTGCGGCCTGTATGCGCTTGGCCGTCGCGGCAAGCTCGACATGACCACGGGCGACAGCGAGCAGTAAGCACTTCGATCACCCATCGCCGCTGCGCGAGCGCCCTCCCTCCTTTTCGATTGCTCACGCAGATTGGCTAGCCCCTTAGTGGATTCCCATTACATATTTTCGGGTAAGGCAGGACCCCTCCCTCTTTTGCCTGCCTTACCCGATGGGATCCCTTCCAAAGGTTCGCGGTTTTCCTTCTTCAAAAGCCGGCCTAAGCGGCAAGCTCCTCCCGATTTTCCGATTTGCTTTTAGCGACTGATCAGCTTCTTAAACCCTCCTAGCTGATCAATCGCTGAAAACAGCACCCAGAGCAATTCATCTAGGAAAGGAACGAAAATGGATTTCTCTCTTACCGACGAGCAAGAGCTCCTTATCGATAGCATCAAAGAGTTCTGCGCGCGCAATCTTGACGAGGACAAGATTCGCGACATGTATGCGAATTTCGGCATGAGCGATGAGCTTATCAAGGCTTATCTTGAGGCTGGTTTCGGCCTGATGGGCATCCCCGAGGAACTCGGCGGCATCCCTTGCGACCGTGTTACCTTGGGCGTTCTGACCGAGGAGTTCGCGCACTACGCAGGCTGCGTGACCCCCTTCCTCAACAACACGCTTGCCATGTGCGACATGATCGACTTCGGCAGCCCCGAGCAGGTCACCTTCTGCATGGAGCACTACCTTGAAACCGGCAAGCCCATCTTCTCGCTCGGTTTCTCCGAGCCCGGCGCCGGCTCCGACAACTCCTCGATGTCCGCCACCGCACGCAAGCAGGCCGACGGTACCTACAAGCTGAACGGCCAGAAGACCTGGGTCACCCAGGGCGATGTGTTCCCCTACATCCTGGTTGTTGCCAAGGACGAGGATCCCGCTCCCGAGAACAGCAAGATGTCCATGTGGCTGGTCCCCTTGGAGTCCGAGGGTCTCTCCACCGCTCCCTTGCATAAGATCGGCCAGCAGATCATGCCCTTCTGCGAGGTTTACTTCGACGATGTGACCCTGACCGAGGACATGCGCGTCGGCAAGCCCGGCGAGGGATTTGTCAACCTGATGAAGAACTTCGAGATGGAGCGCTCGCTCATCGTTGCCCAGTGCCTCGGTTGCGCACAGGCTGCAATGGACGACGCCGCCGCTTACGTCAACGAGCGCATCACCTTCGGCAAGCCTCTGAAGAGCTATCAGCTCATTCAGGAGAAGCTCACCGAGATGGAGATTTCCCTGCAAAACACCCGCAACATGCTCTACCACACGCTGTGGAAGATGGACCAGGGCGAAAGCGTCCGCATCGACTCCGCCCTGCTCAAGCGCTACGGAACCCGCGCCTGCACCCAGGTTGCTTCCGAATCCATGCAGATCTTCGGTGGTCTTGGCTACACCGAAGACATGCGTCAGGGCCGCATCTGGTCCGACCTGCGCGGCATGGAGATCGCCGGCGGCACCAGCGAGATCATGGTTCACATCGCTGGTCGTCAGCTCGCCAAGAAGTACGCGAAGAAGTAGGCCGTGATTGTCTGAGGCGATCAGGCAGCTACGACGAATTCGGGTAAGAAGCCCTTAGGGGACCTTAGAGGGAGTGAAGGCAAAATGGCAGGCAATCGTTACTTGGGGATCGATGTGGGTTCAACCGCTTCGAAGGTTGTCATCATCGACGATAAAGCCGAGATCGTGGGCAAAGGACTTTCTGCATCCGGGGCTGGCACGCCTGGCCCCAAACTCGCCCTTGAAGCGGCGCTGGCCGAGGCCGGCATCGCGCTTGAGGACATCTCCTCCTCCTGCTCCACGGGATACGGTCGCAACCTTCTTGAGTGGACCGACTACCAAATGTCCGAGCTCTCTTGCCATGCGAAGGGCGCAGCCAAGCTCTTCCCGGGCGTACGCACCGTTATCGATATCGGCGGGCAGGACGCCAAAGTCCTGTCCGTCGGTGACGACGGCGTGCTCGAGAACTTCGTCATGAACGACAAATGCGCCGCGGGAACGGGCCGTTTCCTGGACGTCATGGCAGGCGTTTTCGGCTGCGAGGTTTCCGACCTTGAGCGCTACGACGCCGAATCCACCGAGATCGCCGAGATCTCGAGCACTTGCACGGTCTTCGCCGAGTCGGAGGTTATCTCCAAGCTCGCCGGCGGCGTGCCCATCGCGAACATCGTGGCCGGCATTCATGCCTCCGTCGCCAGCCGCACTGCCGGTTTGGCCCGCCGCCTTGGCGTGAAGCCTCTGGTGGCCATGACGGGCGGCGTTGCCCTTAACTCCGGTTTGCGTAAGCGCCTGGAGGAAAAGGTGGGATTTCCCATCAGCACATCTGACTTGTCCCAGTTCAACGGTGCCCTGGGCGCTGCGATTTTCGCCAAAGATAAAAGCTCCCGAGCCTAGAAGCGGGCTTTAAGCCTGGAATTCGAGGTAAATCAAATGGATCACTATTCGCAACAGGTGGCAAAGCTGGCCGCGGCCGAGATCCCCAGCGCTTCTTTGATGAGCTATATCCGCGAGGTTTACTTTTCGGCTCCCTACAGGCAGCTTATCGTCGGATCGAGCGAGTCCCTCTCGTACGCCGACGCCTTCCATCGTGCTCGCGCTTACGCGTGGCACCTGACTCACGATTGCGGCATCGGCCCCGCAAGCTCGGTTTTGTTCTCATCGCTCAATTACGTTGACTACCTGGTGGTGCTTGCGGCCATCGCGCAAACGGGCGCGCGCATGATCCTTGCCACCGGTTCGGCCACCGATTTGGAGATCGTGGCTTCGGTTGAGGCGACGAAGCCCGATTTGTCCATAGTGAACAAGCCCGAGCATGTGGACGCACTTCGTGAGGCTTTCCCCGATATGCAGATCGAGACCATTCGCTGCACCCACGAGGGAGCCTGCTCCATCGAGAAGGTGATAAGTTACGGTTTGCGCCATGGGCTGGATGAAATCGAGGACTGCGCGGGCGATTCCCAGATCGTCCTTTTCTCCTCCGGATCAACGGGCAAGCCCAAGGCCATCGTGAACAGGCTTTCCTCGTTCGCGCACAACGGTCGGGTGCTCTCGGGTACCTTCCAGGTTACCGAGGACGACACCTGCTACCTGCCCATGCCCTTTTCGCACACGTATGGAATGGTGGCCATTTACGCAACCGTGATGTCGGGCGCCACCGTTTCCACGCTGGTGAAGTATCGCCCCGAAAGCTCGCTTTCCAGCATCGTTTCCACCAAGGCGGCGGTGTACTTCGGAGTACCCACCATGTTTCAGCGCGAGCTGCGCGTGAACTCGCACAACGAATGGGACCTTTCCTGCCTTCGCGCCGGCATGGTGGCGGGTGCGAGCATCCCCGAGGCCTCGCAGCGCGATTTCGAGGAGCGCTTCGGGTGCAAGCTCATCCAGTCCTACGGCATGACCGAAACCGCGGCAACGCTTACGATGAGCCGCTTTTCCTACCCGCTCGAAAAGCGTTGCCTTACCGTTGGCAAGGCCATCGACGGCGCCGAGCTTTCTCTCGATCCCAAAACCAACGAGATTCTGGTGAAGGCGTCCACCATGATGGATGGCATCCTTATGCCCGACGGCTCGCTCAAGCTCGATTTGGACGATGAGGGCTGGTTCCATTCCGGCGACGTGGGGGCCACGGACGATGAGGGTAACTACTACATCACGGGCCGCATCAAGGACATGATCATCCGCGGCGGTATCAACATCTTCCCCGCCGAAATCGAAAACGTCTACCAAGACAACCCCGAGATCGCGGAGAGCTGCTTGGTCGGGTATCCTGATCCTGAACTGGGGGAGCGCACCTGTCTGTGCGTGATCATGAACGACGGGACCACCTCAAGCGCGTCCGAGCTTCGTCTGTATGCGCGGGGCTTGGTGGAAAAGTGCAAGATTCCCGACACCGTTATGAAGCTGGGCGATCTTCCGCGTTTGGCTAACGGTAAGATAGACAAAAAAGCATTGCGCAAGATCGTGGTCGATGCGTTTGCAGCGTCGCATCGCGTTGAACATAAATAGGGGGATGATCCATATGCAACTCACCGAGGGCCAAAAGCAAGCCATTGCGGCCGTCAACGAATTCGCCGATAAGTATTTCGACGAGGAGAGCATCCATCAGTGGTGCCAATCGATGGGCATCCCTTCCTATGTATACGATGCGTTTTACGAGTCGCCTTTGGGCGGTTACGTTCTTTCGCAGAATGCGGGCGGTTACGACTGCCCCTTCCTCGATCGCGTTACCATGCTCACCGAGCTTACGCGTCGCGCCGGGGCCACCCTTCCTTTTTCAAGCGACATGAATTCCTTGGCTATGTTTTCCACGCTGCGCAAGCTTTCGCAGGAGGAGATCGTCCAGGAGTACGCCTACACCGACGGGCGCATCCGTTTTTCGCAGGCCTTCACCGAGCCCAATGCGGGCACCGATGCGCAGGCGGTGCGCGCGCAGATCTCGACCGACCCTGACGGCATCTACCTTGACGGCGTTAAGACCTTCGTGAGCTGCGGGCAGTTCTCGCCGCAGACGCTCGTGCTTGCGCGCGACCCGATTTACGGTCAGCGCGACGGCGGCATGTCGATGTGGCTTATCCCCATCAACATGGAGGGCGTTTCGACCTTCCCCATAAACACCGTGGGCCAAGAGATGCTCTGTCCTGCCGCCATCAGCTTCAAGCATGTGAAGCTCAAGCCCAACTGGCAGATCCAGACCGAGGGCAAGCTCAACTCCATGCTCAAGCGCCAGTACGGCTTGGGGCGCATTCTTGTATGCGCATCGAGCGTGGGCCTGGCCTTGGCCGCCATGGACGATGCGGTTGCCTACGCCGCCGAGCACGAGGTCAAGGGCCGTCGGCTCAATTCCTTGCCGCAGATCCAGGAAAAGCTCACCGACATGGAGATCAAGATCCGCGCGATGCGCATGTTCGTGCGCGATGCGGCCGTTGCCGCCGACGAGCGCGGTTCCAACTTCATGCTCGAGACCGCTTTGATGAAGCGCTTCGTGCCCGCCGCGGCAACCGAGGTGGCTTCCGAGGCCCTGCAGATTTTCGGCGGCGTGGGCTACACCGACGCCACGCGCGTGAGCCGTATTTGGCAGGATTGCCGCGGCAACCAGATTGCCCAGGGCACCGACGAGGTTATGGCGGGCATCGCAGCTAAGGGCATCACTCAGCGCGCCGAAAGCCGCGGGTATTAGGCGAGCGTCAATCGCCCCGTTGCATGGTTCTCCGAAAAGCGCAGGTTCCGGCCTGCGCTTTTTGCATTAGGCGAAGTAGAGGATGGTTCCTTCGGAGTTCACTTTGCGCTCGATTTTGCCGGTGTCGGCCAGATATTCCAAAAGCGACAAGGTCATGGCAAAGCGCCGCATGCGCATGCCGAACTCCAGCGTGTTGAACGATCCATGGGAGCGTTGGGCGCCCGCTGCAACTTCGGCCACCGTGGCGCAGCCGAGCGAGCGCACGATCTGCAGGCGCTTTTCAAGCGGCCTCTCGAACTTGGCAACCATGTAGTCGTAGAACTTGTTGATGTTTTGGGCGCCATGGAGCGGCTCATGGTGCGACATGTACACGGTTTCGAATTCCATTTTGCGCAGGCGCTCGAAGCTCTCGAAGAACTTAACAAGCAGATGGTCGTCGCGCCCCCATTGCATGAGCGAAGGCGCGGCGTCGATGATGTGGTCGCCTGCGAAAAGGACCTTGCGCTCCAAATCGGCCAGGCAGATGTGCTCGAAGGCGTGCCCGGGTGTCTCAAGCGTCGTTAAGTGCCAGCTTCCGCAATCGATGGTGTCGCCATCGTGAAGAACCGTGGTCTCAACGCGTTTGGGCAAATCGATGTTTGCGGCATATTCGAGCGTTGCGGTAAGCGCCTCGCGATTGTTTTCCCAGAGTTCCGGCGCGCCTATCGTCAGGGCGAAATCCTTGCAGAAGGCGTCGTCGATCTTACGTGCGGGGCCGTAGTAGACCTTGCGCCCGTCTTGTCCGACGAAGAAATCAAGGCCGCCCACATGGTCTGCATGGAAGTGGGTGATTGCGGCATCGGCTTTGCTCCAGGGCACCTGCGCGCGCTCGAGCATGATCTGCAAGTGCTCGGTGCCGGTGAGCAGGGGGTGCCCCAGATCGATGAACAGGGCGCTTTTGCCAGGGTCGAACACCAGATAGCGATCGATGCGGTCGGTGAAGTAATAGTCGTTCACATGCACGACCACGTGAACAAGGTCGGGCAGCGGCTGAGTGATGGATTGCACCTCGAAGCTGGCGTCTCCCAACAGGTTGTCGAAGCCGCCCTCTTCCGCGGTGGACGAACTGAATACGTCCGCGTTCTTGGTGGGTTGGATCGCGCTTTCCTGCAGGATGCCCTTGTTCGTTTCGTTGCTCATCGATGGCCCTTTCGTGTATCAAGGGCATTGTCTCATGCGTTGTACAGATGAGTGGCGCAATAGCCAGCTTTCGCACAGGATTAACAGGGCTTTCGCGCGCGGCGGCGCAATCGGCCTGCGCTACTTCGCTTTGTAGTGGATGATGCCGTTGGCGTCGGTTTCGCGGGCGATGGCGTCGATGTCGGCAAGGTGCTCCAGTAACGAGAAGGTCATGGCCAGGCGGCGCACCTTCATGCCGAATTCCAGCTCGTCGAAGGCGCCATGGGAGCGCTGCGCGGCCTCGGCCGCCTCGACGACGGTGGCATATCCCAGCTGGTCGATGATTTCCTTGCGCTTGGCAAGCGGTTTGTCGAACTTCGCCACCATGTAATCGTAGAAATCGTTGATGGGCGCGCGCCCGTACAGGGGCGCATGGTGCGACATGTACACCGTTTCGAACTCGTGCGATTTCAGCACGGGGAAGGTGGCCAGGAACTTGGTAAGCAGGTGGTCGTTGCGCCCGAACTGCATGATGGAGGGCGCCGCATCGATGATGTGATCGCCGCCGAAGAGGACCTTGCGCTGCAGGTCGGCCACGCAAATGTGCTCGAAGGCATGGCCGGGCGTCTCAAGCGCCATCAGGTTCCAGCCGCCGACCGAGAATTTGTCGGAGGTATGCAGCTCGTGCGTGAGCGTCCCTTCGGGGCAGTTGCTGTTGGTTATGTGCCTAAGCGTTGCGTACAGGCTGCTCCAAAGCTCGGGGGTGTCGGTGGCTTCCGGCCAGCCGATGGCGTAGGCAAAGTCTGTGCAGGCCTCTTCGTCAATGGTGTGCAGTGGGCCGTGGTAAATCGCCTGGCCGCCGCTCTTGATGAAGTAATGCATGTTGCCCACGTGGTCGGGGTGGAAGTGCGTTACCGCCAAATCGGCACTTGCCCAGTCCATTCCGGCGCGATCGAGCATCAGGTCCAAATGCTCGCTACCGGTGAGCAGGGGATGCCCGAGATCGATGAAGAGCGACCTGCCTCCCGGCCCGAAAAGCAAGTAGCGATCGATACGGTCGGTGAAGTAGTAGTTCTGCAGGCTGAACACGACGTGAACCAAGCCGGGCAGGGGCTTTTCGATGGCCGACATCTGGTAGCTCACCGAGTTCATGAGCTCGGTGAGCTCGCTTGAATCGGCGGTCGCGCTGCTGAAGGTGTCGGATTTCGCCCCCGGTGTGATAGGCCCGCTTTCGCCATGCCTCATGTCGTACATATACCCTCCCTTTTTCGCCCCTATGATAATCCGTGCTGGCTCTGGCGGTTAAATCAAAGAAGCGTAAATGCCCGAAGAGCAGAGGAGAGGCTTTTTCTGCAACGAGGCTGCTCTTGCGTGGGCTGTTGCTATATGGAAATTCTGTTCCAAGATGATAAAATTTATGGATTAAACATTGAATTTTGGAATCTGTGGTAAGGACCAACGAAACATGCCATTAAACGCCAGAGCCGACCGTCTTGCCGGTACCCTTAAATTGACCTTGATGGTCGCCTGTTTCGCATTGCTTTCAGCATGCATCTTGCAGCCCTCTTCGGCATATGCCTACGATACTAATCCGGACGGCGCCTATGCCAAGGTAAGCTGCGAGGGGAGCAATCCGCGTAGCTTCTATTGCCACAGCGTCGAAGACACCGTGAACGCCGTTAAGGACATGGTGTCCAGCTCGCGCAACCCGTACGAGGTCGACGACGTGACCATCGACCTTATGCAGGATTGGGACACCAATAGCTATGGTGTTTTGAAGTTCGAGGGCTCCGGCAAGCACTACACCATCAATCTTCATGGCCATATGATCAATCGCGGTATTGCCAACCCCGATTCGTCCAACAAGTTCTCGGGCAAAGGAAATGGCGAGGTCATTCGTGTTTGCGAGGGTTCCGAGCTGACCATCGTCGGTAGCACCGAAGGCGATGAGAGCGAGGCCTCTCTCTCTCATTCCGGTCGCAAGATCGACCTCGGCGACGATGGCGTTTTCTGGAAGTTCGATTCGTCAGGTGCCGATGGCTTGGCTGGCGGCTTGATTACCGGCGGCGCTTGCGACGATAGCTTGGGCGGTGGCGGCTTCACCGTTCAGGAAGAGGCCACGCTCACTTTGAAGCGCGTGACCGTGGCGGGCAACGTTGCCGACACCTATGGCAGTTCGTACGGCTGCGGTGCTGGTATTTGCCAGGCCGAGGAGAGCAGCGTTTACCTTATTGGCTCGAAGGTTCAATACAACCATGCTGAAGGTTGGGGCGGCGGCGTTTACAACGATGTGGGCGCAGATCTTTATCTGAGTGAGAATGCCTCCATCGAATGGAACACGGCCGAGAAATACGGTGGTGGCATTGCTCTCGACCCAGGTGAAAGTTGGGGCGGTAAAGTGAAGGTAAAGGACGCTTCCATTAGCCACAACATTGCCAAAAAGAGTGGCGGCGGTATTTACGACGACGGTAGCGCTCTGCGAAAGGGCGGCTACACATTCGAGTTCACAAGGACTTCCATCAGCTATAACACTTCTGGCGGCGACGGCGGCGGTTTGGCTGTGAGCTGCGATTACAATATGGGCATCTGGTTTAGGAATTGCCAGGTGGATCATAACAAGGCCGCTGAATCCGGCGGTGGTATTTGGTTCGATTGCCATTGGCAGCATATGGCAACCGATGACCCTCTTTTCGCAGGGTCCAGCTCCTCCCTTTCCTTCAATGAAGCGGGGGGCAACGGTGGCGGTTTGTACGTAAACAACACCAATTATGTGGGTGCGGAAAGCACCATTGAAAATGTGGTTGGCACCGTTACCATCGAGGGAAACAAGGCCACAGGAACGCAGGGGGGCTCTTATGGCAACGGTGGCGCCGTAGCTATCGATGAAACGGACAAAATCAGCGCTGTTGCCTTTGGCAAGGGGACTGTCTTCAAGAACAACACCGCAGCCAATCATGGCGGCGCTATATGGGTAAGCGATGACGCTGATGCGGATCTTACCTCGGTGGATGGCAAGGGCGGCCTGATCTTCGAGGGCAATTCGGCCTCTGCCGGCGGCGCAATTTACGAGAGCGGCGGCAAGTCGCGCATCAATATTTTCAGCAAAGACAATAAGACGAGCTTCACCAAGAACCATGCTGATGCCCAGGGTGGCGCGATTTTCGTTTCCACCCCGAACGACTACACCACGAGCATCGTCAACGCGGAGTTTGCGGAGAACTATGCTGGTTCGTCCACCTCGACGACGGGAGCGGGCGGTGCCATCTGGTTTGATAAGCAGCTGAATATCAGCAACACGAAGATTACGGACAACTACGCAACCGGTCATGGCGGCGGCGTGTATTGCGGCAACTCCGACTCCCAGGGCTTCACGCTGGGTGGCACCGTTTTGATTGACGGCAATAGCGTTGCCGGCATCGATTCCGAGGGCAACATTTCCGGCAGCAAGACTCGCAACAATCTTTCGATAAAGAGTTCGCAGAAGATCAATGGCGCAAGCGGCAGCAACGCCGTTACGGAGGACAGTTCCATCGGTGTGACCGTCGAAGATTATGCGCAGCAGCTCCGCCAGCTTACCGGAAACGTCGATTTCGTCACGCAGAAGCTTGAATCCGTGTGGTCGAACTGCCTCTATTCCGATGACACCGACTACAGCGTTATCCGAAATGGCAATTATCTCTATTTGAGCAACCTCAAGACGACGGGCTACAGCTTGGTTGCTTATGGTGCAAGCAATACTCAAATCGATAAGATCGACCCAGGTGCCACCGCTACGCTTAACAGCTCGAACTTCGTGAAGAAGACAAAGGATAGCGCCGGCAACGAATATGAGTGGACGCTCGTTTCATGGAGCGTTACTTCCAAAGGAAAGACCACGACGGTCAAGCCGGATAGTAACGGGATAAGCTCCATCACGGTTGATGCCCCTACTACGGCTCGCGCCAATTACGCCTGCGCCGTTAAGAAGCTGGGCATTTCCTTGGGCGACATTTACCGATACGACAAGCTGGAATCTTCCGATACTCCCGAGAAGGGCGATACCCCCGTTTACAAGACGGCGCTTTCGCTTGACTACATCGATTCGACGAGCAAGGTCATCGAGCACCCCGAAACCGCCGACGCGCTCTATGTGAAGAGCAAGAAGGTTGAGGAGAAGACCGACGATCAGGGTCAGTCGATTGAGAAGAAGGTCACCTACACGATCCAGATTCCGGAGTCCACGCTCTCTAGCAACAGCCTGTTTGCAGGGGATGCGCCCGCGCTTGATTTCAAAGTTAACTTCAACAAGTACAGCAAGGCTGGTTCGACCGACGGCTTGGGTGAATTCAGCTCAACCGAGCTTAGTGAGTACACGGTTACCGACGATGGCGACATCGAGTTCAAGGTGAGCGTTACCGTCCCTTACGAACCTGCTGAGCATACCGTGACCCTTATCGCCAATGAAATGAGCAAGTGGTATAAGTTCCCTGATGGCGACGCTGAAAAGCAGATTAAGGTCGAAGACGGCCAGTTGCTCGTCTTCGACGAAGATCTTACGCCTGTCAATACTGGAGACACCGCAGCGGAGTTTGAGAACTGGTGGGTGTACGACAAGGCCTCGAAGAAATATTCTCCATGGTATTGCGATGAACCTGTGACCGACGACATCACGCTTATAGCGGGATTCTTCACTCCTCCTATTTCAGGTCAGGTCAAGATCACCTTTAAATCCGGTGATTCGATTATTGGAGCTACGAATATCAACGATAACTCCGCGGTGGAGCAACCGAGCGATCCGGAGCGCGAGGGCTACACCTTTGAGGGCTGGTATGCCGATGCCGACTACAAGACCAAATACAGTTTCGACACAAAGCTGACCGAAGATACGACGATTTACGCGAAGCTCGTGCATAAGCCTTGCACGGTGACCTTCGATTACAACTACTCCACTTCCCAAACCGTTGATGAAGAGGTGGCTTACGGCGACTATGCAAAGGGCCCTGTTACCCCTACCTGGGAAGGGCACAAGTTCCTTGGTTGGTACTTGGGTGCAAGCAAGTTCGACTTGGAAAATACCAAGATAACCAAGGACATCACGCTTACAGCGAAGTGGGAGGTCTCCTCTTACACGGTGAGCTTCAATACCGGTGAGGGCGCTTCGAAGATCGAGGATGAGACCGTTCGGTACGGTGAATGTGCCGAACAGCCTGCCGATCCCACCTGGGCAGGGCACATCTTTGCTGGCTGGTATGCCGACAAGGATTGCTCGACCGAATTCGATTTCGCCAATACCACGATAAACAATGACACCGTTGTTTATGCCAAGTGGGACGAAGCCTACAAGGTAACCCTTAAGTTTGAAAACGGTGATGACGACGAGGTTCGTACCGTCAAAAAGGGCGATACGCTTGATGCTTTGCCCGTCCCGTCTTACGAGGGGCATAGCTTCGTCGGCTGGTACGATAAGGACGGCAATAAGGTTGAAGACAATGCTGAAGTGAACGGCGACATGACGCTGACCGCGAAATGGGAGCTGAACACCTATACCGTTACCTTCAACAAGCTCAATGGTTCGGACCCCGAGACCCAGCAAGTGAAGTTCGGTAGCACTGCCGAAAAGATAGCCGACCCCGAGCTTGAGGGCTACATCTTCGAGGGCTGGTATAGGGACAAAGCCTGCTCCGAGGATGAGAAGTTCGAATTCGATCAGGCTATCACCGGAGATTTGAACCTGTACGCAAAGTGGAAAGCCGACATGTGCACGGTGAGCTTTGATTCCGCTGGTGGAACGGAGGTTGAGCCCGTCAAGGTGCAGAAGGGCACGAGCTTGGGAACGCTGCCTGTTACCACCAAGGAAGGCTTCAAGTTCGCCGGTTGGTACAACGGTGATCAGTTGATTACCGCCGAAACCCCGATTACGGGCAACCTCGAGCTTGTTGCCCACTGGGTTGACCCTACGGCTAGCTGCACGGTGACCTTCAAGGACGGGGACTCCATCTACCTGGTTGACTCCGTTAAGGCGGGCGAAAGCGTTGCCGAGCCTGCGGCTCCCACCAAGGATGGCTACGTGTTCAAGGGATGGCTGCTTGACGGCGCGGCTTACGACTTCGCAAGCCCGGTGACTTCCGACATCACCCTTGAGGCCTCGTGGGAGGCGGGCTCCTCGGATGATTCCGGGGATGCTGCAGGGCCTGGCGAAGCCGACCAGTCCGATAATGACTCCCAGTCCGATGAGGGCGACGATGCGGACGAGTCGAGTCAGAGCGCACGTACGGGTGATTCCGGCTTCGTCGCTATGACTTGTGTAGCCGTAACGGCAGTCGCCGCCGGTGCCCTTGTTCTTGCTCTTCGCAGGCGAGGCCGTAAGGAGCTCTAGGATTGCTCGTAGCAAAATCATCTAATCGCATGGATGATATCTTCAGGCGCATGGCAGCAGTGCTGTGCGCCTGTTGCTTGCTTGTTGCATTCTCGTTTGCTCTCGCGGGCTGCTCGGGCAGCGAGGATGACCTGGAGGCTTCCAGCGAAGCGGCTCAGGCAGAAAGCGCCGCCGATTCAGGCGAGTCTGATTCTTCCAGCGAGGCCGCCGCCCAGAGCGCACAGGAAAGCGCTAAGGACAGCGCAAACTCCAAGAGCAAGACGGGCAGCGCCTCCAGCAAGAAGAACTCATCGGCAAAGCTGGTGGTCAAGTTCGTCGACGTGGGGCAGGGCGACGCGAGCATCATCGAGTTCCCCGACGGTAAGACCATGCTCATAGATACCGCCGACGGTGGTGCGTCTGAGGTGCTTTCCACCTTGAAGGCCGACAAGTGCACCAAGATCGATTATCTGGTGGCCACGCATCCCGATGCCGACCATATTGGCGGCCTGGCCGAGGTTATAAGTTCCACGAAGGTTTCGTCGGTGTGGATGCCCAAGGCTACAAGCTCTACCCAGACCTTCACGCGCTTGCTTAGCACGATTGAAAACAAAGGCCTGAAGATCGACGCTTGCTATGCGGGGCGCCAGATTGCCTCCGGCAACAACTACTCGGTTGACCTTTTGTGGCCTGAAAAATCGGCAAGCTATTCCAATAGCAACGATTACTCGGCCGTCATCAAGGTCACCTATGGCAAAACCAGCTTTCTTTTTACGGGCGACGCGCCCGTCGAGGCGGAAAGCCGATGTGCCAGTGGCGCGGTGGACGTGCTTAAAGTTTCGCACCATGGCAGCGCCTCGGGCACCAACGCATCGCTCGCGAAAAAGCTCAGCCCTAAAATCGCGGTGCTTTCGTACGGGCACAATTCCTACGGACACCCAACGCAGGTGGTGCTCGATGCGCTTGAGTCGGCTGGCGCGCAGGTGTTCGGCACCTACGTGAACGGTACCGTTACCGTAAACTCCGACGGAAGCAAGGTGAGCGCGTCTGTCGAGAGGAAGGGCAGCGTGGTGGCCGCAAGCAAGAACGCGGGCGCATCGTCGCAGGGTCTGAACACGGCGGGCGGCGGTGGCGGATCGAGCGGGAAGGCAGGTTCGGCTAGCTCGGGCGGCTCGGGCGGCTCGGGCGGATCTTCTTCAAGTAGCAAGTCTGCCTCAAAATCGAGCTCGAAGTCCAGCTCCTCGTCGAGCAGCAAGTCGAGCGCCGCTAACGATTCGGTGGTGATCACGCCGACGGGCTCCAAATATCACCGCGAGGGTTGCCGCACCACAAGTAGGAGCAAGAATCTCACTACAATGAAGAGGTCGAAGGCCGAGGCTCTGGGCTACACGCCTTGCGGCGTCTGCAATCCCTAAAAGCGTGGCGGGAGGTTCCAAGATGCAAGCGATTGTCGATCGCATCGAAGGCGATGTGGCGGTTCTGGAGTTGGACGGCAAGGAGTTCATCGACGTTCCCTTAAGCCAGATGCCTGCCCCCTGCGCTGAAGGCGATGTCTTTTCGGGCGAGCCGGGCAGCTGGACCCGAGACGACCGCGCGAAGGCCGACCGCCTGCGCGTCAACAACGACCTGATGGCGCGCCTGTTCAGATCCTAAGCTTGGCGCAAAGCTTCCGCCAGCTCGCTTCGTTTTGACTGAAGGTGGGCGGGCTTAGTGCGCGGAAAATTGTGGTAGAGTTTTAATTTCGGAAGAAGGCCCTCACCCTTTGTTTTCTGCGCTCGCAATCGTTTTTCCTGCGTGCCCAAAGGCTCTGAAGCGCCCGACGCGCGACCCGTTTCGCGCAAGCAAGCAAAACACGCAATACCGGCATTGAAAGAATGAGCATGGCAAAAAGCACCGCCTCGTATGGCAACGATAGTATTCGTCAGCTGAAGGACGAAGAGCGCGTTAGGTTACGACCTGCGGTCATCTTCGGCTCCGACGGGCTGGACGGCTGCTCCCATGCCGCGTTCGAGATTTTGTCCAACGCCGTTGACGAGGCGCGCCAGGGCTTTGGCAATCTCATCACCCTGACGGCCTTTGCCGATGGCTCCATCCAGGTTGAGGACCATGGCCGCGGTTGCCCGCTCGATTGGAACCCCAAGGAAAAGCGCTTCAACTGGGAACTGGTTTTCTGCGAGCTCTACGCCGGCGGCAAGTACAACAACAACCAGGGCGGCGATTACGACTTCTCGCTGGGCACCAACGGCTTGGGCTCGTGCGCTACCCAGTACGCCTCCGAGTACATGGACGTTACCGTGTGGCGCGACGAGAACAAGTATCAGCTGCACTTCAAAAAGGGCAAGGTGGTCGGCGCCAAGAAGAAGGCCCTGCAGGTTGAGCCCACCGATGAGCCCGGCCGCACCGGCACCACCATCAAGTGGCGCCCCGACCTTGAGGTTTTCACCTCCATCGACATCCCGACCGAGTGGTACCGCGAGACCATGCGCCGCCAGGCGGTGGTCAACGCCAACGTCACCTTCCGGCTGCGCATCGAGGGCGTCGATGGCTTCACCGAAGAGGATTTTTGCTATCCCAAGGGCATCGAGGATTACGTGCTGGAAAAGGTCGGCACCGAGTATCTAACCGAGCCCATCTTCATCCAGGCGGATCGCCGCGGCCGCGATCGCGATGACTTGCCCGATTACAACGTCAAGATCACCGCCTGCCTATGCTTCTCGCGCAGCTTCCAGATGCAGGAGTACTACCACAACTCCTCGTGGCTGGAAAACGGCGGTTCGCCTGAAAAGGCTGCTCGCAGCGCGCTCACCAGCGCAATCGATGCCTACATCAAATCCCAGGGCAAGTACAACAAGAACGAATCGGCCATCAAGTGGCAGGACGTCCAGGACTGCTTGGTGCTGGTTACCAATTGCTTCTCCACGCAGACCTCGTACGAGAATCAGACCAAAAAGGCCATCAACAACAAGTTCATCCAGCAGGCGATGACCGCCTTCTTCAAGGAGCGCCTGGAAACCTACCTGATCGAGAATAAACCTGCTGCCGATAAAATCTTGGAGCAGGTGCTCATCAACAAGCGCTCGCGCGAGAACGCCGAGAAAACGCGTCAGAGCATCAAGA
>CAVHFE010000003.1:0-16208 GCA_963635145.1 Oscillospiraceae bacterium
CGAGGTGGAGCGCGGCGTGCCCACCTACGTCTACGAGTACGAGACCGCCACCGAACAGGACCACGTGCTCGTGCCGTTTCTGGGCATCAAAACGCACACGAGCTTTATCGATGAGGGCATTACCTACGATCAGCTTTCCGAGGAGGAAAAGCAGGACCTCGAGAAGGATTTCGAGGAGACGGGCCAGGATGTGCCGGATTTTATTTCCGAGACTCAGATAAACAGCTGGGTGTTCAATGTGCAAACGGTCGACAATGTGTTGATGACCTTGATGGAGAAGGGAATCCGCGTCAACGCCGGCCAGGATTTGGGCAAGACTGTCATCTTTGCCCAGAACCAGAAGCACGCCCGGTTTATCGTGGAGCGTTTTGGCAAGCTTTACCCAGGGCTTCCCGGCAACTACATCAAGACGGTCCTGCATTCCGACGACTACGCGCACACTATCATCGATGAGTTCGAGCTGAAGCCCCTGCCCGTCATAACCGTTTCGGTTGACATGATGGACACAGGCATCGACGTGCCCGAGATCGTGAATCTGGTGTTCTTTAAGAAGGTACGCTCGAAGATCAAGTTCTGGCAGATGATCGGCCGCGGCACGCGCCTGCGCCCTGGGCTTGAGGTGGAGGACCCGCTGGATGGCCGCCATGTAGATAAGGAACGCTTCTTCATCTTCGACTGGTGCCGCAACTTCGAGTTCTTCGCCGAGAACCCCAAGGCGGTGGAGGGCAAGGTTGGCTCGTCGCTGTCCGAGACCGTGTTCTGCCGCCAGGCCGAGCTGGTGAAGGGCCTGCAGCAGAGCGCCTTCGCAGCGGACGAGTACCAAAAGTGGCGCGGCGAGATGGCCGGCACCATCCACTACCAGGTGGTCGATCTCAACGAGGAGCTTGTCTCCGTGCGGCTGCACCGCAAGGCGGTAGAGCATTTCAAGCAGCAGATAGCCTACGAGTTCATCGGCGACGGCGACCTGGGCACGCTCAAGGCGGAGATCGCCCCGCTCGTGCGCAACGACGAGCCGGACGTGGACGCGCTGCGCTTCGACGCGTTCATGTACGGATTCATGTGCTCGCTCGTGGACGGGCTGCGCGTCACGGCCCAGGCAAAGCGGCTGGTGTCCATCTCCTTGGCTCTGCAGCAGATGATCTCGATTCCCCAGGTGAAGGAGAAGCTACCGCTGCTGGAGGAGGTCACGGGCGAGAGGTTCTTCGATGAGGTGTCGGCGCTGAAGCTCGAGGAGGTCAGGCGCGAGCTGCGCGGGCTCATCCGCTTCATCCAGGGCGCGGGGCCGGGAAGGCGCGACGTCGTCACCCATCTGGACGACCCGGTGACCTCGATAGAGTACGGTGTTGAAGCCGATCCCGGCGAGGACTTCGCGGACTACCGCCTGAAGGTTGAGCGCTATCTGCGCGACTACGGGAGCTCGCTCGTCATACAGAAGCTGCACCGCAACCTTCCCATGACCGAGTACGAGTTCGGCGAACTCGAGCGCATCTTCACCCACGAGCTGGGCAGCGCCAGCGACTACCAGCAGGCCTTTGGCGACACGCCCTTCGGGCTGCTCGTCCGCAAGCTGGTGAAGCTCGACCACGACGCCGCCATGGAGGCGTTCGCGGAGTTCATCAACTCGGAGGGGCTAACCGAGCAGCAGATCTCCTTCGTACACAAGGTGGTGGACTACATCGTCGAGAACGGCTACATGGAGCCCAAGGCTCTGACTCAACCGCCCTTCGACAGGCCGCAGTCGTTCATCCGTATGTTCAATACGAAACAGCAGATGGGGTTGGTGGCCATCATCAACAAGATCAAGGAGAACGCCGAGAAGCCGGTCGCGTAGCGCTTTCTTTGGGCCTTTGCGAGGATTCCGTTACCCCACTACTTTGTTGCGGCATTCGGTTAGCCAGGTGGCTAGCTCTTCTATGCCTTCGCCGGTGCGGGCGCAGGTTTCGAAGATCCGCAAGTTTGGGTTGAGCACGCGTGCTTGCTTGTGGAGCGCGGCCATGTCGAAGTCGGGGTTGAGCGGCAGGTAGTCGGTCTTGGTGACGATTAGCGCGTCCACCACTGCGAACATGGGCGGGTATTTGTAAACCTTGTCGTAGCCCTCGGGCACCGACAGCAGCATGACGCGCTTGTGCGCGCCGGTGTCGAACTCCGCAGGGCACACCAGGTTGCCGATGTTCTCCAAAAAGAGGAAGTCGTAGTGCTTCCCGCCGAAGGCCGTCCAGGACTTTTCGACCATCCCCATGTCCACGTGGCAAATGCCATGGGTTTCAAGCTGTACCGCATCAACGCCGGCATCCTTGATTTTCTGCGAGTCGACCGTAGAGGCTAAGTCGGCCTCGATGATTCCAACCTCGCCCTGTTTGCGCAGGTAGGGGAGCAGTGCCAGCAAAAGGGTGGTCTTGCCCGCCCCCGGCGAGGCCATGATATCGGTGTAGAAGGTCCCGCTTTGTGCAAGCTTTGCGCGGAAGGCATCGGCTGCGTTGGTGTTGCTGGACAGGATGTCCTCTTTGATCTCGACGATGCGGCTTTGTTCCATGGCTCTTTCCTTCAAGTTTTACGCGTGTTGGGGCAGCGGGGCGCGGGCGGTCGGCGCGGATGGTCGGCGTGGACGGCTGGCGTGGATAGTCGGCGTGGATGGTCGGCACGGACGGTTGGCACGGGCATCGAGCGTTCGGCCGACCGATGTGCAGGAGCGGCGGCCCCAAGCGCCGCTTCTAAACGATCTCGATGTTCTTGATGTAGAACTCTTTTCCGGTGTATATGCCCAGCTTCGTGCTGCTGCAATCGGGGCACACCAGGCTCTCCGGTTTATGCACGTCGGCCTTGAACACGAGCAGACAGTCCTGGCACTGCGCGCGCAAAGGAACCTTCTCCATGCTCAGCCTGGCATCGGCAGCGATGGTGTCGCGTGCAAGGAACTGGAAACAGCTCTCCATCAGCTCGTCCACAACGTCGCGCAGCTCGCCCACAACCAGGTTGACCTCAAGAACCTTGGAAGCATCGTTTTCCTGCGCATGCTTGAGCACGACGTCCATCACATTGGAAAGAATTGCCATTTCGTGCATGCTTGCTCCTTCGGTCTTGCTGGTTGTGGGCGATGTTTCGTCCGCTCTATTTCAGTGCGCCCTTTTCGCGGCGGTTCTTTTCCATGATGGTGTAGGCGTCCCACACGAGCTCGGGCAAATCCTCAAGTCCTTCGGGGTCCTTGTGAACCAGCTGGCGCGCGCAGGTGCTGCACGCGATGACGCACTGGCCGCAGCCGATGCAGCTGGCGTCCGTGACGGGATAGCCGTCCTCGCCGATGGTGATGGCGCCCATGGTGCAGCGCTCGGCGCATCCGCCGTCCTGCATGCATAGGGATTTGTCGAAATCGATGTGGTAGCGCGAAATGTTGTTCATGGCATCGCCGGGGAACATCTTCGCCGCCTGCAAAATGCCGCAGTGGCACACCTTGCAGCTGCAGATGATTTCGTTCTTCTTGGCGAAGGTGGTCTGGATGGCCAAGCCGGCGTCGACGTTGCGCTTGAGCAGGTCGTGCACTTCTTCGAGCGTTGCCTCGCGACCGAGCTTAAGGTCGTCCAGATAGTAATCGGCCATCTCGTCGGTTTGCACGCAGACGTTGCCGTCGTGGTCGCAGTTGTGCATGCCCATGAGCTCGCGCGAGGATTGCAGGCACGCGCAGGGGCTGATGCAGAAACGATGGTGCTTCTTCAGCATCTCGAAGATGTCGTCGTCGGCCTCAAGGTCGCCTTCGCGCACGAGCGATTTGTCGGCGGGCACGCAACGATAGAAGGGGATGCCCGCGTCGTATACCTGGGCGAGCATGCCGCCGCCCATCACGCCGTAGAGCGAGGGAATCCAATTCATGTTCATCTTGTCGCCCGCGTGGAACTCGTAAATGCCGTGCGCGGCGGGTTCCATGTGGTAGAGCATCTTGCCGTCGTCGCTGCGCTCGCGATAGATGTTGCCGCGAACGGCAAGGTCGCGCAGGATGGCCTCGGCCTCGTCGGGCTCAAGCTCTTCCTTTTCGGCGAACCATTGCGCGTCGAAGAATTTGTCGCGGGGCATGTCCATGCAGTACAGGGCGTCTTGCGGAGTGTAGAACTCCTTGATCATGCCCATCTCGTGCCCGCCCTCGACGGCGCAGTAGCCAAAGCCGAAGCAATCAAGGTATTCCTGGAATTCGCGGTAGACCTCTTCTTCCGTCTTGCCGCAGCTTTCGAAGCTAGCCATAGTTCCCCCTTTGGTCTGACCTCTTCGTTTTCGTGCGGGCCGCAAACCCCTCCAGACTGGGCCCGTAGCGCTAGCATAGTGCATGAGCTTCTATAACTAAACAGTTATAGAGTAATAGATGATGGAAACTTTCATAATTCGCACTGATAAATCGAAAAGCTCAAATTTTCTGTACGGATTTTTGAAAATAGGTGGAATTCGCTTTGAAATCAGCCTAACGAAGCCTTGACGAACATGTTCGCGATTATTACTTTATAACCAAAAGGTTATGAAATAAGGCAAGCAGCGAACTGAAGTTTGGACGAGTCGCTTGGAAGCCGGATGGAGGCTGATTGAGGTCGAAGGTTGGACCTCAATCACTCCCGCAATGAAGCCCAACCAAAGCCAAGCCGACGTTCAACCAAGGCAGCTTGCCTGGTCAACAAAAACCAACGTGAAAGGGGGCGGACGATGAGCACTCGCGGAGGCTTGGTCGAGCGCGTTTGCCGCTACAACAAGGCGGTAAGCGACCCCAATCGTATGCGCATGATCAAGATCGTCGGCTCGCACGAGCCCTACACCATGAAGGTGAGCGACATCGCCGAGGTTCTGGGAATCAGCCAGCCCGCGGCAACCAAGCATCTGAAGATTATGGAGCAGTCGGGCTTGTTCAAACGCGAGCGGCGCGGCACCTCGGTGTACTACAGCCTCGATTTGGAGGAGGTTGCGCATTACCAGGCCGACATGGTGTACGCCTTCGCGCATTCGCACACCCCCTGCAACTACGGCTTCAAGTGCGCCACCTGCCCGGTGGCCGATACCTGCATGTAGTGCTTGCGGCTGGCTCGAAGGTGGCCGGCTGGTGGCAAGAAGCGGTTGCGCCGCGTCGGCAGCCCGAAGCTCGACCTGAGCCGCTCGCACATCCGCAATGCCGCGGCCGGCAAGCACCCGGCGCCGCACCCAAGCAAATAAAGAAAGACCCGCCCCTGCTGGGCGGGAGTTAAAAGGAGGAAGCAATGGCAGCAAATGGAAGCCTTCCCGGGATGCCCCTGGGAACCCCGCGCTTCATCGATCGTTTTTCGAAGGGGCAAAAAGTGCTGTTCGTGGTGCTGGGCTACGTGTTCGGCATCATCGGCGTGCTGATTGACTGGGCCATCGGCCATCGCAAGAAGATGATGGAGTGCTCCGCCGAGGCCATTTGGTATGGCCTTATCGGTTGGGGCATCGACGTGGTCATTCGCTTCGTCTTGGGCGTGACCACCGATTACGTCGATCCGGTGCAAGGCCTCTTCGGCCCGAGTGTCACCGTGTGGAGCGTGCTGTGGTGCATTTGCGGCGTCTGCTTCATTATCTTGTCCATGCTGTGGATTTACGGCTTGCGCCCCAAGATGACCGACCCCGAGCGCGCCTATGCGCTCAAGGGCGACGACCATTTCTCCGTTGACGATAAGAAGCTGCGCTACGACGCCGGCATCACCATCAATGCCACGCCCGAGCAGATTTGGCCCTACATGCAGCAGGCGGGTCAGTCGAAGGGCGGCTGGTACAGCTTCGAGCGCCTGGAGCGTTTCTTCACCTTCGATATCCGCAATCACTACGACTACACCAAGTACCCGGAGTGGCAAAACCTGCACGTCGGCGAGTTCCAGTGGTTCCATCAGGCGCCGCTTTCGATCGGCGAATGGGTGACCGACTGTTCGAACGGCGAGAATGGTCACTACTATTGGGCGGCGCATTCCGACACCGCCACCGACCCTACCTGGAAGAATCGCGGCCCCGAGCAGGAAGGCGCGCTGCGTCTGTGGTTCAAGCGTTTCGCCTGGACTTGGAACTGGGAGGTTTATCCCATCAACGAAAAGCAGTCGCGCTTCATCTATCGCTGCGACTGCGTGTTCGATCCCTTCCTGCGCACGCCCATCCACAAGTACTTCGTGGTGTTCATTTTGGGCACAGCGTCCATTGTCATGGGGCGCTGCTGCATGGAGACCATAACCAAGCTCTCCGAAGGCGAGCGCAATTTCCGCAAGCGCTATTTCGACTAAGAAACTGGTGCGGTCGGCAGCTTGGCCTTGGCCTGGCTTGAGCCGGCAAGCTGGTGCCGCCGGGCTGGCTTGGGCCGCCCGACCGGCAAGCCAGAGCGCCATGCCATTCGGTCGTTGCGCTGGAAAGCTAGCCAGCCCGAACCGTCGGGCCGGCAATCAAGAGGGAACGGTCCCGCTTCTTCAAGGGGCGGGGGTTAAAGGAGGAAGCAATGGCATACGATTACGAGACCATCGTCGTGGGAGCGGGCGCGGCAGGCATGAACTGCTGTCTTGAGCTGCAGAAAAACAGCCGCGAGTACCTGCTCATCAGCCCGAACATCGGCGGGCGCATTTGCAACGACGAGGAACGCCACATGAATTACGGCGCGGTGTTCTACTTCGGCACTTACAAATACATGCTGCAGAGCGGCCTTTTGATCGAGGGCGCCGACGTGCTGCCGAGCCTGTCGCAGGGCTGCTGCCATCACGACGACGGCAAGCAGTACCCGCCCATCTCGCTGACCACGGCGGCCGACGCCCCCAGCCTGCTCAAATACATGAAGTGGATGCGCGAGGAATTCATTCCCGCCTACACCGAGTTCAAGGACAATTGCACGGTCATGGAGGTGCAGGCCGCGCTTGAAAAAGACCCGATGATCAAGCAGCTCTACACCGAGTCCGCCGAGCACATGATCGAGCGCATGGGCTTCGGCCCCATCTGCCACGACCTCATCAGCATGTTCGCGCACGCGTGCACCGGCACCAAGATCAAGGACCTCACCGCCCTTGATTACTTGAACACCGTGCAGCCGTTGACCATGCAGATCCCCCCGATGAAGCTGCTCTTCTGCTTGAAGCGCTTCGACTTCGATTCCGAGGGCGTGAAGAAGCGTCTGGCGCAAGGCTCGGGCGAGGTTCTGATCGACGAGGTTGCCAGCGTCTCCAAGGAAGGCGACGGCTGGAAGCTCACCACCCAAGGCGGCAAGAGCTTCACCTGCCAAAACGTGGTCATGGCAAGCCCCGCGCACATCACCAAGGAGCTGCTGGAACCCGTTCCCGGCCTGCCCGAGCTCGACATTCGCCGCGCCTCGCAGCTTACGGGCTACCTGGTGCATGGCAAGATCAAACCGGCGTACAGCCGCCATTCGGTGCATCTGTTCGACGACACCATTCCCATCATCTATATCGCCAAGCGCTTCGACGGTGATTACGAGATCTTCACCGAGGTCGACTTCGAGGACATGCGCCGCTTCGATCTGTATTTCGACGAATGGGAGGTCGTGGGCAAGAAGTACTGGGAGTACGCGCTCTACACCGCCGCGCACGAAGCGCTGCCCCAAAACCTTGCGCCCGGCCTCATCATGGCCGGCGACATCAACGGCCTTGGCATGGAGCCCGCCTGCATTTCGGGCATCTACGCCGCCAACAAGATCCTCGGCAAAACCCAGGACTAACCTTCGGCTCGGTGGCGGGCGGCTGTCGCGCTGCAACGCTCGCCTAGTGACGGTCGTCGCCCCGTGCTGAGTGGCAGGCCATCACCTAATACGCACCAAGCGGCAGCATCCTTTCCTTTGCGGACGGGGTGTTGCCGCTTGCCGTTTGTGCGGTAAAACACGTTCACGTGGGTAAGCTTTTTGTAAATTACGGGATATAATCAAACAGAATTACTGAAAGAAACCCACAGCGATATGTCGCCGATAGGAGCCCTTCATGAACCGTCGCAACAAGGTCGTATCCGTTCAGGAAACGCGTGCCCAGGTCACCCGCGAGAAACTGCTTAACGCAGCAATCGACTTGGTTAACCGCAGCGGCATGGAGGCCCTGACCGTCCGCAACATCTGCGACGAAGCGGGCCTTTCCACCGGCAGTTTCTACAACCTGTTCTCCGGCAAAGACGAGCTCATCGCCTTCTACCTGAAGCACTCCTTCGAGTCTTACAAGCTCACCGCCGAGGAAAAGGCCGCCAGCTACAATGTCATCGAAAAATGCCAGATGGTCTACCGTTTCTACCTGCGTTGCTTGAAGGACGCCGGCCTTGAGTTCGTAAGCGGCCTGTACGCGGCAACCAACAGCCCCTTCTTCGACTTCAAACATCGCGACTCCGAGGACGAAATCGTCATCGACCTGGTTGGCTCCTATCTTGAGGAAGGCAAGAAGGAAGGTACCATTCGCGCCGATGTCGACATCGAGGAAGCCAAGCTGCGCATCGCCTCCATCGTCACGGGCATGCAATTCTACTGGTGCGTCTTCAAGGGCGGCATCGATGTTGCCTATCAGACCGACGAGCTTTTGCGTATCTACCTGACCACGCTTCTGGCCGAGGGCGTCACGCTCGAGTACACGCTTCCTTCCCTTGACGACAGGGGCGCCTTCCTGGGCGAGTAGCTCGGCTTTCGGCGGCTTGTCCGCCCGCGAAGCAATGAGCGGGCGTTTATGCCGGCCGAAGGGGCTGCGCTTCACATGCCGGCAGGCGCGGGCGAAGCCACGTTCGGGCAGTTCATCCCTAGGATGAAGAAGACTTTCGGCGCGCCTTTCCAGGGCGCGCTTCCAAGCGAATAGTGTTATCGTGTAGGCAATGATTCGAAGCGGGAAACCCGAAGAAATCCCGTAGTCGCCAGAGGGGGAACATCATGGTTTTCGAGAACATCGTTGTTGCGTACGACGGCTCCGAGCAGTCCTTGCTCGCGGTTGCCAAGGCGGGTGAAATCGCCAAGCTCGACCCGGCAATCAAGGTGCACGTCGTGTTCATTACCACGCATCCCAATGCGCAGCTGCCTGCCAACTTCAACAACGCCACCTTCGACCCGCAGCAGTACCTGCTTTCCGTCGATGACGTCAAGGCGCTCTACGACAAGACCATCGCCGAGGAAACCGCAACGGTCAAAGAGGGCCTTGGCTCCACTCTCGATGATGTGAAAAGTCAGGTTCAGATTGACGTTATCCCTGGTTACGCCCCTGCTTCCGACCTGCTGCATTACGTCGACAAGGTCGAGGCCGACCTCATCGTCATGGGCTCGCGCGGCCTGGGCGCAATCCGTGGCGTGCTGGGCTCGGTGAGTTATGCGGTTCTTCGTGAATCCGACATCCCCGTGCTCGTGGTTAAATAAGGCAAGCGTACAATTGCCATGTTTGGAAGGGCTCCAACGGGGTCCTTCTTTTTTGGCTGTTTAGACGAAGAATGCTTGCCCCGATGCGGGCTGTGCGTCCGTGCGGGCAGGGTGCCGAGCGCGCGGACGAAGTTGGCGCATCAACGCCGGCGTGCGCGACCTGCGGCAACGGCACCAGCGCGTGCAAGCTGCGGCAACGACGCCAGCGTGCGCGACCCGCGGCAGCCGCACCGGCAAGTGGGCAAGCAAGAACAAGACGAAGGAAAGGCGAACCATGGCGTTTCTTCTGGGATGCGAGAATATTCATCTGGAGTACCCGACCAAGGTGATCTTCGAGTCCCTTTCGCTCGGCGTCAACGATGGCGATTGCATCGGCGTCGTCGGTCGAAACGGCGATGGCAAGTCTTCCTTGTTGGGCCTGTTCAATAGCAGTATCGAGCCCGATAGCGGCCGCGTTACCAAAACGCGCACGACGCGCATCCAGACGCTCGGCCAAACCGATGCGCTTAACGACGAGGCGTCCATTCTTCAGAACATCGTGGGCGACGTGCCCGAGTACGTGTGGGCGTCCGACCCCTCCATCCGCAAAATCTTGAAGGGCATGATCGGCGACTTGGATTTGGAGCGGAAAGTGGCGGGCCTTTCGGGCGGCGAGCGCAGGCGTGTCGACTTGTGCCGCGTGCTCATCGAGCCTGCCGATGTGCTCCTTCTGGACGAGCCCACCAACCATCTGGACATGGGCGCCATCAACTGGCTTGCCGAGCATCTGAAGGCGCGCTTCCGCCGCAAGGAGGGCGCGCTGGTCGTCGTCACGCACGACCGCTGGTTCTTGGACGAGGTGTGCCAATCGATGTGGGAGGTGCACGATGGCATCGTCGAGCCTTTCGAGGGCGGCTACTCCGCCTACGTGCAGCAGCGCGTCGAGCGCGACCGTCAGATTGCCCAGGCCGAGGCGAAGCGTCGTAACCTCGCCCGCCGCGAGCTTGCCTGGCTCTCGCGCGGTGCCCGCGCCCGTTCCACCAAGCCGAAATTCCATGTTGAGGCGGCGCGCGAGCTGATTGCCCAAGAACCGCCCATCCGCAACACCGTCGAGCTCAAGCGCGCGGCAATCAGTCGCCTGGGCAAGAAGTGCGTCGACGTGGTGGACGCTACTTTTTCCTACGATGGCAAGCGCAAGATCCTAGACGACGTCACCTGGCTTATCGGCCCGGGCGACCGCTACGGCTTGCTGGGCGAAAACGGCGTGGGCAAATCCACGCTGCTCGATCTGGTGCAGGGCAAGCTCGCGCCGCAATCCGGCCGCGTGAAAATCGGCAAAACCGTGAAATTCGCCTTCCTTTCCCAGAAGCTCGAGGAATTGGAAGAGCAGAACTCAAGCCTGGTGCGCGAGGTTTTGAATCGCTATCAGTCGCACTACGAGGTGGACGGCAAAATCGTCTCGCCCGCGATGCTCCTGGAACAGCTGGGCTTTGAGAAGGCCTACCTCAACACGCGCGTGCAGGATCTTTCGGGCGGACAAAAGCGCAGGTTGCAGCTCATGCTCATCCTGCTCGACGCGCCCAACGTGCTTATCCTCGACGAGCCTTCCAACGACATGGACACCGACATGATGGTCGCCATGGAAAACGTGCTGGACACCTGGCCGGGCACGCTCATCGTCGTCACGCACGACCGCTTCTTGATGGAGCGCGTGACCGACGACCAGTTTGCGCTGGTTGATGGCAAGCTGACCCATTGCCCGCGCGGTGTGGACGATTACCTGTATCTGCTGGAAGAACGCGACAAGGCGCGCGAGGCCGAGCGCGAGCACGAACGCCGCGTTAAGGAGGCGTCCGAGAGGGGAGCCGGCCCCGAGGGTGCTGGTGAAGCTGCGGCGGGTGCTGGCGCGTCGGGCGCGGCTGCGGGCGCTAATGCCGCGGGTGCGTCGGCGGCGCCGACTTTGAGCAACGCCGAGCTGCAAAAGGCGAAGAAGCGTTTGCGCAGCTTGGAGACGAAGATGGAGACGGCTAACAAGCGCCTGGACGAGGCGAAGGCTGCCATGTTCGAGGTCGAGCCCTCCGATTATGTGGCCTTGGGCGAAGCTCAGGCGAAGGTCGACGAAATCCAAGCGCAGCTCGACGAGCTTGAGATGGAGTGGCTCGAGGTTTCCGAGCTCCTGGGAGCGTAAGAACAGGTAGCTTTTCGAGGCGTCGCGCAACAGCCGCCGCCCTCCGCAGTTGAGCCCGCCGCGCTTGCGTTGCGCGAACTGGTCGCAGTTCCCGCCGATTTATCACAGCCCGGTAAAGAGCACGCCGCTCCACGCGTGCGCGTGATAGCATTGAGCCTCACAAGGAGGATCAATGGCTTCAGACTTCAGGAACCAAACCGATACCGCGCAAACCGCCGCAACCGACGCTACCGACGCTACCGAGGCTGCCGCCGCAACCAGCGCAACCGCTGCAGCCGGCGCAACCGATGACACCAACGCGAGCAGCCCCGTAACTGCCGGTGCCAATTCACTCTACGAGCGCAACATCGAGCGCATCATCTTCTGCCTTCAGGAAGGCTGCAAGAACGATCGCCTGTTGGGCGTTGAGTTCGAGAACATCCTCGTAAAGCGCGGAAGCTATGCCCCGGTTACCTACAGCGAGCCTGGTGGCGTGCTCGAAGTCCTGCGTCAGCTCTCCGTTCATTACGATGCCCCCATCGTCGAAGAGGGTCACGTCCTAGGGCTCGAAAACCACACCGACAAGTCGCGCGTGACGCTGGAGCCGGGCGCCTACATCGAGTACAGTTCGGCCCCCTTGAAGACGGTCGGCCAGGTGGAGCATGCCTTCCGCGGCTTCCGCAAGCAGCTGCTCCCCATCCTCGACGACCTGGACCTAAGCCTTGCCGAGCTGGGTTACCACCCTTCCGCGCGCTCGCGCAACATGGAGCTCATCCCCAAGAAGCGCTATCTTGCGATGGACCGCTACCTTACGATGTTCGGCCGCTTCGGTTCATGTATGATGCGCTGCGCCGCCGCCTTGCAGGTGAACATCGATTATTCCTCCGAGGCCGATGCCGTGCGCAAGATTCGCATTGCAACGGGCTTGGCGCCGCTTTTTGCCCTGCTTGCCGATAATTCGCCCATCTTCGAGGGCCGCCGCACCAAGCAGCATATGGCGCGCACGATGGTGTGGGCCAATTACGACTCCACGCGCGTGACGGTGGTGCCGGGCACCTTCGACGACGATTTCGGCTTCCGCAAGTACGCGGAATACGTTTACAACATGGAGTCGATCATCGTTCCCGAGGGCGATGATTGGCGCTATTCCGGCGAGGAAACCTTCGCCGAGGCCTACGCCAATCGCGAGATGACGCGCGATGATGTGCTGCACGCGCTCACCATGGTGTTCCCCGACGCGCGCCTGAAGGGCGTGCTCGAGATTCGCCCGGCCGACGCGCTGCCGCTGCCCTATGCCATGGCCTACGTTGCTCTGATCAAAGGCCTTTTCTACAGCGAGGAAAACCTTGCTACTTTGGAGTCAGAGCTTGCGGGCTTAACCGAAAGCGCCGTTGAACAGGCAAAACGAACGCTCATCCGCGATGGCTTCGATGCCGATCTTTCGTGGCTTCCCGGCTACGGCTTCGAGGCGCGCACTCCGCGCGAGTGGTTGGTGCACCTGTTCGACTTGGCCAGTTGCGCGCTCGACGATTCCGAGTCCATCTATCTGCAGCCGCTTTTGGGCGTGGCCGAGCGCGGCCGCACGCTCGCCCAGGATTACGCGGGCTTCGTGCCCGAGGCGCGCAAGATCCCCCGTATCGGCATTCTTCCCAGGTACAGCATGGATCATACCGCCATGCAGGTTGGCCTGGGCTACATCAATTCCATCCTTGAGGCGGGTGGCATCCCGATGATCCTGCCTTCCACCGACGACCCGACGCTCATCCAGGCCCTGGTGGACGAATACGACGGCTTCCTTATCCCCGGCGGCCACGACATCGACCCGATCAACTACCGTAGCCGCCGTTCCGAGGATATCGGCGATTTGTGCCCTGAGCGCGACATCATGGAGCTGGTGATGGTGCCCATGATCGTCGACGCCGACAAGCCTGTGCTGGGCATTTGCCGAGGCCATCAGGTGCTTAACGTGTCACTCGGCGGCACGATGATTCACGACATCAACAAGGCTTTCCCCGACAAGCTCGAGCACATGCAAGAGCCGCCCTACGACCACCGCGAGCACGAAGTGGAGTTTGTCGAGGGTTCGAAGCTCGGCCAGCTGATGGGTGCCAAGCGCATCCGCGTGAACACGCTTCATCATCAGGCCATCGACAAAGTGGCTCCCGAGCTGCGCGTTGCCGCCTGGTCGGAGGATGGCCTGATCGAGGCCATCGAGGCGCCCAACAAGCGCTTCGTCTACGGCGTGCAGTGGCACCCGGAGTACCTGTGGCCCAAGGATTACACGCATCGTCGCCTATTCCGCCGCCTTGTCCAAGAATCGATGAAAGGCTAGCCGCAGGTCGGCAATGATAAAAAGAAAGGGGAGCCCGAAAGCTCCCCTATGAAGTTCTGGCGGAAGATGTAGGATTCGAACCCACGGAACCTCTCGGTTCAACGGTTTTCAAGACCGCCGCTTTCAACCACTCAGCCAATCTTCCTTATGTTGCGCACCCTTGACGGCAGCTATGCCGTCGCATTTGGACGACAAGCGCGCCATCACATTGGGACAAAGCCGAAACGCGAGCAGTGCGTTACAGCATTGCGCCGCGCTGCCGATTTCGCATTGTTTGCGCTGCTTGTTGGGCTTGCGTGCGTTTTGCGCCAGCCAAAACAAAGCAGAAGAAAGAATACCATATAATGCGGCTTATGACTTTGGACGTGCATAAGACGGCATACGGTTGGGCAAGCGCCCGCCTGGACGATCGCCGCTACATGGAACTTGCCCTTGAACAGGCTAAACACGCCTATTCTTTAGGCGAGGTGCCCATTGGCGCCGTCGTTGTGTACGACCCTATCGACCCCGCAACGCGCGAATACCGTCTGCCCGAGCCCAGGCTGCTGGCAGCGGCGTGCAACCTGCGCGAGACCACTCAGGACCCCGCAGGTCATGCCGAGTTTTTGGCCATGAAGGCCGCCTCGCGCGAATTGGGCGAGTGGCGCCTGGAGGGCTGCACCGTGTACGTGACGCTTGAGCCCTGCATCATGTGTGCGGGCTTGATGCACCAGGCGCGCGTGAGCCGCTGCGTTTTCGGCGCAAGCGACCAGAAAGCGGGCGCCGTCGGCACGTTGTATCACATCCACGACGACGCGCGGCTAAACCATGCCTTCCCAGTGCAGGACGGGGTGTTGGAGGAAGAGTGCCAAGGCTTGCTAAAGCGCTTCTTCAAGGAGCGCCGTGATCAGCGCAAAGCCGCAAAGAAGGAGCGCCGGGCCATCGAGGAGGCCGCCGCTGCTGCAGAAGCCGCTACCAAGGAGGCCGCCGTCGGGTCCGCCACCATGGAAGCCGCCACCGCGGAGCAGGCTGCAATTTCCTCCGCAGGCCAGCCGGCGTCGTCGCCCGAAGCCGACCGTCCCGCACCCTAGCCCCCGCAAACCGAAGAACGCCCGGCCACCACGGCCGCACCTATGAACAAGGAGAACCAATGAGCGAAAACGAGAAGCTCTTCGATCAAATGGACAGCAAAGCCACCGAGGACGTGATGGCACAGGCCTTGGACATCGCCAAGCGCGACACGGCCGGCGTGCGCAGCGGCGGCATCAAGGTCATCGCCCCCGCGAAGATCAACCTGGTACTGGGCATCGGCGCCAAGCGCGAGGACGGCTACCACTACGCCGATACCATCATGCATGCGCTTGCCCTGCACGACGTCCTGCATATGCGTCGCGTTGACCTGTCTGGCTTCGGCATCGGGCTCGAAATTCATCTGAGCATGGAGCACACCGAGGGCATCACGCCTGTTGACGTGGCCCCCGAGGAAAACCTGGCCTATCGTGCGGTTGCCGCCCTGGCCCAGGCGATCGGCCGCAAGGAAGATGAGGAAGTCCATATCCACATCGTTAAGTCCATTCCCGCACAGGCGGGCTTGGGCGGCGGCTCTTCCGATGCCGCTGCGGCCCTGGTGGGCGCGGCGAAGCTTTGGGGCTTGGACGCGCAGGATCCTCGCTTGGCCGAGGTGGCCGCCAGCCTGGGCGCCGATGTTGCCTTCTTCCTGAAGGGCGGCTGCGCCTACCTTACGGGCAAGGGCGAGCAGTTTGTGCACGCCTTGGCGCCGCGCAAGGATTTCATATTGCTTGTAAGCCCTGATGAGGGGGTTTCCACCGCGCAGGCCTACCGCACCTTCGACGAGGAGCCCTTGCTGCCCACCGACACCCAACGCGGCGTGTGGGGCGTTTTGCAGGATGCCCGCAAGGTCGAGCCTTTCAACAACCTGGCCCCCGCCGCCGAGAAGATCCTGCCCGTTCTTTCCGAGATTCGCGAATGGGGCGAGTCCTGCGAGGGCGTGAGCGACGTCCTTCTGTGCGGCAGCGGATCGGCCACCGCGCTTTTCTGCGAATCCTTCACTCAGGCAACCAAGCTTTCCGGCGAGGCCCAGCTCAAGGGCTGGTCGGCACGCGTCACCTCGCTGGTGGGCATTGGCGCCGCCATCCGCGAGCGCTAGTCGATTGCCCGCGCTCTCGTCCTGCTTCGCGCTCGCGCAAGCGCCCCGCTCAGCATTTCACCCTGCGTCCCGTTAGGCTTCGTACTCCGCAATCACGACCAGCGTCAGCCTTGTCCTTGTGGGCGTTTTGCGATGGAGGCTTTGCCCCCGCTCAGCGCCTGCGAGCGCTAGTGCGTGCATGGTAGACTAACGAAAACACCTAAGGAGGCCCTCATGGAAATCGCCCTTATCGTGATCGTCGCCGTGG
>CAVHFE010000003.1:16535-94016 GCA_963635145.1 Oscillospiraceae bacterium
TGCAGGCCGAGCTTGCCGGCACCGAGGACAAGATCAGCTACATGCGCCAGAGCTACAACGACTGCGTGCTTATGTACAACAACGCCATCCAGACTTTCCCCGGCGTTCTTGTTGCGGGCATGTTCGGCTTCACCGAGCGTCATGCCTTCAGCGCTGACGAAGGCGCCAAGACCGCTCCCAAGGTGAGCTTCAAGTAGCTTTTGCTTAAGGCCCGCGCCGGCAGGTACTTCGCTTCTCCGCCGTCACTGCCGTCCGAACACCGCCGCCAATCCCATAAACCCAAAACGACCGCGCTCGTCCATCGAGCGCGGTCGTTCTTTTGCTGTAGTAGTTCCACGCCCGGGCGCTTGAGCCAGCGCGCCCCTGCGCCCACGCTCGCGACCGTTGGCGACCAGCGTCGTCCGCCCGCGCCCGCCGGTGACCAGCGATGCGCCCGCGCACCCATGCCTCCTTTACCGCAAGAACATATGCAGCAGCTTGTCGTAGAGCTTGCTGGAGTAAGGCTGGTAGCGCATGGGTAAATCGAGCCAGGTCTTCTTGTCCACGATGGACTTTGTGTGCGAAAAGGCCTCGAAGCCGCGCTTGCCGTGGTAGCCGCCCATGCCGCTTTCGCCCACGCCGCCAAAGGCCATCTCGCTGGTGGCCAGGTGAATCACGACGTCGTTGATGCAACCGCCGCCGAACTGGAATTCCTCGGTGTAGCGCTTGATGTGCCCCTTGTCGCTCGAGAACAGGTAGCAGGCAAGCGGCTTCGCCTTGCTCTTGAGGCCTTGCGCCACCTCATCGAACGAGTCAAAGCTCAGCACGGGCAAAATGGGCCCGAAAATCTCCTCGCCCATCACGGCGTCTTCCGCGCAAACCTCGTCCATGATCGTCGGGGCGATGCGCAACTCGGCTTCGTCCACCTCGCCTCCGTGTACCACCTTGCGCGCGTCCATCAGCCCGCATAGGCGCTCGAAGTGCTTGCGGTTGACGATCCTGCCGTAATCGGAATTTTCAAGCGGTCGTGCGCCGAACTGCCGTTCAATCTGGCGTACAAGCTGGGCAATCAGTTCATCATGCACGCTGCGTTCCACCAAAATGTAGTCGGGCGCCACGCAGGTCTGACCGCAGTTCAAAAACTTGCCGAACACAATGCGCTTGGCGGCCAGCGCCAAGTTCGCGCTCGCGTCCACGATGCAAGGGCTCTTGCCGCCCAGCTCAAGCACCGCGGGCGTCAAATGCTCCGCCGCGTGGCGCAGCACCTCCTTGCCCACGTTCTGGCTTCCGGTGAAGAAGATGAAGTCGAACTTCTGCTCCAGCAGCGCCGCGTTCTCCGCGCGCCCGCCTTCAACCACCGCCACGTACTCGGGCGCAAAGCATTCCTCAACGATCTTGCGAATAATCGCGCTGGTGGCGGGCGAGTAGGCGCTCGGCTTCAGGATGGCCGTGTTGCCTGCGGCGATGGCGTCGGCCAGCGGGTCGATGGTTAAAAGGAAGGGGTAGTTCCACGGGCTCATGATGAGCGTGTTGCCGTAGGGGATTGCCTGCGTGAAGCTGTGCGAGGCGAACTGCGCCAAAGGCGTTGGCACCGTATGGCTGCGCGCAAAGCGGCGCGTGTGCTTGACCAGGTAGCTCAGCTCGGTAAGCGCCAGGCCGCTTTCGCACATAAAGCCCTCGTAGGCGCTTTTGCCCAGGTCGGCGGTAAGCGCCTCGTTGATTTCCTTTTCATGGGCGCGCACGGCATCGCGCAGTTTGCGCAGCTGCGCTATACGGAAGCTCACGGGAAGGGTGGCGCCGCTGTTGAAGAACTTGCGTTGCTTTTCAAGAAGCATGCTTATTTCCTGCGCGTTCATTTAGTTGCTCCAATCTGCGACTTGCTTGTAGAGCTCGGCCAACTCGGGCGCGGTCATGAGCTTGGGAACGGGGTAGAGCGGGTTGGCCTCGTGCTCGGCTATGCGTGAAAGATGCTCGATGTCCTCCGCTTTGATGCCCTTGATCTTGCAAGGGATGCTCATGTTGGCGTTGAGCTGCTTTATCGCTTCGATGAAGCGTGCGGCTCCCTCGGCATGGCTGTCCTCGGCTCGGCAAACCCCGGCCGCAACGCCCAGCTTATGCAGCTTTTTGTGCGCGGATTTGCCATAGGCCTCAAGCACGTAGGGCATCACGACGGCGTTGGCCAGGCCGTGCGGCGTGCCGTATTGCCCGCCGAGCGAGTGCGCGATGGCATGGATGTAGCCCACGTACGACATCGAAAAGGCAATACCCGCTTTGTACGCGGCATGGAGCATGTTCTCGCGAGCTTGGTGGTCGGTGCCATCGGCGTAGGCGCGCTCGATGTTGGCAAACACCAGCTGCGTGGCCTCAAGCGCAAGTTGGCGCGTCTGCTTGGTGGTCGAGCGCCCGATGTAGGCCTCAACCGCATGGGTGAGCGCATCCATGCCCGTGGTCGAGGTAAGGTGCGCGGGCAGCGAGTAGGTAAGCTGCGCATCCAGCACGGCGTAATCGGGAATCAAGGGGAAGCTCATGATGGCGTACTTGTGGTGCTCGCGCGCGTCGGTGATAACGGCTGCCAGCGTCACCTCACTGCCGGTGCCGGCGGTGGTGGGGATGGCGACGATGGTGGGCGTGCGCCGCAGCACGCGCAAAACGCCCTTCATCTGCGCAAGCGACTTATTCGGGTAGGCAATGCGCGCCGCCACGGCTTTGGCGCAGTCCATCGAGGAGCCGCCGCCGATGGCAATCACCGCATCGCATTCGTTTTCTAGATAGAGCGCAAGCGCTTCTTCCACCTGGTCAACCGTGGGGTTGGGCTGCACTTTGCTGTAAATGGCATGGCCGATGCCCGCCTTGGCCAAACTTTCAATAAGGGGCGCGGTAAGGCCGTTTTGCATGATGCCCGCGTCGGTCACTACGAGCACCTGCTTGGCATGCTCGTCGGTAAGCACCGGCCCCAGCTCGGCGCACGAGCCGATGGTCTTTGGCTCGCGGTAGGGCAAAAAGGGGAGCGCCGCGCGGAATCCAAGCTGGAAAATGCGGCAGTAAGCTTTTTTAAGGAAGAACATGGGTGCCTTTTCTAGAGTTGGGCCTGCGGTTGGTGGGTTGAGCTTGCGGTTAGCGGAAGGGGATTGGGGTTGGCAAAAGGAGTTGCGGTTGGCGGAGGGCGTGTGGTTTGCGAGGGGAGCTGCGCCTGGCGGAAACGGGATTGCGGTTGGAAGAAACGGGTTGCGGAACAGCCCTGCGGCGCTAAAGCCTGCCCGCCTCCTGCGAAATCTCGTCGAGCTTGTTGCTTATGGCGGAAAGGCTGCGGTAGAACAGCCCGCGCTCATCTTCGGTCAGGCTGTCATTGACTTCGGTCAAAACGGCTTCGATTTTGCTGCTGATAATCGTGCTGGCCCTGCGACCCTTGTCGGTAAGGACGATGGGGCATTTGTAGCGCTTCTCGCCCTGCGGCGGCGCCTCCACAAAGCCCTGCTCCTCAAGGAAATCGAGCGCACGCGACACGGCGGCCTTGTCCTCCTCGCACTCCTCGCTCAACTGCGTGGGGCTTAGGCCTTCCTGCTGGCCAAGGTAGTGCAGGCACGAGACATGGATGCTTTTCAGGCCATATTCGGCCATTTCACGGTTTTTGATTTTGCGGATGTTGCGGTTGATCCTGTTGATGAGGATGGTGAAGGTCTCAAAGCGGTCTTCCATGGGCGCTCCTTCGTTTGCGTTGCAGTGGCGGTTCTGCGTTTGCTGCTCCGCGTGGCCGCGGGGATGGGGTGGTTGTATCAGCTGCACCGGTTGTACCCGTCGTGCCGCGTCCGCCCTACTTGGGTGCTTAGTTTTCATCGTTCGCGCAGCGCTTGCCATGCGTTGGTTTGGTGTTTGCCGTGCAAGCGTCTGCCTGTACAAAACTTGGAAAGAAGTGAATAGCTGTTTTGTTGATTTGTCAACAATTATGGAGAATTCAGCGCAGTCTCGCCATGCGCATTGGGTCTGCGCGCGTAAATCTGTCGAAAATGCACAGAATTCTGATAAAATCTAAGAATTCATAACTCAGTCACCTTGTTGGCTTGAGCAAGAACGTGGCCCCGGCCGGGTGCCGTTCGTTCAACTTGCAAAGGCCAGTGAAGATAAGCGTGCTGCCCGCCAAATGGGGAAGGCATCGGAGAGGTTTGGCATATGACGAAGAAATTAAGCACAACCGCAATTTCGGTATTGCTGCTGGTAAGCGCCCTGTTCGCAGTGGTTTTGCTTGCCCCCCCCGCAAACAAGGCTTTTGCTGATACTAAAGGTACGGCTCTTACACAGTCCCTGTTTAATGGCACCGGCGAATACACGATTTCGCAGGCCGGCGATTACTATTTGAAGGAAAACGTTACAGGCCACCTCATAGTCTCTGGAACGGTGAAGAAGGTAAAACTTGACCTCAACGGTTTCACTTTGACTGGAACAAATACCAGGTCGACTATTAATTCAAGCGGAAATCTTGTTATTACGGGCAATGGCGGAAAAATCGTGCAGGCGACCAATATGACCGCCATCACTACAGACAACAATGCCACATATCTTGAACTGAACAATGTTGCTGTTGAATCGAACAATCATTCTTGCATCGAGGGCGTTACTGCCGTTATTTGCATAAATGGCGGATCGATTACGGTCAAAAACGAAGAGGGCTCCGATTCTGTTTCGGCTTTGTACCTTACTTATACTGGAGGCAAGAAGTCGTATTGCGAGGTAAACGGCACGACCCTAACGTTGAAGAAGGGCTCCAACATCATTTATGCCGGTACGACTTCGGAAGTAACGGGCGACCAGATTCCTACGCTTAGCGAAGGAACCAGTCTTTCGAGCTATCCCATCCAGAAGAAGGACGACGACACTTATAAAGCAAGTGCAACGCTTAAGACCGGCGACACCAAGCTTGCTATGTACAAGTCTAAAGACGGCGCATATGAGGTGATGAAAGAGTCCGACATCCCTGAAGATGCCAAGTATCGTCTGTATAACACCAATTTCGAGAACGAGCTGGGTGACGTCTACTTTGAGGACAAAGACCAGGCAGATGACTTGAAGGATAAGATCGCTGGCAGCATCGAAGCCAAGTACGCGGTTACTTTTAAAACGAGCCTAAGTACTTCGGACGTTTACGCTACTAAGTACGCCTGGGAAGGCAAAGCGGTAAGCGCGCCTGACGCTCCTACCAAGACTGACTGCACTTTTGGAGCTTGGTACCAGAAGACCGACAAGGGCTACGAGGAGTTCAACTTCGATACCCCGATCACTTCCGACATCACCCTCTATGCAAAGTGGAATGCTGACGTTGCCGACGTCAACGGCATCTTCCAGTACCCCACGGTTCAGGAAGCAATCGATGACGCTATTGAGGCGGGCGATACCGTAAACCTGTTGAAGAGCGTGGCTCAGAACGCGAAGGTCGGTAAGGACAAAGACATCACCCTCAATCTGGGTGGCAATACTCTGTCTCAGCCTGACGCCCTTGAAAAGGGCTCTGGCATCATTGAGGCCACGGATAACGCCAAGCTTACTGTCACGAACGGCACTATGGCGGCTAAAACGACTGCTACGTCTCCCGCATGTGTGTATATCACGGGTGAGTCTGCGGATGTTACCGTTAAAAACGTTTCGATGAGTGGATATTATGCACCCATTCACGCCAAGGCCGGCAAGGTCACGGTGACCAACAAGGATGGCCAGAAGATTGAAGCAACGGCACGCGTGGATTGGGCGGTCTATCTTGAAGGAACGGTTGATGCCACCATTACCGAAGGCGAGTTTGCTGCCGCTGGATTTGAGTATGGTGGTCAAGATCTTGCTACTGACGGCTGTGTCCTTCTCAAAGACAGCGCAAAGCTGACCATCAAGAACGGCACTTTCGACGATCGCGTGGGTATTGATGGCGACAAGGCAGAGCTGACCATTGAAAACGGCTCTTTTGGCCGTCCCGACAACGCTTCCGCCATCACTGGTGGCAAGGTATTCCTTAAGGGTAAGAGCGACTACCTGTACTCGGTAGTTACCGAGGAAAATGCTCGTATCGAGAATTCCCGCTACGTGGTTACCGATGCAAACGTCAGCCCTAAGACCAAGGTCTACACCTACAAATACGCGGACGCCGAAAACTATTACAAGTATTCGCTCACGGGCGAAAAGCTCTCCAAGGACAGTACCTTGCACAAGATGCACAAGGTACAGTTCAAGTCTCAGGGCTCCGTTGTGGGCGAGCCTTTGTACCTTGAGTCTTTGGTAGACGCTTACGGTGAACTACCCGAGGGCACTCAGCTTGATGGCTACACCTTCGATGGTTGGTTCGTTGACAGCGCCAAGATTGCCGCCGACGGAACCACCAACGACGATCAGGACTATGAAGTTGACGCCATTGCCCAGTGGACCAAGGATTCCGCCGATGGCGATTCCGACCAGAGCGCTGATGATGCTGACGACTCGGACGATGCCGATGATGCAGACGACTCCTCTTCGAAGTCCAGCAGCGATAGCGACAGCGACAGCGATTCGCTGCCTGACACCAGCGATCCTGCAGGCGTGATTGTTTGCGTTGCCCTGGCTGGTGCTCTTGCCGGCGGCGTTAGGTTCCTTCGCCGCGCAAGCTAAGGCCTAGCCTGAGCGTCACTCGCTTCTTCGTAAGCAAGGCGCTAGCAGGTGAACATACCGCGCATTGCGAGCGCCCCGACCAAATGGTCGGGGCGCTCTTTCGTTCCGTAACTACCAGAGACACAACTGCCTTTCCCCTGTGGCCACGGGTGGCTTTCTGGGGCTATGTTCGCCGGGGAAACAGAAGGTATGAGCAGGACATGAAAAAGGAGCCGGCGAACCGACTCCTCTGAAATGCGTGGCGGAGAGCTAGGGATTCGAACCCTAGATACCCTTGTGGGGTATACTCACTTAGCAGGCGAGCGCCTTCGTCCTCTCGGCCAGCTCTCCACGTGTGTTTTGCAATCTTAACGTGTCCCGACGATTCTTGCAAGGAGAACCACAATGATCCAGCATCGCAAGATGTGTTTTTCCAAGGATATCAGCCTTGCGGCCGCGCTCATGCTCGTGCTTTCCTTGCTTGCGTTCGCCTTCATGTCCTTTGCTCCGGCAGATGCCTGGGCGCGTTCGTATGCTTCCGGCCCGGTTAACATCAAGGGCGTGGTGCAGGAAAACGGCGACCTGGCGGTTACCGAGCAGCGCACTTTCACCTTCGAGGGTTCTTATAGCTGCGTGTGGTGGTACATCGAAGACCTTCCTGATGGTGCCGAGGTTAAACCTTCAAGCGTCACCATGACCACCGCAAACGGCACGCTCGAGATGCCCGAGGTCAAGTTCCAAAAGGAATGGCGTAGCGCCGGCGGCCCCGATAAGCTCGCGTGGTCATTCGATAAGGGCAAAAACGCCATCTACGCCTTTTTCGATGCGGACAATGCCGAGTTCACCTTCACTCTTTCCTATACCGTCACCAACGCCGTGCAGGTTTACTCCGACACGGCCGAGCTGTACTGGAAGTTCATCCCCGACGGATGGGCAGTTGATTCGCGCGACGTCAATGCGGAAATCGTCCTGCCTCTGCCCGAAGGCGAAACCGCAACTGCGGGCGACAACGTGAAGGCCTGGGGCCATGGCGACCTGTCGGGCTCGGTCAACATCGCCTCCGATGGTTCCGTTGCGTACAAGGTTTCAAGCGTTAAGGCCGGCAACTACGCCGAGGCGCGCATCGCCTTCCCAACTTCCTGGGTCGGCAAAATCAAACCGGGCGACGTCAACTACCACACCAGCGCGCATCTTCAGAAAATCCAGCAAGAGGAAGAGGAATGGGCAACCGGCTCCAACAACTTCCGCATTACCCAGGTGCTCTCGCTTCTGGTGTCCATCCTGCTTTCACTGCTGGTGATTGTTTGGGCCGTGTGGCGCTTCTTCAAATACGGGCGCGAGCTTAAGCCCGCCTTCACCGACACCTATTGGCGCGATGAGCCCCTGGAGGGTGCGCATCCAGCTGTTATCAGCCGCTTGATGCGCTTCGACGAGGCAAGCTCGCAGGATTTTGCCGCAACGCTTTTGAACTTGGCGAATTTGGGTGTCCTGCGTGTCGAGCCGGTAACCAACACGTACAAAAAGTTCATCGGCACCGAAAGCTACACCGATTATGCCCTGCAAAAGAATCCGAATTTCGACGTGGACAGCTTGGGCGAGCTTGATCGCAAGGCCTACGACATCATCTTCGGCTACGGGGTGGACGAGCAGGGTGCGCTGCTTCTTTCAAGCTTGAAGTCGCGTGCAAAGGACGAAGCCAAGCGTTTCTCGGACGATATGGAAACCTGGCATGGCCTGCTTCGTGCCGAGGTTATCAAGGCCGACGTCATCGAGGGCTACGGATCCTCCAAGCGCAACCACAACACGGCTATGGCGATTCTGATCGTATTCCTTTGCGTTTGGATGGGCATGACCTTCGACAACATCATGTGCGCGATTCCGGGGCTTATCGCGGCTATCGTGTTGGTGCTGCTTGGACGCTTCATGCCACGCCGCACCCAAAAGGGCGCGGACGCTTTTGCCCGCGCCAAGGCCCTGAAAAAGTGGCTTTGCGAGTTTTCCCTGCTCAACGAGCGCCCCTTCACCGATGTGAAGGTGTGGGGCAAGTTGATGGTGTACGCATACGTGCTCGGCGTGGCCAACGAGGCGGCGTATCAGCTGCGTGCGGTTGGCTACGTGCCCGCTCAAAGGGGCGATGCAGGCATTGGCTATTACGATCCGGGCTACTGGTGGTACGCGCCGATGGTGATGCATTCATCCAATGCTCCAGCATTCGACCTGGGCTCCTTTACCGCCTACCTTGATTACTCGCTGGACGATTCCCTGCAGGCTGTTCATTCGGTGCTCAACGCATCAAGCGGCGACGGTGGCTTCTCGAGCGGGGGTGGCTTCGGCGGAGGCTTTTCCGGCGGCGGAGGCGGCGGCTTCGGCGGCGGAGGCGGCGCTCGCTAAACGCGACTTCCTTTGGCTGCTGGATTGCTCGTGTAGGCTCTGGCTTAGGTTGCCAGTGATTTCACCATGCTGAAACGGCTTGGCCGAACCAAGCTGCTAGAATTCGTGATACTTTGACTCGCCGTTTAGGCGAAGGCGCGTTTAGTCTTTGCCCGGCGACGTGGGCAATCCAGTTTGGGAGGGGCGAATGTCCGACAACATCGTTTTGATAGGTATGCCCGGCGCCGGCAAGTCCACCTTGGGCGTGGTGCTGGCCAAGGTGCTTGGCTACTACTTCCTAGACTGCGACCTGCTTATTCAAAAATACGAAGGCCGCACTCTGCAGCAGATTATCGACCTTGAGGGCACGGATGGCTTCCTTGCGGTGGAGAACCGCGTTTTGTCGGGCATCGATTGCAAACGCACGGTCATCTCGACCGGCGGCTCGGCGGTGTATTCCCAGGATGCCATGGAGCACCTTGGGAGCATCGGCAAGGTGGCATTCATCAAGGTGCCCTACGCCGAGCTCGAAAACCGCCTAGGCAGCCTGAAGGAGCGCGGCGTGGTAATGAAGGAAGGCATTGGCAACGACCTGCGCCTTCTGTTCGAGGAGCGCGCCCCCCTGTACGAAAAGTACGCCGACATCACGGTGGACGTTGAGGGCTCCAACATCCAAGAAGCAGTCAACCAACTAGTAACCGCCGTCCGCGCTGCCGGCATACGCTAAGAATGAAAAAGGCCCGACCTAGGTCGGGCCTTTCTTGCGAGGGAACCCTGGGGCTCCGCCGCGATTTTGCAAATCGTGGTTACTTCACCACGCGGACGCGATGCACGCCTTCAAGGGCGGTAACGGCGTCGGCGGCTGCGGTGGCGTCTTCCTTGTCGACGTCGACGAGCGTGTAGGCAAGCTCGCCACGGGTCTGGTTGTTCAGAGTGATGATGCTCACGCCTGCACCCGAGATGGCCGCGGAGATGTCGGCGATCAGGTTGGGGACGTTCTTGTGCAGAACGGCCAGGCGACCACCTTCGGCGGGAACGGCGCCCATGGAAAGCGCAGGGTAGTTAACGGAGTTGACGATGTTGCCGTTGTCCAGGTAGTCCATGATCTGGCGGACGGCCATTATCGCGCAGTTGTCCTCGGCCTCAGCGGTGGAAGCGCCCAGGTGGGGGAGCACGATGACGTTTTCCATGGTCATGGTCTCGGGGGTTGCGAAGTCGGTGATGTACTTGGCAACGCGGCCTTCCTTGGTGGCCTGAGCCATTGCGGAAAGATCGACAAGCGTGTCACGCGAGAAGTTCAGGAACACCGAACCCTGCTTCATCGATTCGCAGAACTCGGCGTTGATCATACCGATCGTGGGAGGAATGGCAGGAACGTGGATGGTGATGTAGTCGCAGGTGCGCGCGATCTGCATCAGATCGGTGACGTAGGTAAGCTTGCTGGGCAGGCTCATTGCGCGCTCGATGCGCAGGCCGGGGTCGTAGCCGACAACCTGCATGCCAAGGTCAAGCGCCGCACGGGCAACCATGCCGCCGATTGCGCCCAGGCCGATGACGCCGAGCTTCTTGCCCTGAATCTCGCGGCCGGCGAACTGCTTTTTAGCCTTCTCGACGGACTTGGCGATGTTGGGGTCGGGAGCGTTCTCGCGGCACCAGTCGATGCCGCCGATGATGTCGCGGCTGCCAAGCAGAAGGCTTGCCAGAACGAGCTCCTTAACGGCGTTGGCGTTGGCACCGGGGGTGTTGAAGACGACGATGCCCTCTTCAGCGCAACGATCCAGGGGGATGTTGTTCACGCCGGCGCCTGCGCGGGCGATGGCCTCGAGCTTGGGGGAGAACTGCATGTCGTGCATGGCGGCGGAGCGAACAAGAATGCCGTCGGCGGAATCGATGTCGTCGGTAAGGGCGTAGGAATCGGTGAGCAGATCGGTGCCGTAAGGCGAGATGTTGTTGAGGCAATGGATATTGCGCATGTGCACTCCTGTCAAAGAGATATCGATGGTGTGCCGATTTATGACTGTGAACTGGGGCGGAAGGCTTCAGGACTTCCGGCAGCCGCGCACTCGTTTTCGGAGGTGCGCGAAGCCGGGGCTTTCGCAGGCTGGCCACAGCTGAAAATCAGCCTTGACCATCAACTCTACCCGCGCCCGCGCGCGTGTCAATTAATGCGCCCGCAAAAGGACGAAAAGACAATAAGAAAAGGCCCCCAATGGGAGCCCTAAAATTCAAATGGTGCGGGTGAAAGGACTTGAACCTTCATGAAGTTGCCTTCATACGGACCTGAACCGTACGCGTCTGCCAATTCCGCCACACCCGCATATGCGCAGCAAAAGTGCAGGAGTTACTTTACGTGAATCGCCCCTGCCGCGCAAGCCCTAATTTGAAAAACTTGCTCTTAATGAATTCTGGGCGCGTTTCGTTGCCCCTTCGGCCGCGGTTTAGCCTGAATTGTCTACAGGATGAGCGCTTGGCAGGCTGGCCTATCTCTTTTGCGCTAGGTCTGGATGACCCTCTGCAGCCCTGGGTGGAGCCTCGCTCGGGGCTTGGTTGGCGTCCCAAGGTAAGACTCCGGTGAAACCCAAAGCAAAGCCCTGAGCGGCAAAAAGCCGCCTTGGTCGCAAGATTTGGCGAAGAAGTGAAAAACAACACGATTCCACCACACATTGCACATGCTGTGGCAAAATAAATCAGTCTATATGCGACCAATAGTAAGGAGCGACTTAAATGGGACTCTTCTCGCGTTTTGAGAACAAAGTTGAGGACGGCTTCGACGGAATGAACGAAAAGCTGTTCGATGCTCCCATCTCGCCTGTTCAGATTGCGAAAAAGGCCGAAAAGCAAATGCGCCGTGAGAAGATGGTCGGCGCCGGCAAGGAATTCGCTCCCACGCTCTATACCGTGTTGGTAAACCCCGATGACGACGAGCGCCTCTTCGGCTACTACCCGACGCTCGCCGGCGAAACCGAGACCTACCTTCAGGGCGCTGCCCAGAAGGCCGGCCTGGCCATGGACGGCAAGCCGCTCGTTCGCTTCATCGTCGACGACGACCTAAGGCATGGCAAGTTCGACATCATCGCCGAGTGCGTTGCCCGCCACATCGTCGATCAGCTTCGTCAGGAAGAGATGGAACGCTACGGCCTTGCTGGCGCTGCTCCGGCTGCCGCACCTGCCCCGGCGCCCGCTCCCGCTCCTGCCCCCGTGGCTGCGCCCGTCGTTCCCAATCCCGCTCCTCAGGGCGGCTATCGCAGCACCGGCATCGACGTGATCTCCGAGGACGCCGAGCTCTACGCAGCCGGCGCCGGTGCATCTGTTGCCGAGCCCGTTATGCCCCAGACCACCGCTTTCACCGGTCGCGCTCAGGGCGCCGCTCAAACCAGCACCCCGCGCTTGGTCAACCTGAACACCAACCGCTCCTTCGCCCTCACCAACGAGGCGACGATGCTCGGCCGCGCCATCACCAGCGACATCGTGCTCGACGACCTTAACGTCAGCCGTACCCACGCCGAGGTTCGCCGCGAGTCCGCTTCCCTGTGGAAGGTCGCTGACCTGGGCTCCACCAACGGCACCTTGGTCAACGGCCGTCACATCGCGTCCGCCATCTTGAACGAGGGCGATCGCATCACCGTGGGCACCACGACCTTCCTCTTCACTTACAACTAAACCCCCTGCGGGCGCCTTAAACACGACAGCGAAACCAACCCTAAGGACCCCTTTTGATTGACATCATCCTGCTTATCGGTCGACTTCTTTTCGTCGTTCTTCTGTACCTGTTCCTGTTTGCGATCATGAAGACGGGAATCGGGCTGGTACGCGGTCAGCGCAAGAAGGATCGCAGCTGGACCGTCGCGGTTGAAAAGGGCCCGAAAGAACTGCGCGGCGTCAATTTGGCCGTGCGCGGTCCTGTGGTCGTTGGTCGCAGCCCCGGGTCCGACATCGTCATCGGCGCCGATTACGTTTCCTCGCGCCATGCCCGCTTCACGCTGATGGGCCAGAACCTCTTCGTCGAGGATTTGGGCTCGCTCAATGGCACGGCGGTCAACAACGTATTCATTCAGGAGCCCACGGCCCTGCACAGCGGCGATCGCGTCATGGTCGGCGACGTGACCATGCGAGTGAGGTTCGAGTAATGGGTATTCCTGCAAACATCACCGCACCTCAGGGCGCGGTTTCCCATCGAAGTTTCGGCTCACGCACCGACGTGGGCCTGGTGCGCGAGCACAACGAGGACAGCTTGCTCGTCGCTCCGCCCCTGTTCGTCGTGTGCGACGGCATGGGTGGTCACGAGGCGGGCGAGGTTGCCTCCGAAATGGCCATTCGCACGATGGAGAACCAGGCCGATTCCATCAAGGACGCCCAGAGCATGATCGCCGCTGTGGAGGCAGCCAACCTCAATGTCATCAAGGCCCCGCGCCAGGGTATCGGCCGCGAGGGCATGGGCACCACGCTTACCGCCGCCAAGGTGACGGGCGAGCGCGTGATGATTGCCCAGGTGGGCGACTCGCGTGCCTACCTTTTGCACAACGGGCGCATCCAACAGCTCACGCGCGACCACAGCTTGATGGCCGACCTTATCGAGTCGGGCCAGATTACCGAGGCCGAGGCGCGTTTCCATCCCAATCGCTCGGTGATCACGCGCGCCATCGGCTCCGACCCCTACATGAAGCCCGACATCTACGAGCTCAACTTAAGCTCGGGCGATCGCTTGCTTCTGTGCTCCGACGGCCTTAACGCCATGCTCGACGATTACCAGATCGAGGACATCCTGCGCGACGTTCCCGACCCGCAGACCTGTGCCGACATGCTGGTGGGCGCCGCGCGCAACGCCGGCGGCTACGACAACATCACCACCATCGTGGTTGACATCGAAGGCAAGGCCAAGGCCAAGCAGCGCCGCGCCATCAAGAAGTCCCGCATTTGGATGGGCATCCTGATCGCGCTTGTGATTTTGGCCATCGCCGGTGCCTTCGTGGGCGCTCAGCAATACATCAGCAATTCCGCCTACATTGGCGTGCAAGACGACAAAGTGACCATCTATCGGGGCATTCCCGACGAGTTTTTGGGCATGCAGCTTTCCAGCGTCGAGGAAGTTTCGCAGGTGAGCTTCCAGGATTTGAAGAAGGTGCAGCCGGGCGTTGCCGCGCGCATCAGCGACAACATGCGCGTCGACAACGTTGAGGAAGCACAGCGCCTTGTTCAGGCTTACCAGGAGGAAATCGCTGCCGCGAACGCCTCAACGCAGGCCTCCGGCACCGACGCCGCTGCGGGCGCCGGCTCCACCACGGGTTCGGCCGGCACTGCCGCGGGCACGGGCGCTGCCTCCGCCAGTGGTTCTGACGCATCGGCCGGCACGGCCGCAGGTTCCAGCAGCACCGCCTCGAGCACCGAGGGGGCCAACCGATGACGCGCCGCAATATAGAGCTGGCGCTGCTTTGCATCGCGGCGCCCTTGGTCATCCTGCTTTTCATCATGGTGGCCCTGAACAGCGGCGAGAGTCTGGGTTGGCAGAACCTGGGCGTGCCCGCCGGCATGTTCGCCTGCTTCGTGGTTGCCCATCTTGCCATCCGAAAGCTAGCCCCCGGCGCCGACCCGGCCATCCTGCCCATCGCGTTCGCGCTTTCGGGTATCGGCATCGCCTTCATCACCAGGCTCGACCCAAACCTTGCCTCGCGCCAGATCATCTGGCTGTTCGTGGGCGTCATCTTCATGGTTGCCACCTTGGTGGTTCTGCGCAACTTGGACAAGGTGGCCAACTACAAGTACACGCTGATGATCTTCGGCTGCCTGCTTCTGCTTTCGCCCTTGCTCCCGGGCATCGGCTCCGAGCAGTACGGTAGTCGCATCTGGCTTTCCGTCGGCGGATTCAGTTTCCAGCCGGGCGAAATCGCCAAAATCCTGATAGTGCTCTTCTTGGCCAGTTACCTGGCGCAAAACCGCGAGCTTTTGTCCACCTCAACCCGCAAGATCGGCCCCTTCAGCCTGCCCGATTTGCCCACTCTTCTGCCCTTGCTCATCATGTGGGCAATCTCGATGCTCATCGTCGTCTTCGAGAAGGACCTGGGCTCGGCCATCGTGGTCTTTCTGGTGTTCCTGGCGATGCTCTACGTCGCGTCGGGCCGCAAGCTCTACCTGGTTGTGGGCCTTGTTTTCGTCACGCTGGGCTTCGTGGTTTGCTACTACACCTTCTCGCACGTGCAAACGCGCGTCGACATTTGGCTCAACCCCTTCAGCGACCCCACCAACAAGGGCTACCAGCTGGTGCAGTCGCTCTACTCGCTGGCCGACGGCGGCCTGTTCGGTGTGGGCATCGGCTCGGGCATGGCCGAGCGCATCCCCATCGTCGAGTCCGACTTCATCTTCGCCTGCATCGGTGAGGAAACGGGCTTGCTCGGCGCTTCGGGCCTTTTGCTTTTGTATCTGTGCTTCGCGATCCGCGGCATGGTAAGCGCTTCCCGCGCCAAGTCCGACGTTAGCTCCTTCATTGCCGTGGGCGTTACCGCCATCATCGTCGTGCAGGCCTTCATCATCGTCGGCGGCGTCACGGGCTTCATTCCCCTTACGGGTTTGACCTTGCCCTTCGTCAGCCAGGGCGGCTCTTCTTTGCTTGCAAGCTTCATCATCGTCGGCCTGCTTTTGCGCTGCGGTGACGAAAGCCAGGGCAGCAAGGCCGAGCTTATTTCCGCCACCACCCAGTTCGCCACCATCGGCGGCAAGCATAGCCAGGCGCTCGAGGCCGATGCCACGGGCGTGTTGGGGCGCGTGTCGCTGGGCAGGCGCATCACCGCGGTGATGGTGGCCTTTGCCCTGATGATGGCGGCGCTCATCGCCAACCTGACCATGGTCATGGTGGTCAACGCGTCCAACTATCAGAACATGTCGGGCAACAACCACACCCTGGCCAAGGAGTCCAAGACCGAGCGCGGCACCATCAGCACCGAGGATGGCGTGGTTCTGGCCAAGAGCGTCCTGCAGAAGGACGGCACCTACAAGCGCGAGTACCCTGCCGGCACGCTGGCCTCGCACGTGGTGGGTTACGCATCGCAAACCTACGGCACCGCAGGAATCGAGGCCGCTTGCAACGATACCCTGAAGGGCGAGCGTAACTTCTCCAGCTGGATGGATGTTGTCAACAACGCAACGGGCAACACTACCGCGGGCAACGACGTCAAGCTGACCATCAACTCCAAGATCCAGAAGGCCGCCGAAAAGGCGCTCGACGGCTACAAGGGTGCCTGCGTGGTCATGGACCCCGAAACCGGCGCGGTGTTGGCTATGGCTTCGGCTCCCACCTACTCCAACTCCGACGTTGAATCGCTCCTTTCGGGCAATAGCGATTCCTCGCTCTACAACCGCGCTACCCAGGCGCTCTACACGCCGGGTTCCACCTTCAAGATCGTTTCCCTGGCCACCGCGTTCGAGAACAACACGGCATCCGAGGACACCAAGTTCAATGCGCCCGGCAGCATGGACATCGGCAACGCGGAAGTCACCAATATGCACAAGACTTCCTACGGCGAGATCACGCTTGCCCGTGCCACCGAGCTTTCGTCCAACACCGTGTTCGGCCAGCTGGGCGCCAAGATCGGCCCGCAAAAGCTGGTCGAGGGCTCCGAGGCCTTCGGCTTCAACGACTCGCTCGACTTCGATCTTCCTTTGGCCAAGTCGCTCATGCCCGATTACAGCGAGATGACCGAGTGGGAAACCGCTTGGGCAGCGTGCGGCATGCCCGTTGGCGAGCACACCAGTCCCGCCGGTCCACAGACCACCGTCTTGCAGATGGCCATGGTCGGTTCGGCCATCGCCAACGACGGCGTGATCCAGCAGCCTCACCTGGTGGACAGCATCTACAGTCCTACGGGTGAGTGCAGCTGGACGGCCACCAGCCAGGCCTACGCCAAGGCTTGCTCGGCCGAGACGGCCAATCGCGTGAAGAAGGTCCTTGAGGGCGTTGTGAAGAACGGCACCGGCCACGCCGCTAAGATCAGCGGCACCACCATCGCCGGCAAGACGGGCACAGCCGAAACGGGCAAGGCCAAGGACGACAGCTGGTTCGTCGGCATGGGCCCCAGCTCGGACTGCAAGATGGTTATCGCCATCGTGCTTGAGGAAAGCGGTTCGGGAGTGGCTGCCGCCCGTTCGAATCAAGTTATGAAGACGGCATTGGAAGAGCAAAACGCACTCTAGAAATTGCGTGAAGAAATATATAGTTAGGTTATGCTAGCGTGACCACTGGAGGCAGGGTTCGCGCTGTAGGTTTCAAAAGGAGTTTTGACGTGGCAGGAAGCATGGTAGGAAGGGTCTTAAACGACCGATACGAAATAACCGAACGCGTTGGTATCGGCGGAATGGCCGAGGTGTACCGTGCGCAGGACAAGGTCCTGGGTCGTATGGTCGCCGTCAAAGTCATGCTGCCCCAGTACGCCGCGGATGAAACCTTCACCAAGCGCTTCCGCCTGGAAGCCGCATCGGCTGCGCGCCTGCAGAGCCCCTACATCGTGAGCATTTACGACTGGGGCCTCGATGGCGAAACCTATTACATCGTCATGGAGTTCCTGCGCGGCACCGACCTTAAAACCGCCATTCAAGAGCGCGGCGCGGTCAACCAGCGCAAGGTCGCCGAAATCGGCTCGCAGGTTGCGCAGGCCCTGTCGGTCGCGCATGCGGCGAGTATCATCCACCGCGACATCAAGCCGCAGAACATCATGATCCAGCCCGATGGCAACATCAAGGTCATGGACTTCGGGATCGCTCGCGCGGGCGACGCCGGCCTTTCGCAAACCTCCACCGTCCTGGGAACCGCCCACTACGTTTCGCCCGAGCAGGCGCAAGGTAAGGAGCTTGGCGCCGCAAGCGACATCTACTCGCTCGGCATCGTCATGTACGAGGCCGTTACCGGCAAGTTGCCCTTCGAGGGCCAGGATGCCGTGAGCGTCGCCGTCAAGCAGGTCAACGAGATTCCTGCTCCTCCTTCGTCGATCAATCCCAACATCGACCCAACGCTCGAGCTCATCATCATGAAGGCCTTGGAAAAGGAACCTTCCAACCGCTTCACCGACGCATCCGAGATGCGCCATGCCTTGAACGATTACCTGGCTGGTCGCCCGGTGAACATCGGCGACGTTTCCTCCATGCCCACCACGGTCATGGGTGCGGGCGCTGCCGGCGCTTCCACCACGGTGATGCCTCGCTCGGCTGCCGCGGCAACGCCCGGTGCCACCACCGCGATGCCCGCCCAGCAGGGGCGCGGTGCCAACCCCGCCGCCGCCAACTACTCGGCTGCGGATGAATCCAGCAAGCCCAACGGCAACCGCAACAAGATCATTGCGGGCGTTGTTGCCGTTATCGCCATCATCGCCATCGCCGCCGGCGTTTTCGCGCTGATGAACTCCGGCGCCGAGATGGTCGATGTTCCCAAGGTCGCCGGCGAAACCACGCAGCAGGCAACCGCCGACTTGCAGGCGGCCGGCTTCGTCGTCGGCGAAACGACCGAGGTCTTCAACTCCGAAATCGAGGAGGGCAAGGTCGTCAACACCAACCCCGAAGGCGGCATGAAGGCCGAAAAGGGCTCCACCGTCAGCCTTACCGTTTCCAAGGGCACCGAGACCGTGAAGGTCCCCAATCTGCTTGGCAAGACCGCCGAGGAAGCGCAGTCCGCGCTTGAGGCGGTTGGCCTGAACGGCGAGCAGGGCGACGACGTTTACTCCGATAAGTACGACGAGGGCAAGGTTGCCGAGCAGTCCGTGAAGTCGGGCAACAAGGCCAACAAGGGCGACACGATCACCTTCAAGGTGTCCAAGGGCTCCAATCAGGTTGACATCCCCAACGTCGTGGGCTTCACACGTAGCGCAGCTGAAAGCGCCATCGAGGACGCCGGCTTCCGCTACGACACCACCTACGCTTACAGCGATTACGTGTCCGAGGGCAACGTTATCAGCCAGAACAAGACCGGCAAGGCCAAGGAAGGCACCACCATCCGCATTGTGGTGAGCCAGGGCAAGAAGCCCGAGGAGAACGTGAGCATCCCCAGCGTTGTGGGCATGAGCGAGTCCTCTGCGGAGTCCGCGCTTGAAAATGCTGGCTTCCTTTACGATGCCAAGTACCAGACGGTAAGCGACGCAAGCAAGGATGGCGTTGTTATCAAGCAGAACAAGTCCGGCACGGCTAAGAAGGGCGCCACCATCACGATCACCATCGGTATCGGCCCCGACGACGATTCCTCGGATGACGATTCCAGCTCCAGCGGCACGGATTCGAATTCCGGTTCGAACTCCGGGTCCAGCACCAAGAAAAGCACGAACTAAAGCGTGCGTTTCTGGCGAAGGCCTGCAAGCACGTGCTAGAATCTTCTATCACTTGCCCTCGTAGCTCAGCGGATAGAGCGTCGGTTTCCTAAACCGTGCGTCGGAGGTTCGATTCCTCTCGGGGGCACCACTTAAAAACAAACCCCGACCTGGTAATTTCCAGGTCGGGGTTTTGCTTTTCAAGACCTTTTCCATAGCGCTTCGGGCAAAAGGCGTTAAGACCTAAGAAACCCCTAGCCAGGGTGCAAATATCGCTCAGCGCCCGTGTAGCCACGGATGCTATGCGTTAGCGTTAAAATCAACGCAAGAGAAAGGCAATACATACAAGGGAAAGGCCTCTTATGAAGACGTCCCGTTTCCAGCGGCTTGCAGCCTACGCAGCGGCCGCAGCGCTCGCTTTCGCGCTCTGCGCGTTCGCCCTCGTTGCGATTGCGCAACCGCAGCAGGCATACGCAGATGAGAAGCCCATCGGCACCGTCCAATGCTTTATGGATGCCGAGGGCACCAAGCCTATCGACAGCGAGGGCCCCTATCCTATCGCTAGCGAGTCGCTTCTTATCGAGGCCCTTGAGTCCTATTCCAAGCTCGGCGTTAAGAGCATCACGATTACGATGAGCAAAGATTGGTATACCAAGGACGCTGGTCGTATTGTGATCGAAGAGGGCCTAACGCTCCGCCTCAAGATGAACGGTCACATGATCAACCGCGATAAGTACGAGTTCGATAGCGACGGTGCTGTCGGCCATGGCAGCGGCGAGGTCATCCATATGAAGAAGAACTCGAAGCTCTACGTCGATGGCGGCACTAAAGACACATCGCACGTGGGATTCCTTAAGAAAACTTCATATCGCTTCCAGGGTGAGTACAATATCTGGCAACCGAGCGATGAGCCCGCTACTTCAGCTGGCGCTGTCGTAATCAACGGCGGCGTCATCGCTGGCGGTTTCTGCGATGACAAGACGGGCGGCGGCGGTATCTCGACCGAGGGCGAGGGCGTTACCATTGAGCTTAAGGACGTCACGGTTGCGGGCAACTTCTCCGACGAGTACGGCCTTCTTTACGGTAACGGCGGAGGTGTCGCCATCCATGGCAAGAACTCCACTCTCGTCCTCGACCATGCCAACGTGTCTTACAACGGATCGGATTCCTGCGGCGCCGGTATTTACGTGCGCGAGAAGGACTGTTCCGTCACCGTCAAGAACGGCAGTAGCGTTGATCATAACTATGCTGTAAGCGACGGCGGCGGCATCTACATCGATGAGGACAGCACGCCGCTTACCATCGAGGGCTCGTCCGTCAGCGATAACAGGACCCGCTACGATGGCGGCGGCATCTATATGGATGGCAAAGGAAAGTTAACCGTCAAGGGCTCGACCTTCAAGGGCAACAAAGCAGCCGATAACGGCGGCGCTATTTGCGTTGCCGTCGCCTGCGAGTTCCTCGTTGATGATTGCGAACTCACCGAGAACGCTGCCAATGACGGTGGTGGTGCCATCATGCACAAAGCTAGCAACGGCGCCTTCACCATCAAGAACTCGAAATTGCTGAGCAACAGCACGGGTGGTTTCGGCGGTGCTATCGCGGATTGGTACGATGGGACCACCATCAATATATCCGGCTGTACGATAAATAAGAACTATACCTGGTACAACAGCGCTGCCACGGATGTTGATGACCACGGCGGCGGCGCCATACATCTTGAGGACAAAGCGACCCTTAATGTTGAGAACAGCGAGATTCGTGATAACACCTCGTCCTACACTGGTGGTGGCATCAACGTTACCGATCCGTCGACCATCAATCTTGACAACTGCTCTATCCGCGGCAACAGAACCACTAGCTACGTAGGCGGTGGCGGTGGTATTGCCTTCTGCCCCAACTCCACCATCGGCAGCGCGGGCGAGATGTATCTCAACCTCAAGAACAAGACTTCTATCTGCTACAACATTGCTGACGGTATCGGCGGTGGAATCTACGGGTATCGCAACTCTGTGAACGTTAAAGGCGATGGGACCTGCACCATCATCGGGAATCATGCCGATCGCACGGGCGCCGGCATCGGGTTCACGAGCGAAAGCGCCATGACTCAGAAGATCACGGTTGACAATGTGAAGATCACTGAGAATAGGGCCCATAGCGACGGCGGCGGCATCCATATCAACCGGAGCGAGTGCGTTTTGAAGGATGTCGAGATCACGCTTAACAAGAGTGATAACTGCAATGGTGCCGGCCTCTATGTGTCGTCGGACAAGTACTATGCTCTTACCTTCCAGGGCAAGGTGGTTATTGATAGGAACAACGTAGTAAGGTGGGATGGCTGGGAAAACGTGGCGAACACCTACCTCGACAACGCCGATCAGACCGTTTGCGGCGGCGATGGGGACAACGCTTTGTCGGCTGATAGTCGCATCGGTATCTATGCCGCCACTAACGACTCGGCTGATCGCAAGTTGTCGGGTAACGGGGCGTTCCTTCAGAATTTCAAGAACTTGAGCGACAGTGAATTTGCTCAGGCGTTCTATTCCGATCAAGCAAGTCACAAGGTCGTGAGGAAAGACGGTCATCTGTATCTCAAGACTCTCGGCGACGACAGACTGGATGAAGCATGGGCATTGAACGCCGTCGTCAACGGTCATACGCAAACGACCAATTACACCGTGGACAAAAGGTTGACTCTGAATTCCGCTGATTATGCGGACTATGTTCCCGAGGGTAAGGTCATCGTCGGATGGAAAATCGAATCCTCCGATGGAACGAGCTCGTATCTAAGGGCTACGGGCGGCAAGGTGACTTTCCGCAAGCCTCCTTGTGTGACTACTGCTACCGCTGTTTTCGGCGATAAGGTCACCAAGGTCAAAGCGAGCCTTTTGGACGCATGCGGAACGTGGAAGGAGCTGGGCAACAACAATAAGAAGGTCAAGCTAACCCTGTTGGAAGTTTCCACGGCAAAGGGTACTTTCACCATTCCTGCGAGCGTGGTGGCTAGCAAGGTCAACATCCCCAATGCAGACGAGGACAAAACCGCGTGCAACGAAACCAGCAGGAAGGCCACTTACAAGTTCCGTGTCGATCCGTCGTTGTTCGACGATTACGGCATGGGCGTGGCGGATGTCAGCGACTTGGAGCATGACGTGGATGTGAGCACCTTGGGCTTTGGCGAGGGCACGGTCGAGGAGGTCAAGTTCCAGGCAAATCCCTCCACCATGGAGGTTGCGGTAACGGTGACCTATACCAAGCCTGTCGAAGAGGCAAAAGCGAAGGTGACTTGTGTCAACAAAAACGACAACAGCGCTGACGCCATCTCCTATGCCGAAACGTCGTTTTCGACTGAAGGGGACACCGAGGTAGTCGCCCCAAGCCTCGAAGGTTGGGCGTTTGACAGCTGGGGAGATTTGCCCGAGGGCGCTACCCTGAACGAGGACGGGCAAAGCGTTACGGTGGCCAAGGCCGACACCAGCGTTGAGCTCAAGGCCAACTACATCCCCAAGGCAAGTGCGCTTGCCGTGCAGGTAACCGTGCCTACGAGCGCCGAGTTGGCAAGCGAGAGCAAGCTTGAGTCCTGCAAGCTCGTCGACTCTGCGCAGATTCAGGATGTCACCGACGAGGCAAATGACGACGTGGACGTGGAGTGGAAAGAGGCAGAGGGTGGCTCCAAGCTTGTTGCCATTACGATGAAGCTCGATCAAAGCAAGCTCGGCTGCTTGATCGACGGATCCTCGATGTCGGGTGCGGTCAACGGCGTTGCCGGTAGCGTGTCTGTTGATGAAGATAAAGGCACGCAGACGGTCACCGCCACAATCCCCGCAGAGAGTGACAAGCGTCTTGACGCGTTGGTTACTAGCCTTGACGACGTAACTCTCTACGGCAGCGAGGAGCTCGAAAGCTACGCCGACAACTACCTGCCTGATACCGTGAGCTATCGCACCAAGAGCGGCTATGTGACGAGCGCCAACGTCAAGTGGAAGACCGGCGATGTGGACACCACGCAGGATTCCTTCACCGTTGAGGGAAGCTTCACCGATGCTAGTTTCGCCACCCACAAGATAAGCCGTAGTTTCAAGGTCGAGGATAAGCTTGAGGCGCCTTCCGTAAGCACGCAAGGGGGCATTCACGAAAGCACGACCGTGGGCTTCAGGCAGGCTAGCAGTTGGGGCAATCCAAGCTCCATCGATTACCATTACTACGTGGGCGGCAAAGACGATGAAGCCGATAAGATCAGCCTTGATACTTATAAAGCCGGTGAGTCCGTCGACATCGACAAGAGCTGCAAGCTGTTCGTCTACGCGACGCTGACGTACAAGAGCGAAGAGGAAGGCGTTGCCGATCGCACCGTCACCACGGCTGTCGCAAGTTACGAATATACGCTCAGGACCGTTCATGAGCTCACGGTTACGGGTGGCACCGCGCATGTAAGCGGTACGGGCAACAAGGCCGCAAGCAGCGCCAACACGGGTGACGAGGTCACGATCAAGGCTCAGGTGCCCGAAGGCAAGAAGTTCGATAAATGGGTGGTTGTCAAAGGGGACGTCACGCTTGACTCGGAGCTAAGGACGAAGACCAAGTTCGAGATGCCCGACTCCGATGTGGAAATCAAGGCTACCTTCATCGATCCGGAATCGGATGACGCCACACCCACTCCCGCTCCCGTGGTGAGCAAGGTCAGCTCGGTCAAGTACCAGGGCAACACTTATACGCTTTCGGGCAAGGTGCTCAAACTCACCAAAGTGGCCAAGTCCAAGAAGAAGGTCACCATCCCCGCCAAGCTCAAGATCAACGGCTCCTACGTGAAGGTGGCCAAGGTGAAGGCCAAGGTGTTCAAGGGCACCAAGGTGAAGACGGTCATCGTGAAGAGCGGCAATCTCACCAAGAAGGGCCTGAAGAACTGCCTGAAGTCCAGCAAGGTGAAGACGGTCAAGGTCAAGGTTAGCAAGTCCAAGAAGGCCAACGCCAAGCAGGTGAAGAAGTACAGGAAGTACCTCAAGAAGTCCAACAGCGGCAAGAAGGTCACGGTGAGGCGCGGCTAGCGCGCTGTTCGCTCGCCCGCCTGGTCTAGCGCCTGCTGACAGCAATCGCGTGCCCTAAACCGATCAGCGCGAACAACGAAGCGCCCGGATGGTCGATGCCATGCCGGGCGCTTCGTTTCGTAGATCGACCAAGCTAAATAGTGTACCTTCCAGCATCTCCAGCGCTGCAGCATCCTAAATGCAACGTAACAAAGTCCGCTGCAGCCAGCCTGCACGTTCCCTTCGCAGTAAAATAAAAAGATTGAGAAAGGCAATATGCAAGGGAAAGGCCTCTCATGAAGATATCCCGTTTTTATCGGCTCGCAGCCCATGTAGCAGCCGCAACGCTCACCCTCGCGCTCTGCATGTTTGCGCTTGCTGCAACGGTGCAGCCGCAGCAAGCGCATGCAGATGATCAAATCGGCACCATCCAAGGTTTCATGGACGCCGACGGCACCAAGCCCATGGACAGCGAAGGTCCCTATCCTGTTTACAGCGCATCAAGTGCACTGTCCGTGATCAGCACCTTCAATACCCTTGGCGTTAAGAGCATCACGCTATCCTTTTCCCAGGACTGGGACACCAAAGATGTCGGACGCATCGAGGTGCCCGAGGGGATGACGCTTCGCATCAACCTGAACGGCAACATGCTTAACCGTAACAAGTACAAGTTCGATTCCTATGATGCGGTTGGCTATGGCGACGGCGAAGTCATTCACGTCAAAAAGAATGGCAAGCTCTACATCGACGGCGGTACTGGGATGGATGCGAGCAAGGAGCACCGAGGGTCTCTTCATTACAGCATCGGCAAAACGGACGAAACCAACCTGTGGCAGCCTTCGGATGACGGCGACGTCGTTATTAAAGGCGGCGTGATCTGCGGCGGTTTCTGCGATGATAAAACCGGTGCTGGCGGCATTTCCTCCGAGGAAACAGGCGTGGTCATCGGTCTTAAAAACGTCACGGTTGCAGGTAACTTCTCTGACGAATACGGCTTGCAATACGGCAACGGCGGCGGCATTGCCATGCATGGCGCCAATTCCACGCTCACGCTCGAAAACTCCCACGTGTCCTACAACGGGTCGGATTCTTGCGGCGGTGGCATCTACATACGCGAGAAAAACTGCTCCGTCACGTTAACCGATAGCACGGTAACCAAGAACTATGCGGCAAGCGATGGCGGCGGCATCTACATCGACGACGACAGCACCTCGCTCACTATGAAAAACTCGCAGATCGAAGAGAACTTCAGCTCGGGCTACGGCGGCGGCATCTACATGGATGGCAACGGCGACCTTACCATCGGCGATGATTCGGCTCTCTACAAAAATTATGCGTCGAATGAAGGCGGCGGCATCTACGTTAATGCCAAGAGCAAAGTCCTTGTTAAAGACAGTAGAGTTATCGAGAACAAGAGCTGCACCTACGGCGGCGGCATTATGTACAGCTGCGGCAACGGTTCGCTCACCTTGGAGAATTCCACGGTAAGCAACAATGTAACCAACAAATACGGCGGCGGCATCTGCAATTGGTACGACGGAACCACCATAAACATCACCGGCTGCAAGTTCCAGGGAAACCGCACTTACAATAGCTCGGAAACGGCTTGCGGCGGCGGCGCCATCCATTTGGAAGATGAGGCCACTCTCACTATTAAAGATAGCGAGCTCTGGAAAAACACCACCCGTGGCTACGGTGGTGCCATCTACGTAACCGACCCCTCAAGCCTCGTTCTGGACAACAGCAAGATTCATGACAACAGCTCTACTGGCAGCAACGGCGGTGGCATTGCCTTCTATCCTAATTCCACCATAGGCAGCTCCGGCAACATGAGCCTCGACCTGAAGAACAAGGCCGAGATTTACTCGAACACAGCTAATAGCATGGGCGGCGGTATCTACGGTCACAGGAATACCGTCAAGGTTACTTCATCTGACGGTACGGGCGCCATTAACGGCAACAAGGCCTGGTACGGCGGCGGCATCGGCTTCACGAGCAACGGGGCAACCACCCAAGATCTCACGGTTGATAATGTCAGCTTCACCGGCAACCAAGCAGGCTACGGCGGCGCGCTTTACGTTTCCCGAAGCAATCTTACCCTGAGGGATATTACGGCAACCCACAACTACAGCACCGTCAACAACGGCGGCGGACTCTTCGTCAGTTCCGACAAGTACTACAACCTAACATTCCAGAAGAATATCGTTTTCGAAAACAACTACAGGCAGGGCTCTTTCAATATCGTGTCGAATATCTATTTGGACAATAAAGAGCAGACTATCTGCGGTGGCGAGGACGATAACGCCTTGTCAAAGGAGAGCCGCTTCGGCGTGACCGTGAGCAAAGACAGCTTCAGCGATGGGAAATGCAAGATTTCCGGTAACAAGGATTTCTTGAAGAACTTCACCACGGACGAAAGCCTTGCGCAGTCGTTCTTCTCGGATAACCCTGATTACTCCACGGCCGCAGAAGATGGTTACTTGTATCTAAGTAAAGAAAAGCGCACTTCATGGAATTTAACCGTGATCACGGGCGAAGGGGAAACCCGCTCAGCGACGGCGACTAAAAGCCAAAACGACGAGGTCAACCCCTTCAATTATGTGGCCGATGGATCAACGCCCGAAGGTAAAGCCATCATCGGATGGAAGTATGAAGCCGACGGTGGCGCAACGGATTACTTCAGGCCTGTGAACGGTAAGACGACCTTCAGGATGCCTGCCTGCAACTGTACGGTCACCGCGGTTTACGGCTACACGATCAAGAGCATAGAAGCTGGCATCGAGGATACGAGCAGCGCCTGGAAAGACCTGGGAAATAAGAAGGAGAACGTTAAAGTCAACTCTCTTTCGATTACCCAGAGCAACGGTGAGGTGTTGAGCATACCCGTAGATGAGATAAGCAAGTACGTCAGCGTTACCAGTGCGGAACGAACGGAGCTGAAGAGCAAGACCTCTACGAAAGGCACCTACAAACTCAGGACCGATGCGGCGCTGTTCGACAAGCACGAAATCGGGTCTATCACCGCAAGCGACGTGAAGCCTTCCGTCTCGGCCAAGAGCACAAGGTTCAACGAAGGCAAAGCAAGGATCAACCAGCTGTCGGCTGACAGCTCGGCTGTCGTAATCACTTCTCAAGTGTGGTATTACCGAGACGACAACAAGACTAAAGCCGTGGTGAGCTGCGCTAACAAGTACGATAACAACGCCGATGTCCTTGCTTACAGTGAAGCAGCCTTCGAGGACGGTAGCTCGTCTGTCACGGTAAGCGCCCCGAGTGTTGACGGCTGGGTGTTCGACAGTTGGAGTGGATTGCCCGATGGCGCCACGCCGAGTGCTGACGGGCAAAGCGTCACCGTCCCCAAACCCAGCAGCGAAAGCGCCGAGGAAGAAGTTTTGCTCACGGCCAACTACATCCCGCTCGTTACCAAGCTCAACGAGATGAGCCTCTATGGCAAGAACGAGGCTAAGGAGTTTGCGAAGTTCCTGCCTTCGAGCATCAAATATCAAGCTGAGGATGGCAGCGTGCTAAGCGCGGACGCCACCTGGGAAACTGATGGCGTGGACACCGCGCAAAGCTCCTTCATCGTTAACGGCAGCTTTGCCGACGCAAGCTCAACCACGCACTATATAAGCCGCAGCTTCGTCGTTAAGGACGAGCTCAAGGCGCCCGGCGTGAGCACCAACGGCGATATCTACGAAAACACAGAGGTTGACCTCTGCGCGGGTTCCGACTGGGGCAGCCCGAGCAATATCAGCTATCACTATTACGTGGCCAAGCGAGGAACCGAGGCGAGCGAGGTGGACATCAGCTCATTCGTGGACGGCAGCTCCGTTGCCATCGATAAAACCTGCACGCTGCTCGTCTATGCAACGCTCACTTTTGACGCCGAAGACGAAGACGCTAGCGCGCGTACCGTCGATACTGCGGTAGGAGCTTACAACTACACGCTCAAGTCGAGCCAAAGCTATAGCATCACGGTTACCGACGGCGTAGCCCGCACGACCAAGGACTGGGATTCGGCAACCGAAGCCCATGAGGGCGACCTTGTTTCGATTACGGCAACCGTGCCCGAGGGCAAGACTTTTGAAAAGTGGGTCGTCGTCAAGGGAGGCGAGGCTGTTGAGCTGAGCAATAGCGAGAAGGCTACAACCTGGTTCACGATGCCCGCCGCCGATGTCGAGCTCAAGGCGATCTTTGAAGCTGGGGCACCCGGCGTGAGCGCCGAAGGCACCGTCCATGAAGGCACGAAGGTGAGCTTCACCGAAGGCTCCGGATGGGATAAGTCGAGCGAGGTTGCCTATCACTACTATGTGGCCGAGCAGGACGCCAAACCGAGTGAAATCGACAAGGAGTCTTACGAAACCGGCAGCTCCGTCACCATCGATAAAACCTGCACGCTGCTCGTCTACGCAACACTCTCCTATGATGCCGAGGGTGAAGGCGGCAGTGCAAGCCGCGTTGATACCGCGGTGGCCTCCTACCGCTACACGCTTAAAGAGGCTCATACTCTTACGGTCGTCGATGGGTCTGCTTACGTAGGGGCAAGCAGCGATCCTGCTACTAAGGCTTATGAAAACGACATCGTCAGGCTTGAGGCAACGTTACCCGAGGGCAAAGAGCTCGATAAGTGGGAAGTGGTTAAAGGCGATGTTCAGCTGCGCACCGATAAAGGCGTGACCTGGTTTGAGATGTCCGATACCGACGTGGAGTTGAAGGCCATTTTCAAGGACTCGGAATCCGGCGGTGGTGACGACCCTGAGCCTACGCCCGAGCCTGAACCCACGCCAACCCCCGAGCCCACCCCGACGCCCACTCCCGCTCCCGTGGTGAGCAAGGTCAGCTCGGTCAAGTACCAGGGCAACACTTATACGCTTTCGGGCAAGGTGCTCAAACTCACCAAAGTGGCCAAGTCCAAGAAGAAGGTCACCATCCCCGCCAAGCTCAAGATCAACGGCTCCTACGTGAAGGTGGCCAAGGTGAAGGCCAAGGTGTTCAAGGGCACCAAGGTGAAGACGGTCATCGTGAAGAGCGGCAATCTCACCAAGAAGGGCCTGAAGAACTGCCTGAAGTCCAGCAAGGTGAAGACGGTCAAGGTCAAGGTGAGCAAGTCCAAGAAGGCCAACGCCAAGCAGGTGAAGAAGTACAGGAAGTACCTTAAGAAGTCCAACAGCGGCAAGAAGGTCAAGGTGAGGCGCGGCTAGCGCGCCGCGGTTGGCGTCCGCCGACTAGCATGCACAGCGAAGCGCCCGGATGGCATCGGTCATCCGGGCGCTTTATCGTGCACTGGTTTTCTTTGGGCGAGTGAGCGAAGAACGTCGGCGGGTTAGCCGGTGAAGCCGGTGTCGTCGATGCGGCCTTTGCCGTCGGCAGCGCTGGTGGCAAGCTCGTCGCAGCGTTCGTTCTCAGGGTGACCGGCATGGCCCTTCACCCAGGTGAAGCTCACCTGATGTGGCGCCTTGGCATCCAGCAGGCGCAGCCAGAGGTCCTTGTTCTTCACGGGTTCCTTTTTGGCGTTTTTCCAGCCCTTTTTCTTCCAGCCGGCAATCCAGTTCTTGTTAAAGGCGTTGACGACGTACTGGGAGTCGGTGACGACCGTTATCTTGCAGGGGCGCTTGAGCGCCTCGAGCCCGGCGATAACGCCCATCAGCTCCATGCGGTTGTTGGTGGTGTTGTTATAGCCCTGCGAAAGCTCCTTGACGTGGAGTTTTCCTGCGGAGTCGACGAAGTGCATGACGGTGCCGAAGCCGCCAGGGCCGGGGTTGCCGCGCGAGGATCCGTCGGAGTAAAGCGTCACTTCCGTCATTTGCATGCCTCTTCGATCGTTGCCTTCAGTTCGTCCATGCCGTCGCCTTTTTCGGAGCTGGTGATGATCATGGGAACATCGGCGCCAAGGCCAAGCTGTTTGCGGATGGCATCGCGTTGGCGGAATTGTTGGCTGCGGGAGAGCTTGTCGGCCTTGGTTAAGGCAACGCAGAAGGGCAGCTCGGTGCTTTTGAGGAACTCGATCATCTGCTCGTCGAGCTTGCTTGCCGCATGGCGGATGTCGATCAGGCTGACCACCAGGGCATAGTAGCGGTACTGGTCGAAGTAGCCGTTGATCATCTCGGCCCAGCGCGCCTTCTCGCTCTTGGACACCTGCGCGTAGCCGTAGCCGGGCAGGTCGATGAAGTCTTCCTTCCCGTTGCTGAAGAAGTTGATGGTGCTGGTTTTGCCAGGCTTGCTGGAAACCTTGGCAAGCTTCTTGCGGTTGAACAGGCGGTTGATCAGCGATGACTTGCCGACGTTGGAACGTCCGACGAAGCTGACCTCCGGCCGCAGCGATTCGGGAATCTGCTGGCTGGTGCCGTAGGCGGCCTTGAATTCGATGTTCTTAAAATCCATATACGCTCCTGGCGTGGTGGTTTGCTACGGGCGGCTTGCGCGCGCTCGATTTGGCGGACGATGCGCGCGGTCTGCCTGGATGGCTTGCGCGCTCAAACTTGGCAGTTGCGCCGTGTGCGTTGCGGGCATCGGGCCGCAGGCTTGCCGCCGGCGTGGGTTTTCCATGATACCAACTAGGCCAGTGGCTTTGCGCTCATAAGTTTCTTTACCATGATGAAAGCAGAAGAGCGCTTGGCTGCTGCCAGACAGGGCGCCTGCTTGGCGGGCTTGCCACCCTTCAACAGAGCTGCCGATCAGCGATGTTGCCGTTTTGAGCCGTAGCCTGGGGACGCATAGCCCCGCCCAGTCCGAAGAACCAAGAGGAACCACATGAGCCTTGCCGTACTTATAGATAAAGCCACCGATGTATGGGAAAAGCACATGGTTGCCTTTGTGGGCAACGACATCGTCGCGCGCATCGTGATGGCCCTGATAATCGCGCTGGTCACCGTTTGGGTGACGCATCTGGTTATCAAGGCGGTCAACAAGGCCCTAAGGAAAAACGACAGCCCCCTTGCCGACGTTTCCATCTTCGACAAGGTGATCAGGGTTGCGCTTTACTTCGTGGGTTTCTGCATAATTTTGGACGCCTGCTTGGACGTTAACATCACGGCCTTCATCGCCGCTCTGGGAATCGGCGGCTTGGCCTTGTCGCTGGGCGCGCAGGACACCCTGAAGAACCTCATCGGCGGCGCGACCATCGTGATGTGCCGGCTTTACCGCCCGGGCGACAACATCACGATCGGCGGGCAGACGGGCGTTGTTCGTGACATCGGCTGGCGCCAAACGGCCATCATCAACCGCACGGGCGAGGTCGTCTTCGTTCCCAACTCCAATGCCTCCACCAGCACCATCGTCGTTACCGCGCCGCTGGAAAAATCGCAGGTACCCTTTATTGTGGCCAACGATCGCGATTTGAACGATCTGGCCGACGAGATCATCGTTGCCGCCGAGTGCGCGGTGGCCCCCTTGGCCACGGTGGAAAAGCCCCCGATTGTTCAGTTCTCCGAAATCACCGCGGACGGTGCCCGTGGCAAGGTGATTGTTTGGAACGATCGCGGCGATTTGGCGCTCGAGATCGCCGACGCCATCACGCGCGCCATCAATCCCATCGTGCGCTAGGGCATTTTCGCTCTTCGGCGCCCAAAACCCCTCCGACATCATCTTTGCCCAGCTCATAGCTTCACGCTTTTTGTTGGAACCCAGGCCCGTTCGAGCCTTTTCGGTCGAACGGGTTCTTTCGTCCATTTGCCACTGTTTTTCGCATTTGCCCCATAAGCTGCACCGTGCTCGTTACTCTGTTGTTTTAATTAAATTAAACAAGCGTCGATAAACCTGAATGGATTTACGTACGACAGCAGGAAAGAGGGGCCATGAAGATTGGCATTCCTAAAGAATGGCAGGGCGTGAAAACGCTCGTCGCGGCCACGCCCGACACGGTGGAAAAGCTTGTAAAGCTTGGTTTCAGCGTGTGCGTTGAATCGGGCGCGGGTGCCGCTGCCAACTATCCCGACGAGCAGTATGCGCGCGCAGGCGCCGAAGTGGTAACGGGTGCGGAGGTTTGGGCGTCCGATATCGTTACCGCCCTGGACGCGCCCACCGAGCAACAGATTGCGCAGATGAAAGCGGGCGCCACTTTGGTAAGCCGTCTTAACCCAAGCGCCAACCCGGCGCTCATCGAGCGTTTGGCCAAGCAGGGCGTCACCGCGCTCGCGATGGACATGGTCCCGCGCATCTCGCGCGCTCAATCGCTCGATGTTCGTTCCTCCATGGCGAACGTGGGCGGCTACCGTGCGGTTGTCGAGGCCGCTGCGCATTTCGGCCGCCTGTTCGGTGGTCAGGTAACGGCGGCGGGCAAGATCGCGCCTGCCAAGGTCTACATCATCGGTGTTGGCGTTGCGGGCTTGGCCGCCATCGGTACGGCCAAATCGATGGGCGCCATCGTTCGCGCGACGGACGTCCGCCCCGAGGTTGCCGATCAAGTTGAATCACTTAACGCGGAGTTCGTGCCCATCCCCGTCGAGCAGCACTCCGAAGACGGCTATGCCAAGGAAATGACAGCCGATCAGGCAAAGCTTGCCAACAAGGTTTACGCCGAGCAGGCCGCCGAGGTCGACATCGTCATCACCACCGCTCAGATTCCCGGCAAGCAGCCTCCGTTGCTTTTGGACGCCGAAGCGGTTGCGGGCATGCGCCCTGGCTCGGTAATCGTCGACATGGGCGCCAACGAACAGGGCGGCAATTGCGCGCTCACGCAGGCGGGCAAGGTCATCACCACTGAAAACGGCGTCACGATCATCGGCTATACCGACCTGCCCAGCCGTCTGCCCGGCCAGGCTTCGCAACTTTACGGGCAGAACATCGTCAACTTCTTCAAGTTAGTGACCCCTGAAAAGAACGGGGAGCCCGTCTTCAATCAAAGCGATGAGGTTGTGCGCGGCGTCACGGCCGTGCGCGATGGTCAGGTGTGCTGGCCGCCCCCGGCGGTGAAGGTTTCGGCCGCGCCCAAGCAGGAAGCTGCCCCGGCAGCGGACGCTCAGGGTTCCGCCACCGCTGCCGCCGAGCCCGCCCCCGCGAAGAAATCCGCCTTCGCTTGTCATTGGTGGAAGGCGCTGGCCGCGTTGCTGGGCGCCGCACTTATTCTGGCCGCTCCCGCCGAGATGACCAGCCACTTCATCGTTTTCGAGCTTGCGTGCGTGGTTGGCTTCTATGTCATCACCAACGTGACGCATGCGCTCCATACGCCCTTGATGTCGGTTACCAACGCCATCTCGGGAATCATCATCGTTGGTTCGCTTACCCAGATCGGCTCGGACAGCCCCGTCATCGCCGCCGTTGCCTTTGTTGCCGCGCTTTTGGCCTCCATCAACATCTTCGGCGGTTTTTTGGTCACGCATCGCATGCTGGGAATGTTCCGTAGGAGCTCTGAGGATTAATGGATTTGCTGCAAACGAGTTTCAACGCAAGCGCCGGCGCGCTTGATTCCCTAGGCCATGTCGAGCAGCTGGCCTACCTGCTGGCGGCGCTGCTGTTCATTTTGGCACTGGCCAACCTTTCCAAACAGAAAACCGCGCAACTGGGCAACTACCTGGGTATTTGCGGCATGATTATAGCCCTTGCCTCGGTGATCGTTGTGTCGGTGGCAAACGATGAGCGCGCCGCCGTTCTTTCCATCGTGCTCATCGTATTCGCCATGGTCATCGGTGCCGCGATTGGCGTGTGGCACGCGGTCAAGGTTCAGATGACCGAGATGCCCGAGCTGGTGGCCAAGCTGCATTCCTTTGTCGGTTTGTCGGCCGTGCTGGTGGGCTATAACTCCTTCTTCGCCAACCCCGGGGCCGAAGGTGCTTCCTCGGCTTTCCATATGGGCGAGGTGGGGCTTGCCGTGTTCATCGGTGCGGTCACCTTCACGGGCTCGATCGTTGCTTATCTCAAGCTTTCGGGGAAGATCTCGGGCAAGCCGCTCACGCTGCCCGGCCGCAATCTCATCAACTTGGCCATGCTCGTGGCAAGCATCGCGCTCATTGCCTGGTTCATCACGACCCGCAGCGTCGAGGCAGGGCTTGTTCCCTTGGGCATCCTCACCGTCATCTCGCTGGTGCTGGGCGCGCACCTGGTGCTCGCTATCGGCGGCGGCGACATGCCCGTCGTGGTTTCGATGCTCAACTCGTACTCGGGCTGGGCGGCCGCGATGGCCGGCTTCACCCTTGGCAACGACCTGCTCATCATCACGGGCGCGCTCGTCGGCTCCTCGGGCGCCTACCTTTCCTACATCATGTGCCAGGGCATGAATCGTTCCTTCGTGTCGGTCATCCTAGGCGGCTTCGGCAACGGTTCCTCCTCGGCGCCGTCCGAGGCTAAGGATTACGGCGATTACACCGAAACCACCGCCGAGGAAGTGGCTGAGCTGCTCAAACGCTCCAAGCGTGTCGTCATCACGCCAGGCTACGGTATGGCGGTGGCGCAGGCACAGTTTCCCGTGGCGGATTTGACGAAACGCCTGATGGCGATGGGCGTGGACGTGAAGTTCGGCATCCATCCGGTGGCCGGCCGCATGCCGGGACACATGAACGTGCTGTTGGCCGAGGCCAACGTTCCCTACGATTGCGTTTACGAGATGGATGAGATTAACGACGACTTCGCCGATGTGGACACCGTGTTGGTCATCGGCGCCAACGACACGGTGAACCCGAGCGCTTCCGAGGCCGATTCGCCCATCGCGGGCATGCCCGTCCTCCATGTTTGGGAAGCACACGAGGTCATCGTATTCAAGCGCTCCATGGGCAACGCCGGTTACGCGGGCGTGCAGAACCCGCTCTTCTTCAACAAGAACACCAAGATGCTCTTGGCGGATGCCAAGACGAGCGTCGACGCCATCAACGCCGCGCTTTAGGCGTTGCGCCCGCCGGAGCCTGGGCTAAAGGCTCCAAGTAAATACTGCATGAAGCAAAGCGGGGGAGGCCGAAAAGCGCTTCCCCTCTTTGTTATCATGGGCAGGTATTCTTTCAGCCTTGTTTGCGGGCGCGTTGTTTGCAGGCAAGGCCAAGCGCTTTTAAGAAGGAACAGCATATGACTCAACACGTTACCGAGTCCGACGTGCGCGGCATCGCCGAGTACGCACGCATCGGGCTGAACGATGACGAGGTCGCCCAGATGACGGTCGACCTGAACAACGTCATCGATACCCTGAAACCCATTACCGAATACGACCTTGAAGGGGTCGAGCCCACCTTCCATCCCATCGGCGATTTGTCAAACGTGATGCGCGAGGATGTGGAAGTGGAGGGCTTCAGCCAGGAAGTGGCCCTGTCCAACGCTCCTAAGCAGCAGGACGGCCAGTTCCTCATTCCCTCCATCTTGGGCGAAGGCGGTGATCGCTAATGACGACTTTCGGTTCCATAGACGTCGCTTCCATCCAGGCTGGGCTTACCAATAAGGAATTCAGCGCCCGCGAGCTTGCTGAAGCTTCGCTTGCGCGCGTCGAGGCAAGCGATGAGAAGGTACACGCCTTCCTCGAGGTGACCCGCGATCTTGCGTTGCGCGCTGCCGACAGGGTGGACGCCGCGGTTGCTTCCGGCAACTTGCTGGCCGCCGGCCCCCTTGCCGGCGTGCCCGTTGCTTTCAAAGACAATATGAACCTCGAGGGCACGCACACCACCTGTTCCTCGCGCATGCTCGAAAACTACGTGAGTCCCTATACCGCAACCTGCGTTGCGCGCATCATCGATGCCGGCGGCATCCCCCTGGGCAAAACCAATATGGACGAGTTCGCTTTCGGTTCTTCCACCGAAACCTCCGCGTTCGGCTGCACTAGCAATCCGTGGGATCTGGGCCGCGTTCCCGGCGGATCGTCCGGCGGTTCCGCTGCCGCCGTTGCCGCTGGTCAGTGCACTATCTCGCTTGGTTCCGACACCGGTGGATCCATCCGCCAGCCTGCAAGCTTCTGCGGCGTCGTGGGCATCAAACCTACTTATGGCACGGTTTCGCGTTATGGCGTGGTTGCCTTCGGTTCCTCTCTTGACCAGGTTGGCCCCTTCGCGCGCAACGTGCGCGACGCCGCCTTGGCCATGAACGCCCTTGCCGGCCGCGATGTGCTCGACTGCACCAGCCAGGATGTCACCACCGACTTCCTTGCCAACCTGGGCGAGGGCGTGAAGGGCATGCGCATCGGCGTTGTCCGCGAGTTCATGGAGGCCGAGGGCTTGCAGCCCGAGGTAAAGGCCAAGGTTTCCGAGGCCATTGCCAAACTCGAGGAGCTGGGCGCCGAAATCGTCGAGGTCGAGCTGCCCAATGCGCACGCTGCCATTTCCGCGTACTACGTGCTGGGCCCCTGCGAGGCCTTCAGCAACCTGGCTCGCTTCGACTCGGTGCGCTACGGCTACTGCGACCCCGGCCATAAGGATCTGGGCGGCCAGTACGAGGCAAGCCGCTCCAAGGGCTTCGGCGCCGAGGCGCGTCGCCGCATCATGCTTGGCAGCTACCTGCTTTCCAGCGGTGTGTACGACAAGTACTACTATCCCGCCCAGCAGGTGCGCACCCTCATCACCAAGGATTACACCGAGGCTTTCGAAAAGGTCTCCTGCATCATCGCGCCTGCCGCACCGCGCACGGCCTTCAAGTTCGGCGAGATCTCGGAACCTGCCGAGATGTATCTGTCCGACATGTACACCATCAGCATCAACATCGCCGGCAACGGCGGCATGTCGATGCCCATCGGCCTGGGAGCCGAAACGGGCATGCCCGTGGGCACCCAGCTGATCGCCCCGCCCTTCAAGGACGAGAACATGCTGCGCGTGGCCGCGGCGCTCGAGTCCGTTTACGGCGCGGCACCTGTTGCCCCCGCCTTCGCCGATGGAAAGCTTGGTGAGTAAGCATGAAGAAGCTCGAAGAAGTCCTGAAAGATTGGGAGGCCGTTATCGGCCTTGAGGTCCACGCCGAGCTGACCACCCTGAACACTAAGATGTTCTGCGGCTGCAAGCTCGAGTTCGGCGCCGAGCCCAACACCCACACCTGCCCGGTGTGCCTAGGCTTGCCCGGCGCACTGCCCGTTCCCAACAAGGCCGCCATCGAGAGCATCGTTTTGGCGGGTTTGGCAACCAACTGCGACATCGAGAAGCATTCGATGTTCTACCGCAAAAACTACATGTACCCCGACATGGCCAAGAACTTCCAGACCACGCAGGGCCCCGTTGCCTTCTGTATGCGCGGCCATCTTGACCTGGACGTCGATGGTAAGGCTGCCAACGAGCGCATCGATCTGGACGGCATCGCCGTGGGCGAGTCGGGCGAGGCGGGTTCCACCGCCGAGAACGTGACCGTTACCGAGGACGGCTACGTGGCTCACGTGGGCATCGAGCGCATCCACATGGAGGAAGACGCCGGCAAGATGATTCACGTCGGTGGCGGCGAGGGCCGTATCGCGGGCGCCACGCATTCGCTGGTTGACTACAACCGCGCCGGCACGCCCCTGATCGAGCTGGTAACTCAGCCCGACCTGCGCACCCCCGAGGAAGCGCGCCTGTTCATGCAGAAGCTTCGCCAGATTTACCTGGCCATCGGCATTTCCGACTGCTCGATGGAGGAGGGCTCGCTTCGCTGCGACGGCAACGTCTCGCTGCGCCGCCGCGGCCAGAAGGGCCTGGGCACCAAGACCGAGCTCAAGAACATGAACTCCTTCAAGAACCTGCACGACGGCTTGGCCTACGAGATCTGCCGTCAGGCCGAGGTTCTGGAAGAGGGCGGCATCATCTATCAGGAAACGCGTCACTGGGACCCTTCCAAAAAGCGCACCATCGTCATGCGCGTGAAGGAAACCGCCGACGACTACCGCCTGTTCCCCGAGCCCGACTTGGCTCCTTACGACCTGTCCGACGAATGGATCGAGGGCGTGCGTGCCAAGTTGCCCGAGCTCCCCGACCAAAAGGCCAAGCGTTTCGCCGCTGACTTCGGGCTTTCTTCCTACGATGCCCGTCACCTGGTCGATCATCGCGAAACCGCTAAGTTCTTCGAGGATTGCATGGCTCAGGGCGCTACGGCCAAGCTCGCAAAGCCCCTGGCCAACCTGGTTATCAACGATCTTTACGCCTACCTCAACGCCAACGACGTCTTGCTTGACGAGTGCCCCTTCACGCCCGAGCGCGCGGTTGAGCTGGTCAAGCTTCTGGCCGAGGATGCCATCAGCTCCAAGCAGGGCAAAGAGGTCTTCGCGGCCGTCATGGAGGAGGACAAGGATCCTTCCGCCATTGTTGAGGAGCGCGGCATGAAGCAGGTGTCCGACACGGGCGCCATCGAGGCCGTGGTCGATGCCATCATTGCCGCCAACCCCGATGAGGTTGCTTCCTACAAGGGTGGTAACACCAAGATCATCGGCTTCTTCGTCGGCCAATGCATGAAGGAGATGAAGGGTCAGGGCAACCCCAAGCTCATCAACCAGACCTTGGCCAAGAAGCTCAATTCCTAAAAGGAGAGCGGCTTGGAGCTGTCGGATGCCGCGCTTGTATTGCGCCAATATTTTGGGTATGACGCCTTTCGCCCTGGTCAGGTGCCTTTGGTTAAGGCTATCCTGGAGGGACGCGATTGCCTGGGCGTCATGCCCACGGGCGCGGGTAAGTCGGTTTGCTACCAGGTGCCGGGCATCATGCTGCCGGGTTGCACCGTGGTTGTGTCGCCTTTGGTTTCGCTTATGGGCGATCAGGTGCGCGCACTCGTCGATGCAGGGGTGCGCGCCGATTTCATAAACTCGTCGCTCACGCCCAGCCAGCAGGGGCAGGTGCTTTATCGTGCCTCGCGTGGCGAGTGCGATTTGCTCTACATCGCGCCCGAGAGGCTTTCCGACCCGCGCATCCTTGATTTCTTCGAGAATGCGCGAGTGCCGCTTATCGCCGTGGACGAGGCGCATTGCGTGTCGCAATGGGGGCAGGATTTCCGCCCGGCCTACCTGGCGGTGGGGGAGTTCATCGCCCAGCTGAAGTGCCGCCCGGTGTTGGCCGCCTTTACCGCCACGGCCACCGAGCATGTGCGCGACGACATCGTGCGCCTGCTTGGCCTGCGCGAGCCCGAGCTTGTGGTCACGGGCTTCGACCGCCCCAATCTGCACTTCGCTGTTACTCAGGCCACCCAAAAGAGAAAATCGCAGTTCGTGCTTGATTACGTGCGCGAGCGCGAGAATCAAAGCGGCATCGTCTACTGTTCCACGCGCAAGGAAGTCGAGCGCGTGCATCAGACTTTGCTTGATGCGGGCATTAGTGCGGGCCGCTACCATGCGGGCCTGCCCATGACCGAGCGTGCCCAGGCTCAGGCCGATTTTGTCAACGACGAGCTTGCGGTGCTTGTGGCCACCAACGCCTTCGGCATGGGCATCGACAAGTCGAACGTGCGCTACGTCATTCACCACAACATGCCGGGCTCGATCGAGGCCTACTACCAGGAAGCCGGCCGCGCTGGTCGCGATGGCGAGCCGTCCGAGTGCGTTTTGCTATGGAACGATAAAGACATCGGTACCTGCCGCTTTTTCATCGAGCAGGAAACCGAAAACGAGCGCCTAAGTGCCGAGGAGTCCGAGATCGTGCGTGCCAGCCGCCGTAGGTTGCTCGGCGCGATGATCGGCTACTGCCTTACCACCGAGTGCCTGCGCGCGCATATCCTTTCCTACTTCGGCGAAGATGCTGGCAGCGCGTTGAGCTTGGCGGCTGGCGAGTCGGGCGATCGGGCGCGTAGTTGCGGCAATTGCTCCAATTGCGAGGGCGATGTTGACGCCGTGGACGTTACGCAGGAGGCGCGCGCCGTCATGCGCTGCGTGCAGGAGCTGCGCGGGCGCTATGGCAAGGGCGTGGTGGTGGATGTGCTGCGCGGTGCCAACAACGACAACATCCGTCGCTTCGATCTGGACAAGTGCGCCACTTACAGTACGCTTGACGCCCCGACCTCGCTTCTTAAGGAAGTTATTGAGCTTCTGGCCTGCGGCGATTATCTGCTTATCACCGAGGGGCGCTTCCCGCTGGTGGGCTTTGGCCCGCGCTTTCGCGAGGTCGCAAGCCCCGACTTTTCCCTGCGCATGAGGGCGCACGTGGTGGCGCGCCCCGACCGCACGCCCAAGTTCGCCGGCATGGGCAGCAAAGGCAAGCCGAAGGGCGCCGTCGGTTTGGACGAAATGGATGCCGAGCTCTTCGAGCGTCTGCGTGAGCTGCGCAAGAACCTGGCAGCCGAGGCGGGCGTGCCGCCCTACGTGGTGTTCAGCGATGCCACCCTGCGCAGCCTGGCTCAGCGCCGTCCCAAGAACGAAAGCCAGATGTTCGAGGTCTCCGGCGTGGGCCAAAAGAAGCTCGAGCGCTATGGCGAGGAATTCCTCGCCGAGATTAACCGTTAGCTTGCAGCCGCGACGGGCTGGCGCTTGTAGGAGCGGGACGCAGGGTTTTCTCTAGATTCCGCCGGCGTCGCATCGGACCCACCCCTCCGACCTTTTTCGTCTCGTTTTCAGCTTCTTAGCTGTAAGGCTTTTAGGTCTGCGCTTGGCTGCGCCTCGTTCAAGCCTGTCTAGCGTTCGGCGGCATTCCGTTAAAAAGAAAAGGAAGAGCCCCGACGAGGCTCTTCCTTCTTTCCGTTTGAATATGCGTTCGCGCGCTATTTGACGATGAGCACGGGAATCTGGGAGGAACGCAGAACAGCGAAGCTGACCGAACCGATCATGCCGCGCAGGGCGCCCAGGCCGCGCGAGCCCATGGCGATCATCGTGCAGTCGTAGCGATCGGCTGCGTCAAGGATGGTGTCGACGGTGTAGACGCCGTAGATGACCTCGACGGTGAGCTTGCCCTGGAATTCCTTCGTGATTTCCTGGATGCGGGTGGCAAGCTGGTCGTCTTCGTTTTCATTGCGCTGCTCCAGCTCTTCGGCGAACTCTTCCTGCTCGTCGGCGTTGTTGCGCTTTGCGCTCATGGAGCTGCGAAGCAGGTCTTGCGGGGGAGCGGCAACCTCGACAACGTGGATTTCGGCGTTGGGCTTGCCTTCGCAAAGCTCGATTGCGCGCTTGAGAGCGTTGCAGGCATGGGTGGAGTCGTCAAAAGGAACAAGGATGTTGGTGAGCGACATAAGAACCCCCTCTATCGTCGTTTAGAAATTTGTTTCCATTATACGCTGAAATCGCAGGCAGAGATGCGCGCCTTGCGTGTGCCTCGTTCTCGATGTGGGCGGGCGCGAGCTGCAAGAAGCAGATGGGCAGGGCAGTGTTCAGGCTTGCGTGGCGACCTTGGGCGCGGCCTGGTTTGGCGCGACTAGGAGTCGGCGTCGCGCGCTTCGGTGTGATTGCAGGTGTTTTCAAGGAAATCTTTCTTTGGTGTTGCTTTAGCACTCTACTGTGCTAAAGTGGCTAGCGCAAAATGATCCAGATCAATCGAGTCGGGCTGTATCTGTCATTCGGCCTTGCTGCGATGTGGAAGCTCCTCGTCGTTCGTGACGCTCGCAAAGTGCCGCGCTCGTCCAAGGGCCGCAAGGCATCGTCCATAGTTGGTCCGCCGCCGAACATCTGCCTTCCTTGTGCAAAAGGCGGGGGCTGCTGGTTGAGCCGACTTCGTTGGTCTAGGATTGCTTGGTTACAAAAATTTCGCCGCCGCCTTGGTGTTTTTGCAAGCTTCAAGGCAGGGGCGAATCGGGAAGAAAGAGAACGATGAACTACGTCACTCCGATTGGTTTTCGTGACATCATGGGGGCCGAGGCCAGGGTCCGTGAGGAACTGACCTCCAAAGTGCGCGCTCTGCTCGACGCGAAAGGGTATCGTCCCATCGAGACCCCGACGCTCGAGGTCTTGGACGTGATGAAAGCCGGCGGCCACGTGCCCAACAGCCCCTTCAAGTTCTTTGATTCCTACGGCGATTTGCTGGCGATGCGCCCCGACGTGACCATGCAGGTTGCGCGCATGTGCGCAACGCGCGTCGATTCCTTCGATGAACCTTTGCGTTTGCGCTACGCCCAGCGCGTCTTCCGCGCCGATACCGCCGAGGCCGAGAAGCGCGAGGTCTCGCAGCTTGGCATCGAGTGCATCGGCGCATCGGGCGTTGCGGCCGACATCGAGGTTTTGAGCCTCTTCGCCCAATGCCTTGAGGCTTGCAACCTGAGCAATTACACCATCGCGCTCGGTTCGGCTCGCGTTCTGCGCGATCTTCTTTCCAAGTCGGGCGGCTCCAACGAGTGGCAGCGCAAGGTGATGCAGGCCTACCACGAGTCCAACTTCGTCGATCTGGCCAAGCTGGTGGACGAAGGGAACGCCATGCCCGCCGTGGCGTCCGCCATCGGCGCGCTTCCCCGTTTGCGCGGTGGCAAGGAATCGCTTGCCAAGGTGCGCGAGCTTCTTATTCCCCTGGGCGCCACTGAGGGTCTGGACGAGCTCGAGGCCATCATCGATGCGCTTGAGGCTAACAAGAACTTCAGCGGCCAGGTGAACGTCGATTTCAGCGTTATGAGCTCGTTTGATTACTACACGGGCATCGTGTTCGAGGCTTACGCGCCCGGTTTGGGTTCGCCCTTGGGCGCCGGCGGCCGTTACGACAACCTGCTGGCCAACTACGGCGCGGGTACGGTTCCCTCCGCGGGCTTTGCCTTCTACCTTGAGGAAGTGATGGAGGCTTACTCCGTCGAGCAGCACCACGCCACGCATCCTTTGCGCGTCGCCGTTCCCAAGGGCTCGCTCAACGAAGACGCCGTAGCCTGCCTGAAAGAAGCCGGTTTGGATGTTTCCGGCCTCATCGATTCCGGACGAACCCTGATGATGACCTGCGGAGATGTTGAGTACATCATCGTGCGTCCGACCGACGCGCCCGTGTTCGTGGCAACGGGTGCCGCTGACTGCGGCATCTGCGGCGAGGACTCGCTGGTCGAGGCAAACCACGATGTTGTGGAGCTGGTCGACCTGAAGTTCGGCGGTTGCCGCTTCGTCGTGGCCGAGCAGGCCGGATCGACCAAGCGCGTCGAGCGCCGCTACAGCGAGCTCGGCTCCATCCGTATCGCCACCAAGTATCCCAACATCACGCGCGCCCATTTCGGCAAGGTGGGCATGCAGGTCGAGATCGTGCAGTTGCACGGCAACATCGAGCTCGGCCCTATCACCGGCATGGCGGAGCGCATCGTCGACATCACCGCCACCGGCACCACCCTGCGCGAGAACAACCTGGTAGTTGTGGAGGACGTGCTGGCATCCACCGCGCGTTTCTTCGCCAACCCCTGCGCATTCCGAACCAACCCCCGTGTCGGCGAGCTTGCCGACGCTCTTTCCGCTAACGTCAAGGAGGACTAAAGATGACCATGCGTCGTATCGATCTTGAAAAGGGTCAGGTATTCGAGGAATCCCTACTCAACCGCACGGGTGCTTTTAATGCTGAGGCGATGATCGCCGCCACCAACATCGTCGAGGACGTGCGCAAGCGCGGTGACGAGGCGCTGCGCGAGTACACGAGCCGCTTCGATGGCGTCGAGATCGAGGATTTCCGTGTGTCCGACGAGGCCATTCAGGCCGCGCTTGAGAAGGTCGACCCCGTGGTCGAGCGCGCGCTTGAAAAAGCCGCGGCGCAGATTCGCGATTTCCACGAGCGCCAAAAGCAGCAGTCCTGGATCAACGTCCGTCCCGACGGCGCCATGGTCGGCGCCAAGGTCCAGCCCTTGGATTCCGTCGGCGTGTACGTGCCCGGCGGACGTGCGCTTTATCCTTCCTCCGTTTTGATGAATGCCATTCCCGCCTCCGTCGCCGGCGTGAAGCGCATCGTTTGCGTGACGCCTCCCACCAAGGATGGCTCGCTTGATTCGGCCATTATCGCCGCGTGCAAGCTTGCCGGCGTGACCGAGGTGTATTCCGTCGGCGGTGCGCAGGCCATCGCCGCGCTTGCCTACGGCACCGAGAGCATCACCAAGGTCGATAAGATCACCGGCCCCGGCAACGCCTTCGTCGCCGCCGCGAAGAAGCTCGTCATGGGCGATTGCGGCATCGACATGATCGCCGGCCCCTCCGAGGTGTGCGTGGTTGCCGACGAATCGGCTCTGCCCGAGATGGTTGCCATCGACCTGATGGCCCAGGCTGAGCACGACCCGCTGGCAAGCTGCTACCTGGTCACTTTCAGCGACGAGTACGCCGATGCCGTTGAGGCTGCCATCGCCGAGCATCTGAAGCGTTCCACCCGCGCGGAAATCACTTCTTCCTCCTTGGACAACAAGGGCCTGATTGTGGTGTGCCCCGATTTGGCCAGTGGCATGGAGGTGGTCAACGTCATCGCCCCCGAGCACTTGGAGATGCACGTTTCCAACCCCTCCGAGCTTTTGGGCCAGATTCGCCACGCCGGCGCCATCTTCATGGGCGAGTGGACTCCCGAGGCCGTGGGCGATTACGTCGCCGGCCCCAACCACACGCTTCCCACCGGCGGCACGGCGCGCTTCTCGAGCCCGCTTTCCACCGACGAGTTCGTGAAGAAGAGCTCGATCATCCAGTACAGCCCCGCATCCCTTTTGAACGACGCGTCGGCCATCGTGACCATCGCCGACCACGAGGGCCTGTGGGCGCACGCCGAGTCCGTTCGTCTGCGCCGCAGCATGCTCGAGCAGGGCGGCGCAAGCGCCTTGGAGGACTAATGGGCAAGGTCAGGAAATCGCAGGATGCCCTCGACGGCATCATCCCTTACGACCCTAAGTACCTGCCTGCGCGCGTTCTTCTTTCCGCCAACGAGAACCCTAACTCCGTGCCTGCGGTAGTTGAGGAGGAGATTCTTGCCGGCTTGAAGGGATTCGCTTTCAACCGCTATCCCGATCCTTTGGCAAACGAGCTGCGCGATTTGATTGCCGAGCGCGAGAACGAGTCTTTCGAGGCTGCGGGCGCAGATGTGCGCTTCAGCCGCGAGAACGTGCTGGTGGGCAACGCCGGCGACGAGTTGCTGTTCGATTTCTCGCTGGCGTGGGGCGGCCCTGGGCGCACGCTTTTGAACGTGGTGCCCACTTTCAGCGTGTACGCCGCCAACTCCGAGCTCACGGGCACGCGCGTGGTCGAGGTGCCGCGTCGTGCGGACTACTCGCTTGACGAGGAAGCTGTGATTGCGCGCGTTGCGCAGGGCGATATCGACCAGGTGGTTATCACGAGCCCCAACAACCCCACGGGCGATGTTGTGTCCGAGGAATTTATGCGGCGTTTGCTTGCTGCGACCGATGCGCTGGTGATGCTCGACGAGGCCTACATCGAGTTCGCCGAGGGGAGCCTGGCGCACCTGATCGCCGAGCATGAGAACTTGCTTGTGCTGCGCACTTTCTCCAAGGCCTATAGCTGCGCGGGCGTTCGTTTGGGTTACATCCTGGCTCAGCCGAGCGTCATCACCGAGTTCATCAAGGTGCGCCAACCCTATTCGGTCGACGCGATTTCCCAGTTGGTTGGGCGTGCCGTGGTTCGCAACAGCGATGCCTTCGTGCCTGGTATCCAGGCTATCAAAGAGCAGCGCGCCCTGATGCTGGAAGAGGTGCGCGTGCTCGGCGTGGAAGCCTATGATTCCCACGCCAACTTCATCCTGGTGCGCATCCCCGGTGCCGACAAAGTATGGGAAGCTCTGTACGAGCGCGGCATCCTAGTGCGCGACTTCAGCCACTCCAAGGGCCTGGAGAACTGCTTGCGCCTAACCGTAGGTACCGCCGCCGAAAACCAAGAATTCTTATCCGCTCTCCGCGAGATTTTGGCCTAGCCCGCCCCGCGGGTCGCCGCGGGGCGGCAGCGCAGGCATGCCAAACCCGAGTTTCGTCAAACATCAATAAACAAAAGGGAGGCACCGGAAATCCCGGCGCCTCCCTTGCTTGCGACTCTGGGTTGAGCCTAGCCTCTTGGCTACTTGTCCCAGCCTTTGCCGGTGCAGCCGAACTGCTCGAGCAGTTCCTTGGCGCGGGCGACGACGGCCTCGGTGCCGGGCTTCAGGACCTTGCGGGGGTCGTAGCCCTTGCCTTCCTTGTCCTTGCCAGCCTCGATGTACTCGCGGACAGCCTTGGTGAAGACAACCTGAAGGTCGGTGTTGACGTTGATCTTGGAGACGCCCATGCTGATGGCCTTTGCAACCTGATCCTGGGGGATGCCGGTGCCGCCGTGCAACACCAGGGGTAGATCGCCGACGAGCGCCTTGATCTCGGACAGGCGGTCGAAGGAAAGGCCGGCCCAGTTCTTGGGGTACAGGCCGTGGATGTTACCGATGCCGCAGGCCAGGAAATCGATGCCCGTGTCGGCGATGATCTTGCACTGCTCGGGATCGGCCAGCTCGCCGTTGGAGGTGACGCCGTCCTCGGTGCCGCCGATACCGCCGACTTCGGCCTCGATGGAGATGCCCTTGCCATGAGCCAGGGCGACGAGCTCCTTGGTGCGCTCAAGGTTGGTCTCGAAATCGTCGTGCGAGCCGTCGTACATGATGGAGGTGAAGCCGGCCTCGATGGCCTTGAAGCAATCCTCGTAAGTGCCGTGATCAAGGTGCAGGGCAACGGGCACGGTGATGTTCATGGTCTCGACCATGGTGGCAACCTGGGTTGCGACCACCTTGTAGCCGGTCATCCACTTTGCGGCGCCTGCGGAGCACTCGATGATGACGGGGGACTGGGTTTCCTCTGCTGCGGTAAGGATGGACTTGGTCCATTCAAGATTGTTGGTGTTGAACGCGGGAATCGCGTAATGGCCCTTTTCGGCGGCCTGAAGCATTGCGGTTGCGCTGACGAGCATAAAAGACCTCGGTTCTGCTGCGGTTGCCAATAATTACCTGCCAGTTTACCAGCAACGCGGCGCTGCGTCCCTGCCAGAAGCCAGGCTTGCACGGATTTTTCACCGCCAAATCCGCAAGTTTTCCGCACGGAATGTTTTAACAGCCTCGAAACCACTCGAGCGCGCTAAAGCGTTGACAGCGTGCCATAATGAGCACCCGTGCGGGACGCACAAGCGAGCGCATCGCGCGCGTACGCGTGCCGTGCGCATCAACGCATCGAAGAAGTCCAAAGCGGCCGCTCGCGGCCTAAGGCTGTTCCCGGTCTCGCTTTGGCACCCAATAGTTTGTTTGAAAGGTAAGGTCATGAACCGCGTTGCTGAGATAAGCCGCAAAACCAAGGAAACGGACATCCAGGTCAAAATCGATTTGGACGGCACCGGCGTCACCGACATCGACACCGGCGTTCCCTTTTTCGACCACATGCTCGACGCCTTCGGGCGCCACGGACTGTTCGATTTGACGCTCCATTGCAAGGGCGACATCGAGGTCGACGCTCACCACACGGTGGAGGATTGCGGCATCGTGCTTGGTCAGGCGATCAAGCAGGCAATCGGCGACAAGAAGGGCATCGTGCGCTACGGTTCGAGCCTCTTGCCCATGGACGAGACCTTGATCCTGGCAGCTGTGGACTTCAGTGGTCGCGGCAGCTGCTACCCGAGCCTTAACATCTTGGCCGAGCAGGTGGGCAATTTCGACACCGAGCTGGGCCAGGAGTTCTTCATCGCGCTCGCCAGCAACGCCGACATCACCTTGCACGTGCGCCAGATCGCGGGCGTCAACTCCCACCACGTTTTGGAGGCCAGCTTCAAGGCCGTCACGCGCGCCCTTAAAGAAGCGGTGGCCATCGATCCGCGCATTGCCGACGTCGTTCCCAGCACCAAAGGGGCGCTTTAATGGCGGCCCGCATCTGCGTCATCGATTATCGCCGCGGCAACCTGGCAAGCGTTCATCGCGGGCTGGTCGACTGCGGTTTCGATGCCTTCATCAGCGATAAGGCCGAAGATATCCTTCAGGCGGACGGGCTTTTGCTTCCTGGCGTCGGCTCTTTTGCCGATGCCATGGCCTTCCTTAACGAAAGCGGTCAGGCCGAAGCCATCAAGAAGCGTGTGGCCGAAGGCGCTCCCTTCTTGGGGATCTGCCTTGGCTTGCAGCTTTGCTACGAGCGCGGCGACGAGGGCTGCCCCGAGGGCGAGTGGATGGAAGGCCTGGGGCTGATCCCCGGCCAGGTTGTGCGCATGCCCTCGCATACCGAGGACGGCCGCAAGCTCAAGGTGCCACACGTTGGTTGGAACTCGGTGCACGTCGAGGGCGAGAACCCCCTGTTCAAGGGCATTCCCAACGATTCCTATTTCTACTTCACCCATTCCTACATCGGCGAGCCGGCGGACGAGGCTGACGTGGCCGCAACGACCGAGCATGCCCAGCGCTTCGTCAGCTCTATTTGGCACGGCAATGTTTTCGCGACCCAGTTCCATCCGGAGAAATCCTCGGCCTTGGGCATGAAACTCTTCGCCAACTTCGGCGAGCTGGTTGAACGCTACGCGCAAGGAGGCCGCGCATGATTTTGGTACCTGCCATCGACATCCTGGACGGCAAGGCGGTGCGCCTGAAGAAGGGCGACTACAACCAGGTGACGGTGTACAACGAGGACGCGGTTGCTCAAGCGCGCGCCTTCGCCGACGCTGGAGCCGAGCGCATCCACATCGTCGATTTGGACGGCGCGCGCGACGGTGCCCCCACCAACATGGAACTCATCAAGTCCATGATCGCCGGCTTGGATGTGGAAATCGAGGTGGGCGGCGGCATTCGTTCCATGGATGCCATCGAGCGTTACGTCGAGGCAGGCGTGCGCCGCGTGGTCTTGGGCTCGGCCCTGGTGAAGGATCGCGGCTTCGCCGAGCAGGCGGCTGCCAAGTACGGCGAGCTTATCGTTGCGGGCATCGATGCCAAGGACGGCATCGTGGCCACCGAGGGCTGGCTCGACACCGCCGACGGCGTGCCCGCCGAGCGGCTTATCGCCGAGCTCGCCGACATGGGCATCACCAACCTGGTGTACACCGACATCGCGCGCGACGGCATGCAAACGGGCATCGATGCCGAGGCTTACGCCGCCATGGCGCGCAAGTGCCCCAGTGTCAAGATCACCGCTTCCGGCGGCTTGGCCAGCCTGGACGACCTGCGCAACCTGATGGCCACCGGCGCCAACATCGACGGCGCCATTACGGGCCGCGCCATCTACGAGGGCGCGTTCACCGTTGAAGAAGGGATAGCCGCCATCCGTGAGGCCGAGGCTACCCTGTAGCCCAAGGCCTTGTCGGGCAGGCACCCCATCGGATAGGGCGCGCCGCCCAGCCAATGTCCGCGCCGCCCGGCCGCACCTGCCCCGGCCCCCCAGCAGGCGCAACTCGCAAGCCCACCCGGCCTGCCATCGCTTACCAGTAATGAAAGGAAGGAATCGTGCTCACCAAGCGTGTCATTCCTTGTTTGGATGTGAAAAACGGTCGCGTCGTCAAAGGCGTGAACTTCGTCAACCTGCGCGACGCGGGCGACCCTGTTGAGCTTGCGGCCGAATATGACCGCCAGGGCGCCGACGAGGTGGTGTTCCTTGACATCACGGCCACCCACGAGGGCCGCAAGACCACCATCGATATGGCCTCGCGCGCCTCTGCCGAGGTGCATATTCCCTATGCCGTGGGCGGCGGCTTCCGCGAGCTGGCCGACATGCGCACGATGATCGCTGCGGGCGCCGACAAGGTGAGTCTGAACTCGGCTGCCATCGCCGACCCATCCCTTATCACGGCGGGTGCCCGCGCCTTCGGCAGCCAGGCGGTCCTGGTGGCCATCGACGCCAAGCGCGTGCCCGGCAACCCCAATAAATGGACGGCCTACATCCACGGCGGCCGCAAGGACACCGGCATCGATGCGGTTGAGTGGGCCGCCGAGGCCGCCAAGCGCGGCGCCGGCGAGATTCTTCTTACCTCCATGGATTGCGACGGCTCAAAAGACGGCTTCGACCTGGCGCTTACCCGTGCGGTGGCCCGTGCGGTCGACATCCCCGTCATCGCGTCAGGCGGCGTGGGCAAGCTCGAGCACTTCGCCGAGGGCATCATCGAGGGCGAGGCCGATGCGGTTTTGGCGGCGAGCGTCTTCCATTTCGGCGAGCTCACCGTTCGCGAGGTCAAGGAATACATGGCGGCGCAGGGAATCCCCGTTCGCCTCTAGCTTCGCAAATGCTGCATAATAAGGGGTAGCTTTTATCCGGCCTTGCTGATGGGAGGGCATCATGGAGCACAACGAGCAGGAAAAGCGCCTGCAGCCGGGCGACGCCGGTTTCACGCGCGGCGGCAAGCGTCGTCAGGGCACAAGCACCTATTACAGCCGCAGGCAAAGCGCGCAGGCCATGGGCGAGGATGCCCATTTAACCGCTCAGCGCCTGGAGCAGTCTCAGGCGCGCACGCGCACGCAGAAGAGCGCCATCGCCAAGGCCGCCGAGGGCAATGGCATCATCGGCAAGATCTCCGGACTCTTCAGGCGCTAGCGTATGGCGGTTTCCGAAGTTGCCGATCTTAGCATCGACGAGCTTTGCTTCAACGAGGCGGGGCTCATCCCCTGCATCGTTCAAGACGATGCGACGGGCGATGTTTTGATGATGGCCTGGATGAATAAGGAATCGCTGCGCCGTACCCTGGAGCAACGGACCACCTGGTTTTGGAGTCGCAGCCGCGGCAAGTTCTGGCATAAAGGCGAGGAATCGGGCAACACGCAAAAGCTCGTGTCGCTTTCCTATGATTGCGACGCCGACTGCCTTCTTGCACGCGTCGTGCCCGCGGGGCCCGCATGTCATACCGGCCAGCGCACTTGCTTCTACCGTAGCTTCAAGCTGGATTAATTCCCGGCACCAAACGGTGCGGTAAACCTATGCGATGTTGAGCAACCGATGCGCCCGTGCGGTGCATCGTACGAAAGGATGAACGAATGGCTTTTGTCGATCTTTTGGGAATCGAGGTGCTCGAAAGCACGCCCGAGCGCTACGTCATGCACACCAAGGTCACCGAGGATATGCTGCAGCCCCACGGGGTTTTGCACGGCGGCATCAGCGCCGCGCTTGCCGAGCACGCCGCAAGTCAGGTGAACACCGATCACTCCGACCCGAACGAGGTGCATTGGCTGGGCGTCGAGGTTTCGAGCAAGCATCTGCTCCCCGTTTTCGAGGGCGACACCGTTGAGACCATCGCCGAGCCCCTTTCCCTGGGCGGCCGCATCCGTCAGTGGGAGGTCAAGCAGTATCGCCTGTCCGACGGCAAGCTCTTCAACGTCTCCCACATGATCATGTACGGACAGAAGCAGCGTCACTAAACGCTCGTGCTTTGGCGCAGTGCCATAGGTGCCCGCGCCATCGAAAAGGCCGGCTGCAGCGTCTTCGACCTGCTACCAACTTTCTCATTCAAAGCCCGCTTGGGCGGCAGCGCCGTCTTCGCGGGCTTCTTTTTGTCCGGATGGTCATTTCGCTTAGCTGTCCTGCCGCCGGCCATGTGTGCGAACTTTGGGCTATGCATCGTTTGGCGAAAAGGGCTATACTTCTTTTCTGCATCGCTTGTTGGCGGTGCTTATGCGACGACGAAGACAGTGCGCGTCGTGGGCGATTTCCCAGAGAGGGTCCGTTGGCTGAAAGGGCCTAGATCGCAGATGCGCAATTCACTTCATCAGCAGCGAACTGAACGCTTTCGCGCCTACCTGTCGGGCACCCCGCAGGCAGGTTCAAAAGCCAGTAGGCAAGCCGGGCGGCCCCCGTTATCGGGTCCAATGAGTGGGCGCAGCTCCAGCCTATGAAGCTCGCGTCAAACAAGGTGGTACCACGGGAGTCCCTCTCGTCCTTGCGTAAAGGACAAGAGGGACTCTTTTTTATTCGGAAAGGTATGGAGGAATGGCAATCATCGATGACATCACAGCCCTCCACAAGGAAACGCTCGAGCGCATCGGCGCAATCGGCGATTCCAAGGAGCTCGAGGCTATCCGCGTCGAGGTCGTGGGCAAGGCTGGCAGTTTGACCGGTTACCTGCGTTCAATGGGCCAGGTGGCAAAAGAACATCGCGCGCAGATCGGCAAGTCGGTCAACCTGGCGCGCAACGAGATCGAAGCTGCGCTCGAGGCCAAGAAGGCCGAGCTGTCCGCGCGCGAGATGGAGGCGCGCATCGCAGCAAGCGCTGTTGACGTGACCCTGCCCGGCCGCTCCCAGCAGGTTGGCACGCGCCATCTTATCAACGCCATCAGCGACGAGATCTCCGAGCTCTTCTTGGGCCTGGGCTACACGGTACTCACCGGCCCCGAAGTCGAGACCGACTGGTACAACTTCACGGCCCTGAACGCCCCCGAGGATCATCCTTCCCGCGGCCTGGCCGACACCTTCTACGTCAAGGACAACACCGGCGCCGAGACCGCGGTTAAGGGCGAGTCCGCCGTGTTGCTGCGCACGCAGACCTCTGGCGTCCAGGTGCACGCCATGGAAGATCGCGAGCTGCCCATCTACATCATTGCTCCCGGCAAGGTGTATCGCCGCGACGTGGCCGACCCGAGCCATTTGCCCCAGTTCCATCAGTGTGAAGGCCTGGTCATCGATAAGAACATCACCTTCGGCGACCTGAAGGGCACGCTCGATTACTTCTGCAAGCAGATTTTCGGCCCCGATCGCAAGACGCGCTTCCGTGCGCATTATTTCCCCTTTACCGAGCCTTCCGCCGAGGCCGACGTGAGCTGCGGCGTGTGCGGCGGCACGGGTCACCTGCACGACGGCGAGAAGTGCCGCATGTGCAAGGGTACCGGCTGGATCGAGATCCTGGGCTGCGGCATGGTCGACCCCAACGTTTTGGAGATGTCGGGCATCGACCCCGAGGAATACTCCGGTTTCGCGTTCGGCGTCGGCATCGAGCGCGTTGCCTGCTTGAAATACAACGTCCCCGACCTGCGCATGCTTCTTGAAGGCGATATGCGCTTCCTGCGTCAGTTCTAGGGAGGGCCCGAAATGCTAGTTTCTTTGAAGTGGCTCAGCGATTACGTTGAGCTTCCAACCGATATCAAGGCCATGTGCGACAAGTTCGACCTCACCGGCACCGGCGTCGAGGGCGTTGAGCGCACGGGCGACAACCTGGCGGGCGTCGTCGTGGGCCACGTGGTGGCTTGCGAGCCCCATCCCGATTCCGATCACATGCATGTGACCATGGTCGACGTGGGGGCAGACGAGCCTTTGCAGATCGTGTGCGGCGCGCCCAACATGAAATTGGGCATCAAGACCCCCGTTGCCACCATCGGCACCGTCATGCCCGAAGGCTTCAAGATCAAGAAGTCCAAGCTGCGCGGCGTTGCCTCCTGTGGCATGTGCTGTTCCAAGCGCGAGCTGGGCATGGGCGCCGATCACGAGGGCATTTGGATTTTGCCTGACGATGCGCCCATCGGCACGCCCATCGCCGATTATTTGAAGCTCTCCGACACCATTTTGGATTTGGAGATCACCCCCAATCGCCCCGACTGTCTTTCCATGGCGGGCATGGCGCGTGAGGTCGGTGCGATGTATCGCATCCCCGTCAAGTACCCCGAGCGCGAGCTTGTGATTGACGAATCGCTTCCTTCGGTCGAGGACCTGGCCACCGTCACGGTGGAGGACGCCGAGCGCTGCCCCCGCTACACGGCGCGCGTGATTAAGAACGTCAAGGTCGGTCCTTCGCCTGAGTGGCTCGCCGAGCGCGTGCAGGCGGCGGGTGCTCGCTCCATCAACAACATCGTCGACGTGACCAACTACATTTTGTTCCTGCTGGGTCAGCCCCTGCATGCCTTCGACTACGATAAGCTCGTCGACGGCACGGGCAAGGCCAACGTGGTCGTTCGCGCCGCCGCCGACGGCGAGAAGCTGGTGACCCTGGATGAGGAGGAGCGCGAGCTCAGCTCCGACATGACGGTCATCGCCACGCCCGAGAAGGCCGTCGCGCTTGCGGGCGTCATGGGTGGCCTTGAGTCCGAGGTGACGGAAGGCACTACCACCATCCTTCTTGAGTCGGCCACCTTCGAGTGCGGCCGCACCAGCCGCACCAGCCGCAACCTGGGCCTGATCAGCGAATCCTCGCTGCGCTACGAGCGCGGCGTCGACGACAACAGCTGTGCCGATTTTTCCGCCTACGCGGCCGCTCTGATGGCCGAGGTCTCCGGCGGCTCGGTGTGCCCCGGTATCATCGACGTGTACGGCAAGAAGTCCGAGCCCATCGAGCTTGAGCTTCGCGTCAAGCGCTGCCAGGGCATGCTCGGCGCTCCCATTCCTGCTGAGGAAATGCAGGATATCCTCGAGCGCCTGGGCTGCGAGGTTTCCGCCACTGCCGACGCCGACGTGCGGAAGGTTGTGGCCCCCACCTTCCGCCCCGACCTCGAGCGCGAGATCGACCTGTACGAGGAGGTTCTGCGCCTCTACGGCATGGACCGCATCCCTGCAACGCTTCCCGGCGGCCGCGGCCGCTTGGGCACGCGCACCGAGGCCCAGGTCAAGATGGGCAAGATCAACGACACGCTGCGCGCCTGCGGCATGAACGAGACCATGACCTACTCGTTTGCCGACCCATCCGACTTGGAGCGTTTGCGCATGCCCTCCGAGGGCCTGGGCATCCCTGTGGAGCTTCTGAACCCCATGACGACCGATCAGTCCATCATGCGCCAAACCATCATCCCCGGCCTTTTGCGCTCGGTTGCCCATAACCAGGCACGTGGCGTGAAGGACATCCAGCTTTACGAAACCGGCACCGTGTTCTTCGGCGCCGAGGGCAAGCCCCAGCCTCGCGAGAAGCAGAAGCTCGCCGGCGTTCTGGCGGGCACCATGGGCAACGCCACCTGGAACCACAAGCCTGCCGAGTTCAACTTCTTCGACGGCAAGGGCGTGGTGGAAAACCTCGTGCGCGAGCTGTGCATCCAGAAGGTTCGCTACAAGGCGCTTGATGCCGAGGACGCTCCCTTCCTGCAGCCCGGCCGCGCGGCTCAGGTGCTCGCGGGCGGCTCGATCCTTGGTTGGGTGGGCGAGATCCATCCTCTGGCCGTTCAGGCCTTCGACGCCGAGGCTCCCGTTGTGGCCTTCGAGCTCGACATCGACGCGCTGATCAAGGCAAGCCAGCTTTCGCGCCCCTACGTGGACGTTCCCGTGTACCCCGCGGTCACGATCGACCAGGCCTTCGTTGTTTCCGAGGACGTCACCGCCGAGCGCATGATGCAGGTCATCGGCTCGGCCGGCGGCAAACTGCTTGATTCCGTGAAGCTCTTCGACGTTTACCGCGACCCGGTGCGCGTCGGACTGGGCAAGAAGTCCATGGCCTTTGCGCTCGAGTACCGCGCGGCCGACCGTACGCTTACCGCAGACGAAGTGGACAAGCAGCACACCAAGCTGCTCACCAAGGTGGCCAAGGCCACCGGTGCCGAAATCCGCGGCTAATCATCCGTTAACTTGCGCGCATCGGGCACCCGCTCGGTGCGCGCTTTTTTGAAGAAAGGTCCTCTATGTCTAAAGCTTCCGAGACTCAGCCGCGTGAGCGCTTCAGCTCGCGTATGGGCTTTCTGCTGATCAGCGCCGGTTGTGCGGTTGGCCTGGGCAATGTTTGGCGTTTCCCCTACATCACGGGCGAGTACGGCGGTGCCGCTTTCATCGTTATGTACCTGGTGTTTTTGGCTTTGTTCGCGCTGCCCATCTTGGTGATGGAGTTCACCATCGGCCGTGCTTCCCAAAAGGGCGCCGGCCGCGCCTTCGAGGTCTTGGAGCCCAAAGGCAGCAAGTGGCATCGGCTGAAGTGGCTCAACTTCGCGGGCACCTACATCTTGATGATGTTCTACACGACCGTCGCCGGTTGGATGCTCGCCTTCACGGTGAAGAGCGCCCAGGGCCTCTTCGTGGGCATGAGCGCCGAAGAGGTGGGCACCGTGTTCACCGACATGTTGGCCAACCCCGGCGAGCAGCTGGTTTACATGGCGCTCGTCGTCATCATCGGCCTGGCCTGCACGAGCGCCGGCTTGAAAAACGGCGTCGAGCGCATCTCCAAGGCGATGATGAGCTGCCTGTTCATCATCATCCTCATTTTGGCCGTGCGCGCCGTCACGCTTCCGGGCGCAAGCGCCGGTTTGGCTTTCTATCTGATTCCCGATTTTTCGGCACTTGTGGGCAACGGCATCGGCGACTTGTGGGAGGCCGTGTATGCGGCCATGGGTCAGGCCTTCTTCACCTTGAGCATCGGCATCGGCGCCATGATGATCTTCGGCTCCTATATCGATAAGGATCGAAGCCTGCCCGGCGAGACCTTGCGCGTGTGCCTGATCGACACCTTCGTCGCCATCATGGCCGGCCTTATCATCTTCCCCGCTTGCTTCGCCTTCGGCGTCGAGCCCGGCAGCGGCCCCTCTTTGGTGTTCATCACCCTGCCCTCGGTTTTCGAGATGATGCCTTTCGGTCAGTTGTGGTGCACCTTGTTCTTCCTGTTCATGACCTTTGCCGCGCTTTCCACGGTCATCGCGGTGTTCGAGGCGATCATGGCCTTCACCATGGACAGCTGGGGATGGAAGCGCCGCCGCGCGGTCGCCGTCAACGGCGTGGCCCTTTTCGTGCTGAGCCTGCCTTGCTTGCTGGGCTTTAATGTGTGGTCCGGTGTCGTCGTGCCCGGCATCGGCGACATCCAGACCTTCGAGGATTTCGTCGTCTCCAACAACCTGCTTCCCATCGGCGGCCTGTGCTACCTCTTGTTCTGCACCCGCAAGAAGGGTTGGGGCTTCGATAAGTTTTTGGCCGAGGCGGATGCCGGTGAGGGCCTGAAGTTCCCCGGCGGTCGCGTGGCGCGCGTTTACATGTCCTACGTGCTGCCCCTTTTGATTGTGGTCGTTTTGATCATGGGTTGGCTGCCCGTTCTGAAAGCCTGGTTTGGGCCTTTGCTGGGGCTCTAGGGCTTGCTGTTGCGGGCTTCGGCGACTGCGCGCCTTCAGCCGAGCTGATGCTCGTGGGTGCGCCTAGCTCGGATGCTCCCGCTGCATGAATAATCCTTGAGGCGGCGGTTGCCCTTATGGGTGGCCGCCGCTTTTTTGTTTCGGCTGCCTGCCCTGTGGTTGCCGTTTTTTATGGGGGATAGGCGTCGTCTTCGGCCGTGCTCCTCGTGGCTGCAGCGCCGCCACCTCTTGTGTGAGCGCCGTTGCCTCGACAAAGCCTCCCGCGCTGCGCGGGCATATCCGCCGCTCGCGCCGCGTAACATTCCTGAAACATTAGATACACGGTGCCGAAACAATGGTTTCATACTATGTAATATCCAAATTTGGGGTAGTGGCTTTACTGCAGGCAAGCCGGCCCCTAGGTAGATGAAAGAGGTACGAAATGACCCTTCTTCGTGAGGGTGACGTCCGGATTCCTGCCGGATGCGCCATTTCGGGCATCATGGATCGCAGCGGGGCCAGGCACGATGGCACCGATGTGCTGAAGTCGATTTCTTTGATGCATGACCGCGGTAACGGCTTGGGCGGCGGCTTTGCGGCCTATGGCATTTACCCCGATTACAAAGACCTGTTCGCGTTCCATATGCTGTATGAAACCAAGGACGCCCGCCTTATGGCCGAGGCCTACTTGGACGAGTGGTTCCTAATCGAGAAGCAGGAGAAGATCCCCACCGATTACGTGCGAACCATTCAAAACCCGCCGCATATCTGGCGCTACTTCATGGTGCCGCACCCCATCAAGCTTGCTGAAAGCGAGCTTGACGAGGCCGAGTACACCATGCAGCGCGTCTTCTACATCAACTCTCATATCGACGGAGCCTTCGTTGCCAGCTCCGGCAAGAACATGGGTGCCTTCAAGGGCGTCGGCTACCCCGAGGAAATTGGCGAGTTCTACCGCATTCAGGATTACAAGGCGTGGTTGTGGACGGCGCACAACCGCTTCCCAACCAACACTCCCGGTTGGTGGGGCGGCGCCCACCCCTTCACGTTGCTCAACTGGTCGATCGTGCACAACGGCGAGATTTCGTCCTACGACGCTAACCGCCGCTACGTCGAGCAGTTCGGCTACAACTGCGATCTGCAAACCGACACCGAGGTCATCACCTACCTGTTCGACCTCCTTATCCGCCGCCACGGCCTTTCCGCCGAAACTGCGGCGCACATCATGACGGCTCCCTCCTGGGAAGATATCGATCGCATGGAGCCCGGTCTGGCCGCTTACGAAAGCGCCCTGCGCACGGTGTACTCCAGCGCGCTCATCAACGGACCCTTCTCCGTCATCCTTGGATCCGAGGAAGGCCTGCTTGCGCTTAACGACCGCCTGAAGCTGCGCGCTTTGATGGTGGCCGAAAAGGGCGACATGGTGTACTTGGCTTCCGAGCAGGCGGCGATCGAGATCATCTGCCCCGACGCCGAGAACATGCGCTCCGTCGAGGGCGGCGTGCCCTTCGTCGTTCAGCTGAACGAGGTAGCCGAGCGCAAGCGCGAGGAAGCCGGCGTCAACACGCCCGTTGTTGAAGTCCCCGGCGCCGGCATCACCGAAGTCGGCGCAACCCGTACCTATCAAAGGGGTGTTTAGCCGATGTTGGACTACGTTTTGCCCCGTTACAAAGTCGTTCGTGACGAGGAGCTGTGCATTCAGTGCGGCGTGTGCGAACGCCAGTGCTCGAATGAAGTGCACGAGGTCGATACCGAGCTTGGCAAATGCTTCGAGAACCACAAGGCCTGCGTCAACTGCCAGCGCTGCGTGATCATGTGCCCCACGGGTGCGCTCTCGATCGCCGATTGGCCGCAGGTCGACAACGGTACCAATAACTGGAACTTGGAAGCTCAGCAGGAGATTGCCAAACAGTCGCAAACCGGTTCGGTGCGTCTGGGCTCCATGGGCAACCCCAAGCCGTACCCCATCTACTTCGACCAGCTCCTTCTTAACGCCTCCCAGGTAACCAATCCCTCCATCGACCCGCTGCGCGAGCCCATGGAAACGCGCGTGTTCCTGGGCAGCCGCCCAACCGTCATCAAGGTCAACGAGAAAACCAAGACGGTCGAGACCAAGATGCCCCCGCAACTGAAGCTCGACGTGCCCGTGATGTTCTCGGCCATGTCCTTCGGCTCCATCTCGCTCAACGCCCAGAAGTCGCTTGCCATCGCCGCGCGCGAGCTGGGCACCTACTTCAATACGGGCGAGGGCGGTTTGCATCGCGACCTTGAGCAATTCGGCGAGAACTGCATCACCCAGGTGGCTTCCGGTCGCTTCGGCGTCGACCCGCACTACCTCAACGCCGGCTCCTGCATCGAGATCAAAATCGGCCAGGGCGCCAAGCCCGGCATCGGCGGCCACCTGCCCGGCGCCAAGATCAACGCCGAGGTTTCGCGCACCCGCATGATTCCCGAGGGGACGGACGCCATCAGCCCCGCCCCTCATCACGACATCTACTCCATCGAGGACCTGCGCCAGCTCATCTTCTCGCTTAAGGAAGCCACGCGCTACAGCAAGCCCATCGCGGTGAAGATCGCGGCGGTGCACAACGTCGCCGCCATCGCCTCCGGCTGCGCGCGCGCCGGTGCCGACATCATCGTCGTCGACGGCTTCCGCGGCGGCACGGGTGCGGCCCCCATTCGCACGCGCGACAATGTGGGCATCCCGCTTGAGCTTGCGCTGGCCGCCATCGACCAGCGTCTGCGCGACGAAGGCATCCGCTCGACGGTGTCGGTCGTTGCGGCGGGCTCCATCCGCCACGCTGCCGATGTTGTGAAGGCAATCGCTCTGGGCGCCGACGCCACCTACGTCGCGTCCGCGGCCATTATCGCCTTCGGCTGCCACCAGTGCCAGGCCTGCTCTTCGGGCAAGTGCAACTGGGGCATCGCAACGCAGCGCCCCGACCTTACCAAGCGCCTCAACCCTGAAATCGGCGCCGAGCGCGTGATCAACCTGATCACGGCTTGGAACCACGAGATTCAGGAAATCATGGGCGGCATGGGAATCAACTCCATCGATTCGCTTCGCGGCAACAGGCTCATGCTCCGCGGCATCGGATTGCGCGAAAAGGAGCTTGAGATCCTCGGCGTGCAGCATGCAGGAGAGTGATAACGATGAAGAGGATTTACCCCATTCCCGAGCTGTGCATCAACTGCGGCCGCTGCGAGGTGGCCTGCAAAACGGCTCATTCCAAATCGAAGAACCCCGTCAAGGCCTTCAAGTACGAGAAGTGCGCGGGCCCTCGCATCAAGGTCGAGGGCGATAACGACTTCTCCTTCGCATCGAACTGCCGCCAGTGCGCCAAGCCCTTGTGCGTCGAGGGCTGCATCGCGGGTGCCATGCAGCGCGACTCCGAAACCGGCGTGGTGTTCGTCGACGCGAAGAAGTGCGTCGGTTGCGGCACCTGCGTGGTGAGCTGCCCCTTCGGTGCGGTTCATATCGAGGGCATCGCCATCAAGTGCGATCTGTGCGGCGGCTGTGCCGGCCAGCCGGGCAATCCCAGCTGCGTTGCGGCCTGCCCCAATCGCGCCTTGGTTTACGTTGAGAGCGAGGCATAGTCATGACCGCAAGCAAAACCTCCCTCACGCTGGGAACCGAGCATTTCCGCCCCGCCAACGAGCGCGTGAACGCCGCGCTTGAGGTCTCCGACATCGTCGAGCTCAACGAGGTGTTCGCGCAGCGCTACCTGGGCAGTGCCCTTCCCAAGGGTAAGACCTTGCTCGTCAACGGAACCCCCGGCAACGACATGGCCTGCTACATGGACGGTGGCACGATCGAGGTCTTCGGCAACGCCCAGGACCAGATCGGCAACACCATGAACGACGGCAAGATCATCGTGCACGGCCGCTGCGGCGATGCTGCCGGCTACGCGATGCGCGGCGGCGCCATCTTCGTCCGCGACGATTGCGGCTGGCGCGTCGGCATCCATATGAAGCAGTACGAAAGCAAATGCCCCTGCGTCGTCATCGGCGGCAACGCGGGCAACTTTTTGGGTGAGTACCTGGCCGGCGGCGTGATCCTTCTTATGGGCACGGCCGGCGAGTACCTGGCAACGGGCATGCACGGCGGCGTCGTCTACTTGAAGAACAAGCTTAAGGATCACCAGGTTCTTCCCGGCCTTATGCAAAAGGAGGCCGGCCCTGAAGACAAGGCGGTCATCCATGCGCTTTTGGCGGAGTACAACAAGCACTTCGCCGAGGAGCTGGGCGCTCCCGTCGACGATTCCGGCGACGGCTTCTGGTGCCTGCGTCCCATTTCGGCCAAGCCCTACGCGGCGATGTACACGAACTAGGAGGTCGTAAATGAAATCTTACGATTACGTCATCCTTGGAAATTCTGCTGCGGGCATCTCGGCCGCCGAGGCCATCCGCGACGCCGGCGATACGGGCAGCATCCTGATGCTCTCGCCCGAGCCCTATGCGGCCTACGGCACGCCTTTAATCTCCTACGTGCTTGAAGGCAAGATCGCCGAGGAGAACATGTGGCTGCGCCCCGCGTCCTTTTACGCGGACAACAACATCGACACCTTGTTTGGGCCTGAGTTCGGTGCCATGGCAATTGACGCCGAGGCTCACGAAGTCGAGCTGGTGAACGAGGAGAAGATCGGCTACGGCAAGCTTCTGGTTGCCACGGGCTCGACCCCGAGCCAGGTGGACATCCCCGGCCTTGCCGGCGCGAAGAACGCCGTCAACTTCATCACGCTCGACCAGGCGAAGCAGGCGGGTTCCATGGTTGACGCAGCCACGGCGGCCGCGCACGCCGAGGGCCGCAAGAGCCGTGTCATGGTTCTTGGCGGCGGCTTGATCGGTATGAAAGCGGCCGAGGCGCTCTCCTTCCATGCCGACGAGGTTGTGGTGTACAAGCGCAGTTTTCCCATCTTGGACGGCGTCCTTGATCTTGAGGCCGGCGCGCTGCTCACCAGGCTAGTGGCGCCGCGGATCGTTTGCCGCCCCGGCGCGACGGCTGAGCGCTTCGACGTCGTTGACGGCTCTATCACGCACGCTTACATGACGGACGGGACCGAGCTTGACGTCGACTTCGTCATCGTTGCCATTGGCGTGCGCCCCAACAGCTTCATCGCCGTTGCAGCCGGTGCCGAGGAAGGACGTGGCCTGGTGGTCGATCGTCAGATGAAGACGAGCTTGCCCGACGTATACGCCGCAGGCGACGTCACGCAAACCACTAACTCGCTCGATGGCACCGAGAAGCCCCTGGCTTTGTGGCCCAATGCCGTTCGTCAGGGCAGGATTGCCGGCGCGCAGATGGCGGGTAGTGCGGCCGAGGGCGTGTTCCCCGGCAACTTCGCCGTTAACGCCACCAACTTCTTCGGCGAGGTCTCGCTTCTTACGGCCGGCATCGTGCGCCCCAAGGCGGATCTTGGTTTCGAGGAGCGTGTGATCGCTGAGGGCAACAGCTACCGCAAGTTCGTGATCAAGGACGATCGCCTGTACGGCTTCATCCTGATGAACTGCCCCGAGGCTGCCGGTATCTACACTTTTATCATCGACAAGAAGATTCCGCTGTCCTCGCTTGACGAGGCGCTGTTCGACGGCGAGCCCGGCAACCTTTCGTTTGCCAATCCCGATCTGCAATGGTTCAGGATGCATGTGGGTTATCCCCACGAGCTCGACCGCAAGGGCAGGGGAGAGTCCTACCCTTGGCACAACGAGTAGCCTCGGTTCGGCTGCCGTTCGTTTGCGAAAGCCGGCGGCCATGCAAGCTGCTTTTCGAGACAGGGAGCGATAGACCCAAATGTAAAGCCTGCAGAGAAATTCTCTGCAGGCTTTTTTGTGTCGTAATGATTGGTGGATGGCGGGCTTTCAGCTAAAGAAGAAGGTTGCAGGTTGCGATGACGGCCACCATCAAGAGGAAGGCAACCACGCCGGCGGCGTCGCGCCAGGTGTAGATTAAAGGGTGCAGGCGCCCGCGCCCCGGACCGCCATGGTAGCAGCGCGCGTCCATGGCACCGGCAAGCGTTTCAGCATGACGGAACACGCTTGCGAACAGGGGGATGAAGAGCGCCTTAAGAGCACCGACGCGTTCGGATACGCTGCCCTCCGACAGGCGCGCGCCACGGCTGAGCTGCGCCGAGCGGGTGTAGGCAAGCTCTTCCATGAACTGGGGAAGGAAGCGCAGCGCGATGCCCATGATCATTGAGAGCTCATGGGCGGGAACGCCGAAGCGCGCGAAGGGCTTCAGAATCGCCTCGAAGGCATCGGTGATGTCGAGCGTGGTGGTGGTAAGCGTTACCAGACAGGCACCGAACAGCAGCATCGAAAGGCGAATGCCCATGAAAAAGCACTGGTACACGCCCCCTTCGGTGATCTTGAAAAAGCCCCAGTCGGCATACACCGTCCCTTGTTGAATGAACAGCAGGTTGGCAAGCATCGCCAAAACGACGATGAACGATAAGGGCAGCACCGCTCCCACGGCCACGCGCACAGGGATGCGCGCAACAAGGTAGAAAGCGAAGGTGAAGGCAACGCAGGCCCCCAGAGCATAAGGATTGGTGCAGCAGAGTACGGCAATCATGTAGAAGAACATGATGCTGAGCTTGGCGCGCGCGTCCATGTTGTGCACCAGGCTTGAGCCGGGGTAGTAGCGGCCGAAAACCATCTTGCCCATGTTAGGCCAGGCTTTCGTTCGGGTTGCCGGACTTGGCGTTCTCCGCCAGGCTTTCGTTTGCGCTGTTGGCAACGGCGCTTTCCGTCAGCTTGTCCAGGGCGGATGCCTCATCTGCGGCGGTATGCGCATCGTCCGAGCTGCCGCCTGCAGCGTGCGCAGCGGTTTGGTTAATCGCTCCGGTTTCGCCGCTCGCGCTTCCCCTGCCCGCATCTTCACCATGAATCTCGCGATAAAGTTTCGCTACATCAGTGCTCAGCTGTTCGGCCGAGGAATAAAGCTTGTCGGGCAAGGCGATGCCGCGGGCGCGCAGTTTGTTGGCCACGCGCTGCGCTGCAGGCACGTCGAGCCCGATGGACTTCAGTCCTTCCGCGTCGGAGAACACCTGCTCAGGCGTGCCCTGCGCGAAAACGCACCCCTGGTTCAGCACGATGATGCGGCTGCAAAGCTGAGCTAGGTCCTCCATGCTGTGCGAAACCATGACGACCGTCAGCCCCTGCTCATGCAATTCCTTGATTAAGGAAAGGAAGCTCGAGCGCGCCGCAGGGTCAAGACCGGCGGCGGGCTCGTCGAGCACCAGGATGCGGGGCTGCATCGCAAGCACGCCGGCGAAAGCGACGCGTCGCTGCTGGCCGCCCGAAAGCTCGAAGGGGCTCACCGGGCTGATGGTGTCGAAATCAAGGCGCACATCGGCGAGGGCCTTCCTTACGCGTGCATCGATTTCCTCTTCGCTGAGCCCCAGGTTGCGCGGCCCGAAGGCGACGTCGTCATAGACGCTTTGCGCGAACAGTTGGTGCTCGGGGTATTGGAAAACGACGCCAACCATGCCGCGGCATTGCTTCTGCACGCCCTTGTCGGACAGATCGTGCCCGTCAAGGAGCACGCGCCCTTCAGTGGGGGTCAAAAGCCCGTTCATGTGCTGGATAAGGGTAGATTTACCGCTGCCCGTGTGCCCGCAGATTCCCAGGAAATCCCCTTCGTTAAGTTGAAGGTTCACCTGATGAAGGGCGTACTTTTCGGCAGGGTCGTTACCCCAGGCGGGCTTGTCCAAGGCCGCCTGCTCTTCCTTTTTCTTGCCAAAGAGGCGGCGCGATTTCTTGGGCTTATTGGACTCCGTGAGGGAGGTGTATGCGTAACTTACCTCTTCGAAAACAAGTTGCATAAATCCTCCTCAAGCTCGGACTCGGTAAGGTGGGTGCCCAGCTTGAGCCCCTGGTTTTGCAGGCTCAAGGAAAGCTCGGTGGCAAAGGGGACGCTCAGGTTGAGGCCGCGCAGCTCGGCCGCGTCGGTGAGCACCTCGGCAGGCGTGCCGCATTTGACGATGTGGCCTTCTTTCATAACAACGACGCGATCGGCAAGCGCCGCTTCCTCCATGAAGTGGGTCACCATGATGATGGTCATGCCCGCCTCGTGCAGTGCGCGTGCGACCTTGGTAAGGCCCTTGCGACCGCGCGGGTCGATCATGGCGGAGGCTTCGTCGAAGATGAGCACTTCGGGGTGCATCGCAAGCACGCCTGCGATGGCGACGCGCTGCTTCTGCCCGCCCGACAAGGCGTTGGTCTCGCGCAGCTCGAAGCCTTGCAAGCCGACGGACTTCAAGCCTTCGGTCACGCGGGCGCGCAGCTCCTTGGGATCAAGCCCCAGGTTCTCGGGGCCGAAGGCGACGTCGTTTTCCACCAGGGTGGCGACAATCTGATCGTCGGGATTCTGAAACACCATGCCCGCTGTGGAACGGATGAGGTACCAAAGCCCCTGTTCGCGCGTATCGGTGCCATCGACCATGACCGTGCCTTCGTCAGGGATGAGCAGGGCGTTTATATGCTTGGCAAGCGTCGACTTGCCCGAGCCGTTGCTGCCCAGGATGCATAGGAATTCGCCTTTGGGCACCTTAAGGTCGAGCCCGTCGAGGGCAAAGTGCTGCCCGTCGTAGGTGAAACGAACGCCGTCGAACTCGATCATGGAAACCTTCAAACCTAAAGGCGCTTAGCGGCCTTTTACCTGGTTCTTCTTCGGGGTAATCAGGTTCGAGATTGCCTTGTAGACGGCGATGGTGATAACGGAGTTCAAGACGACCTTGAGCACGTTGAAGGGAACGAGCACGGGGATGATGAGTGCGATCACGGACTCGACGGGCATGCCCGCGTAGATGGGGGTGATCACGAGGTTCGCCAGGATGGCGACGATGATCTGGCAGATAGAGCCGATGACCAGGCCGATGGCGGCGCCGCGCCAGGTATGCTTGCGCACGTAGATAAGGGAGGCGGGAATCACGTAGGCGCACACCACGAGGATGTTCATGATGCCGCCCCAGAAGTTGCCCGTCATGAAGATGTGCAGGATGGCGGTTACCAGGCCGACGGCAACGCCGGGGCCGGCACCGTAGGCAAAGCCGGTGACCATCGAGGGCACGAAGGAAGGATCGTACTTAAGCCAGGGAGCGGCCGGAAGAATGGGAATCTCGACGAAGGACAAAAGCGTTGCGATGGCCGCCATAAGGGCCATGATCACGAGCTGGCGGGTGTCCCAGCGGTTGGTGTTGGTGATTTGAGCTGCCTGTTTGTTCTGTTTGTCGGTCATGTTCTTCCTTACTTGTTATTTGCAGGGGATGCGCTTGCGTTTGCATGGGGCGCATCCTCGTTTTCGTGCTTGTTGCATGATACGCCCTTTGCGCCGCTTTTGCCCTCTTTTGCCGGTGTGCTGCGCTTGCTTTTGTATTTGCGCTCCCACCAAGCTCGGCGCGCCTGGGCTTCGCGGGCGTTCTTCTTGCGGTTGCGCATGTTGAAGACGGTGTCTTCCATGCCGTAGGGGATGTGCTCAAGCGTATCCAGGTCTTCGGGTAGGTAATCGACGAGCCCGAGTTTGGTGGTTTGCTCCATTGCTGCAGGTGCGGGGCCGGGGTGCGCGATAAGTGAGTACACCACGGCGCCCTTCTCGACGAGCTTTTCATCGTACTCGCTGCGAACGAAGTTGCGGTGGTGCACGGTGAGAGATGCGCCGGCTATTTGGGGTTTTGCTTCGGGGCTTTTGGTTGGCCTGGGCGCGGTTTTGCCGTTGGTCTGGGGTGTGCCGGCCTGCGTGCCCCCCTTGCTGCCGGCGTCATCGGCGTTCGCTTCCTTCTTGGCAAGTTTGCGCATCGCGCCATGGAGGTCCTCGCATTGCCAGTCGATGCGGTAGCCGGCGATGCGCAACTCCTCCAGGCTCCACTTCCAGTAGGGCATGTTGTCGGTGCGCAGTTCGATGCGGCCGTTCTCGCCCAGGATTGTGCGGTAGCGGCGCAGGTGGTCGATGTGCGTCAGGCGCCGTGCAGCCATTTTTTTGGGCGGGTAGGGCGCGTTGAAGTTCAAGTGGATGAGGCTCAGCTCGCCGGGCTCGAAGAAATCAAGCAGGTCGGCGGCATCGGCGCGCGCCACAACCATGTTGGGCAGCTCTTCCAATATCGCCTTCTTCGCGCAGCGTGCCACGCAGGTGGAATCGATGTCCATGCCGATGTAGAGCACCTCGGGGTTGGCCTTGGCGCTGCGGGCTAGGAAGGCTCCTTTGCCGCAGCCTAGGTCAAGGCGCACTTCGCGTGCGTCGGGGAAGAAGCTTTGCTTCCAGCGCCCCTTGAAGCTTGCGGGGTCGTCGACGATGGCCGCCGCCCATTGCTCAAGCTGGGCATCGAGGTTGGAGGGTTTGCGTGCGCGCGCCACGGTTTTCGCCTAGCGGCCCGCGCCGTCGCAAATGCTGTTGAACACCTTGTCGGCGCGAGGAAGGAACTCGGCGACCATCTGCTCGCACTCGGTTTCCATGCTGCGCGCCCACTCGGCATCGGTGCCGCGGGTGTTTGCGTACACGTTGATGCTCGCGGTTTGCAGGGCGGCACGTGCCAGGCTTGCGCCGCAAGCGGTGTCGGAAAGAAGCATCTTGGAGCCCTTGCCCGCAAGCTCTTCCAAAACCTCGATGATGTGTACGGCGTCCTTCGCGATGGCGAAGGGAGTGGCAGCCGAGCCCTTGGTGGCGGCGTCGAGCGCCTTTTGGCGCGCGGGGTCTTCCTTGTCCATGCGCCAGGCATCCATGAAGGTGGCGAATCCGGCGGCGTCGGCATCAACGTAGCTAAGCATGCTCACGCGTAGCTCTTCAAGCTCACCGATCATGCGCACGATGTCTTCCTCGTAGTGAGCATAGGCCTTCTTGCCGGTGGTGAAATTGGCCGTCATGGCACCGAGCGCGGCGGCAAGCGCGCCGGCGAGTGCGGCTGCCCCGCCTCCGCCGGGGACGGATTGCTTGGCGGCGAGCTGCGCGGTGAACTCCGTGCAGCTAAGGTCGACGTAATTGCTTGCCATGAGGCTCCTTTAAAATCAATTGAAACATGCTGTTCCACAATAACGAAAAGCGTCTGCGCATGATACCGTTGAGCGCAAAAAGAACGAAGCAAGAACGAAGCCGAGGTTGTGCCCATGTCCCAGGAAAACGAGAAGAAGCCCGCCAGCGTCGAGCCCACCGCGCAGGCCGGTGCCGTGGCGCCCGATGCCGTGCTGGCAAACACAGCCCATGCGGGTGCTATCCAGGAAAACGTCGATCCCTGCTCGCAGGATGCCTTCGAGCTCGATTATCAGGGTTTCGGCGGCTTAGGGCTTTTGGCTGACGACCTGTACAGCCGCTCGAGCGAGGATGTTCCGCTCGATCCCGATGAGCTTTTGATGTCCTTCATCGGATGGATGGAGAAGCGCGGTATCGAGGTGTGGCCTCATCAGGAAGAAGCCCTGATGAGCATCGCGATGGGTAATCACGTCATCCTGGGCACGCCCACGGGCTCGGGCAAGTCCCTGGTCGCTTTGGGCATGCACTTCATGGACCTGTGCGCCGATGCGGGCACTTCGTATTACACCGCGCCCATCAAAGCCCTGGTGAGCGAGAAGTTCTTCAACCTGGTTGATCTGTTGGGGCGCGACAACGTCGGCATGATCACGGGCGACACCTCCATCAACCCCGATGCGCCGGTGATCTGCTGCACCGCCGAGGTGCTGGCCAACCGCGCTTTGGGCGAGGGCTCTTCGGCCGACATCGCCTCCGTTGTCATGGACGAATTCCATTTCTACGGCGACGTCGATCGCGGTTGGGCATGGCAGGTGCCGCTCATCGAGCTCACCAACGCGCGTTTCCTTCTTATGAGTGCCACGCTGGGCGACACCTCCCAAATCGCGAGCGCGCTTGAGGAACGCACGAGCCGCTCTGTTGACGTGGTGGCCGATGCCGAGCGACCCATCCCTTTGAGCTACGAATATGTTGACACTTCGATGGAGGGCACGGTCGAGCTCGCCCTGCGCAAGGGCGAGGCCCCCATTTACGTGGTCCACTTTTCTCAAGATGCCGCGCTCGATTCGGCGCAGGCGCTGGCCAGCTACGGCGTGGCCACCAAGGAAGAGCGCACGCGCATCAAGGAGGCTTGCAAGGGCACGAGCTTTTCCACCGCCTTCGGCAAGACCTTGCAGCGCCTGCTCGGTTGCGGCGTCGGCGTGCACCATGCGGGCATGCTTCCACGCTACCGCCTGCTGGTTGAAAAGCTTGCCCAACAGGGATTGCTCCCGGTCATCTGCGGCACCGACACCTTGGGTGTGGGCATCAACGTGCCCATTCATACGGTGCTTTTAACGGCGCTTATCAAGTACGACGGGCACCGGATGCGTAGGCTCAACGCGCGCGAGTTCCATCAGATCGCCGGTCGCGCCGGCAGGTCGGGCTTCGATACCGAGGGCGTGGTGCTGGTGCAGGCGCCCGATTACGAGATCGAGAACGCGCGCATGCGCGCCAAGGCGGGCAACGATCCCAAAAAGCAGCGCAAGCTCAAGCTCAAGCGCGCCCCGCAAGGCAAGGTGACCTGGAATAAAGGCGCCTTCGAGAAGCTGGTCGAGGCAAGCCCCGAAACCTTGAAGCCGCGCATGCGCATCACCAACTCCATGGTGGTCAACCTGGTGGAGCGCGGCGGCGACGTGCGCGCAAGCCTGGACAGCCTCATCGAGGCCTCAAGCCAGACCCCGGATGAAAAGCTCGCCCTCCACACGCGCGCCAACGAGGTTCTTGCGACGCTCGAGGCCGCCGACGTGGTGGAGCACGAGGTTTTGGAGGATGGTTCCTGGGATTACTTCCTTACCGTGGATATGCCCGAGGATTTCGCGCTTGATCAGCCCTTGTCGCCCTTCTTGCTGGCGGCACTGGAGCTTCTTGACCCTGAATCCGATGATTACGCGCTTGACGTTATCTCGATGGCGGAGGCTACGGTCGAGAACCCGCGCCAGGTTCTGCGTGCCCAGGAACGCAGGGCGAAATCGCAGGCCATAGCCGCGATGAAGGCCGAGGGCGTGGGCTACGACGAGCGCATGGACAAGCTTGAGGAAATCACCTATCCCAAACCCCTGGCCGAGGAGCTTGACCAGGCCTTCAGCATGTACTGCCAGTCGGTGCCCTGGGCGGCCGATTACGAGCTCATGCCCAAGAGCATCCTGCGCGAGATGATAGAGACGGGCGCAACCTTCAAAAGCTATGTTGCCAGTTACAAAATCGCGCGCAACGAGGGCACGCTCCTGCGCTATTTGTCAGATGTGTACCGCGTGCTCGATCGCACCATCCCGCTCGACAAGTGCGACGATCGCCTGGAAGACATCATCGCCTGGCTTTCGGTGGTGGTGCGCACGGTCGACTCCAGTTTGGTGGACGAATGGGAAAATGCCGGCTCCCAGATGGACGAAGCCGCGCCTGCCGCGCCCGCGGCCGTGGTCATCGACCGCAGGGGCCTTACCGTTCTGGTGCGCAACGCCTTCTTCCAGCGCGTGCGCCTGTTGGCGTCCAAGAACGCCGAGGCCTTGGCCGAGCTCGATGGCGAGTGGGGCTTTGGGCTCAGGCGCTGGCGCCAGGTCATCGATACCTATTTCGAGGCTCACGAGGAAGTCCTGTTGGACGCCGACGCGCGTTCCACCTCGCATTTCTTCCTGGACGAGTCCGACGAAAAGGAAGCCCATGTGTGGCATGTGCGCCAGCTTATCCGCGACGAAGAGGACGACCGCGATTTCCAGATTCTTGCCGACGTTGACTTGGACGCCACGCAGGATGGCGGCGACGTGGTGCTTGCCAACTATCGTGTCGGCTTCATCGAGGATTTGCTGGACGAGGACTAGCTGCCGGGCAAAGGGGCTAGTCGCCGGACGAGGGTTAGATGCCAGGCAAAGGGATTGGCCGCCGGTCGAACTGTGGTCATTTACAGGAGCTTTACCGCCCCGCACCTGATTCTTGCTATCATGATTCGCTACATTGCGCAGGGCTTCTGCGCGTTTTATGCACGTACGAAAGGATCGCACCGATGAAGGGTTCCGACCAACCCCCGAGTAACAACACCACGTCCAAAAAGCGCTTCTTGAAGCGCGAGCGTTCCAGGGACGAGGGGGTGGAAATCGTGCGTAACAGGCTTTTGTCCCAGGCTGACAATCTCCCCGAGGCTCCCGCGCCACAGGACGGGGCCGCTGCCGCGCAGCAAAAGGGCAGCTCGACCATTGCCGTCATCGCCGCGATCTGCGGCAACATCCTCGTGGGCATCGTTAAGTTCATCGCTGCCTTCATCACGGGCTCGCAGGCCATGATCTCGGAGGGCATCCACTCCATCGTCGACTCCGGCAACGGCATCCTGGTGCTCTTCGGCATCCATCAGTCTAAAAAGCCCAGCGACGAGGACCATCCCTTCGGCTACGGCAAGGAGCTTTATTTCTGGACGCTGGTTGTGGCGGTGCTCATCTTCGCCGTCGGTGGCGTCATCTCGCTCGTTGAGGGCGTGAGCCATCTTATCCACATCGAGGACGCGCGCTTGTCCGACCCCTTGCCGTCGCTTGTGATCTTGGGCATCTCGGCCGTAATCGAGGGCACCACGCTCGCCGTCGCGGTGAAGCAGTTCAACCTAGCACGCGGCAAGGTATCGCCCTTGAAGTTCATCGACCATTGCAAGGACCCGAGCCTCTACACCGTGGTACTTGAGGACACCGCTGCCGAAACCGGTCTTCTTATCGCTTTCGCGGGCATCGTCGCAAGCCACGTGACGGGCAACCCCCTGTACGACTCCTTGGCGTCCATCGCGATTGCCCTGCTGCTGATGGTGGTGGCGGCCGTTCTTCTTACTCAAACCAAGGCTCTGCTCATCGGCGAAGGCCTTAACAAGCCGCAGACGCGCCGCGTGATCGAGATTGTGGAATCCGACGAGAACGTGGTCGACTGCGGTCGTGTGCTCTCGATGTTCCTGGGCCCTCACGACATGCTCCTGACGATCGACGCCAACTTCTCGCCGAGCGTCCCGGCGGTGCAAATTCTGCGCTCCATCGACCGCATCGAGGCGGGCATCCGCGCCGAGTTCCCCGACGCCACGCGCGTGTTCATCGAGGTCGAGAGCCTTAAGTCTGTCCAAGATCAGGCCCTTGCCTTCGAGATGATGGAGTCCGATGACGAGGAAGAGGAACGCGAGCGCGAGGAGCGTGAAGCTGCCGGAGACGACGAGCAGCCCGCCTTCATCGAATTCATCCAGGATAAGCTCGACGACATCTTCGAGGACGAGGACGAAGCGCTCGACGATCGTCGTGACACGCGCATCGACGAAGAGGACGACCTTCATCGTCTGCGCTAGGCTGCGCCCCTTCCTTTTGTTACAAATGATGAAATAAGTGTCCCATCACCGAAAAAATCTGTATAACTAGCCTTGCTTTGGACGCCGCCCATTAGGATGGTTGTTCAACTCGTGTTCGCTTGTTTCGTGCACACCTTGCGAAAATTTGGCTAACCGCAAACTTTGGGGCCGCCGATCGTTTGACCGGTGGCTCGTTTGTTTTAACGGGCAAGATGCAAAGCCTCGGGTGGCTCGCGGCTTTCTTGAACCCAAGCGGTGCCAGGCTAAGCGGCGCGCGCCTTGTTGATTCCTTGGGCTTTGCAAGGCAGGCGTCTGCGCTAGCCCCTGGCTTGATTGTTTTCGTATGTGCGCGTCAGATTCAACGGAAAGGGGTACTTGCGTGAGTAAAAAGGCAACAGCTCTCATCGCTGCCATTTACGTGGTCATCCTCATCGCGGCCGGTTACGCCGGTTTCGCCGGTGGCGGTGGCTTCACGAAAGATGGCGAAGGTATCGACAACAACTTGCAGTTCGTGACCGGTGGCGAATCCGGCACCTATTACGCGTTCGGCACGGTTATCGCAAACTACTGCACCAATACGGAGGGCACGACCGTCGTCGCGCTTTCCTCCAACGGTTCGCAGGCCAACGTCCAATCGATGCAGGATGGCGACGCCGACATGGCCTTCTGTCAGGCCGACGTTCAGACCTACGCCTACGAGGGCTCCAAGCTCTTCGAATCGACCGGTGCCTACAGCGACTTCTCCGTCGTTGCCGCTCTTTACCCTGAGCAGGTGCAGATCGTGACCACCAACCCCGACATCAAAACGGTTGCCGACCTTAAGGGCAAAACCGTTTCAGTCGGCGCGGCCGGTTCCGGCACCAACTTCAACGCCATCGACATTCTGAATGCCTACGGCCTGGATACCGAAAAGGACATCAAGCCCGTTTACCAGAGCTTCGGCGACTCCACCGACTCGCTTAAGAACGGCAAGATCGACGCTGCATTCGTCGTGGCGGGCGCTCCCACCACTTCCATCACCGATCTTTCCACGGCAAAGCCTGTGCACCTGGTGTCCCTGGACAGCGAGCACATTGCCAAGCTGCTGAAGGAATGCCCCTACTATCAGGAGTCCACCATTTCCAAGGACGCCTACGGGCTCGATTCCGACACCACCACGGTGGCGGTTCTGTCGGTGGTCATCGCCAACGACAACGTCTCCGACGAGGCAATTTACAAGTTTACCAAGTCCATCTTCGAGGGTGCCAAGGCCCAGCCCGATGCTCACGACAAGTATTCCGAGGTTAACCTTGAAACCGCATCCTCGATCACTACGGTTCCCTACCATGCGGGTGCTGCCAAGTACTTCGCTGAGCAGGGCATCGAAGTGAACACCAAGGATTCCGAGTAGGGAAGGGGGAAACATGGCTTTGTTCAAATCTAAGGAAACCACCGAGGTCAAGGTTGCAGACGCCGAGCTCGATGCCGACGAGATCATGCGCAAGTACGACCAGGAGTCGAACACGCGCATCTGGGAAGGCATTCCCAAGGTCATCATCACGGCGGTCATGATCGTATTTTCCGTATGGTGCCTGTACATGACCTTGTTCTCGACCGACCAGGCCGAGGCGCGTTTGGCTCGTTTCGTGGCCTTCGTCATCATCGTCGGCTACCTGATGTACCCCGCGCGCAAAACCAACCTCAAGCCCAACCATATACCCTGGTACGACATCGTCATCATGCTGGCGGGCGCCGCTGCCTTCTTCTATTTCTCGCTCAACTGCAAGGAGATCCTGCTCATGGGCACGCGCATCGGCGCGCTGGAAGTGGTTTTGGGCGTCATCGGCATCGCCGCGGTGTTCGAGCTGTGCCGCCGCTGCGTGGGCTTGCCCATCCTGCTGGTGGTTACCGCGCTTTTGGTGTACGCGCTTTCGTTCCAGATGGGCCGCAGCGCCGACATCGTGAGCTCCGTTTCCAACATCGTGCAGAAGCTCTTCTACACCTCGAGCGGCGTTTTGGGCACGCCCACCAACGTGTGCTACACCTACATCGTCCTGTTCATCATCTTCGGCGCCTTCCTTGAGCGCACCGGCATCGCCAACTTCTTCATCTCGTTCGCTAACCGCCTGGCCGGTTGGTCCTCGGGCGGCGCTGCCAAGGTTTCCGTCATTTCCTCGGCCCTGTGCGGCATGGTTTCCGGTTCTTCGGTGGGCAACACCGTTACCACCGGCACCGTCACTATTCCCATGATGAAGAAGACGGGCTATCGCCCCGAGTTCGCCGGCGCTGTCGAATCCGCGTCGTCCACGGGTGGCCAGATCATGCCTCCCATCATGGGTGCTGCGGCCTTCCTTATGGCCGAGTACATGGGCATCCCCTACATCGAGGTTGCCACCATCGCCATCATCCCCGCGCTGCTCTTCTTTGCCGGCATCTTCTTCTCGGTGCATCTTGAGGCAAAGAAGATGGGCCTGAAGGGCATCCCGCGCGAGCTTCTTCCCAAGTGGAGCTGGCTCGGCCTTAACTGCTACCTCATCATTCCTTTGGTGCTGCTGGTGTACCTGGTTGCCGCCAACGTCTTCACGATGGCCGTCTCGGCTGCGATCTCGATTTTCGCCGCCTTCGTCATCGGCTACATCCACTTCATCCAGACCAACTGGGAAAGCCGCGCCGAGGGTCAGAGCTTCGCAAGCGTGTTCGTGGAATCCACCAAGACCGCGCTGTGGACCTGCTGCGACGCTTTCGCGGCCGGCGCCAAGAACTCCATCTCGGTTGCCGTTGCCTGCGCGATGGCGGGCATGATCGCCGGCTGCATCACCATTACCGGCCTTGCTTCCACGCTCATCAACGTCATCGTCATGGCCTCGGGCGACGTGCTGATCATCGGCCTCATCCTCACCATGCTTTGCTGCATCGTCCTGGGCATGGGCGTTCCCACCACGGCGAACTACTGCATCATGGCCGCAACCTGCGCGCCCATCCTGATGCAGCTCGGCGTGCCGCTGGTCTGCGCTCACTTCTTCGTGTTCTACTTCGGCATTCTGGCGGACATCACGCCGCCGGTTGCGCTAGCGGCATTCGCGGCGTCGGCAATCGCGAAGTCCGATGCCATGCTCACCGCGTTCAATGCATCGCGCTTGGCAATCGCCGCCTACATCGTGCCTTTCATCTTCGCGTTCTTCCCCTCGATGATCATGCAGGGCGATCCGCTGCCCATCTGGCTCAACGGCATCAACGTCTTCATGGCGCTGTTCGGCCTGTTCGGTGTTGCGGCGGGCATCTGCGGTTACTTCAGCGGGCGCATCAACGTGATCGTGCGTGCGATCATGATCGTCGCGGGCATCTGCGTGATGCTTCCCATTTCCGATCTGGCATCCATTTCATCGGTTGGCAGCAACCTTGTCGGCTTCGCCCTGATCGCCTGCGTTTTGGCCTTCCAAATTTTCCGCGGCAAGTCCAAGGGTGACGGCACGGGCTCCGGCGGCACCAAGGCCAAAGCGGCTTAAGGGCCCCGCATCGAAATCTTCCAAACGATAGAGGTTTGAAATGAGTGACAAAAAGACTATATGGATCACCGGGTCCAAGGGCTTTCTTGGCTCCGAGTTCATGACCCGCTTCGCCGATCTTGGCTACAACGTGGTGGGCACCGATAAGGAAGTTACCGTGTGCGACCCCGATCGCCTGATCCTGTTTGCGCAGGAGGCGCAGCCCGACGTGGTTATCAACTGCGCCGGCATTCCCAGGTCGGTCACCGGCTTGGGTAATCGCATCCGCGCCTACGAGACCAATGCCCTGGGCGCGCGCAACGTCGCGCTGGCGGCCAACTCCGTCGGTGCGCTGGTTATCCAGGTTTCCACCGACGACGTGTTCCCGCCTCGTCTGCACGAGCCCGTCAACGAGTTCGACAACCCGCATCCCGAATGCGCTTACGGCAAGTCCAAGCGCGCGGGCGAGACCATGGTGCGCGACACCACTCCCGAGCACGCGATCGTTCGTTCCTCGTGGCTCTACAGCGTCAACGGCGGCATCCTGATGGACATCCTCGACGCGGTCAACGCGGGCAAGGTGTACAAGGCGCGTACCGACCAGTTCGCCTCGCCGACCTCGGTTTCTATGTACGTGAAGTTCCTCGACCGCGTTATCCAGAATGGCGCTACTGGTGTGTTCCACATCACCAGCCAGGGTTGCGTGAGCCGCTACGATTTCGCCGCTAAGGTCATGGAGATTTGCGGCTTCGACAAGGGTAAGTTCCTGGAGCCCGCAACCGACCTTGTCACCGCCGAGAAGATCGAGCTTGAGAGCTTGATGCTCGAGATGTACGGCGCGCAGCTCCCCGCCTGGGACGACGACTTGCGTGCCTACCTTGAGGAATCCGGTTTGGCCAAATAGGCATGAGCACTTTGCCAGGCCGGGCCTGCGCCGGGCTGGTGTCCGGCCTGCGTCGGGCTTGGCTTGCATTAGGCCAGGCTTTCGCGGGGTCTGGCTTTAAAGAAAGAGCCCTTCGGGGTTCTTTCTTTTTGTGTGGCGGGTTCGGGGCTGGCTGACTTAGAGCATCCACCCCTGCGGCGGGCGGGGCCCCTTGCGGGTGTCGCCCGTTCCGCTGTCCAGAAGCCCAGGTCAATGGCCTGGGCTTCTTTATGCGCTCACTGCTTCAGTATTTATATGCGGATTCCTTCGGAATCCTCTTTATGGTTTTCAGAGCGCCACCCTCCAGGAATCCCGCCCGCCGCACGCCTGCGTTTGGCATGGTCAAAAGTCCCGCCTGAGGGTAGCCGATCCGCGAAAAGGGCTTCTTTTGGTCAAAGGGCCCATCCGAGGGTAGATTCGGGGGCGCGAACAGCGCTAAATGCTGCGATCTCGCCAACCAAACAAAATTCACGCTTTTCTGACCTGGGCTTTTGCGTGGTGGCTTAAGCATGCGCTGTACTGGGCCGGCTAATTGGCCAAAACTTCTACCCCGGGGTAAGGGTTTTGGCCAATCGAGGCTCATTTTCTTGCTCTCAGGGCGCGCAGCGGAACGGGCGGTCATCGCAAGGGGTCCCGTTCGCCGCAGGAGTTGCTTCCTTGTTGTGAAAACTTTGCCGACGAGGCGGATTGCGCCCTTGCGTTGCTCTTCCCGTGGTAAAATGCAGGCGTCGGCGAAGCCCGTTGTAAAGACGACCCGGGCGGCGCTAGATGGTTTTGGGCCCGGTAGTTACAGCTGCCGGGCTTCTTTACTACCTATGCCATTCAACGGCGATTCGAGTTGAACTCCTTCCATAACCTCAGAACGAAATCTGCGATTGTCGCTAACGCGGCCAAATGGAAAAGCAGGTCTCCAATCATGACGACCACTTCCTTTCGAAAATCGGAAGCG